>NZ_CP071632.1:4390000-4577533 GCF_017357385.1 Rhizobium sp. NZLR1 | reverse complement strand
ATGAGGCAGGCGGGACGTTATCTCCCGGAATATCGGGAGACGCGGGCAAAGGCAGGAAGTTTTCTCGATCTTTGTTATACGCCCGATTACGCCGTCGAAGTGACATTACAGCCGATACGCCGCTATGGCTTTGATGCGGCCATCCTGTTTTCCGATATCCTCGTCATCCCCGATGCAATGAAGCGGAATGTGCGGTTCACGGAGGGCCGTGGCCCGGAGATGGATCCGATCGATGAAGACGGTATCGGCAGGTTGAATGGGGAAGCGGTTGTCGATTATCTCAGCCCGGTTCTGGAGACGGTGCGACGGCTGCGAGAGGGGTTGCCAGCCGAAACCACCCTGCTCGGCTTCTGTGGCGCGCCCTGGACGGTTGCGACCTATATGATTGCTGGACACGGCACGCCGGATCAGGCCCCTGCCCGTCTCTTCGCCTACAGGCATCCCCGCGCCTTCGAACATCTGCTGATGCTGCTTGCCGACGTCTCGGCCGATTATCTCGTCGCTCAGATCGATGCCGGCGCCGACGCTGTGCAGATCTTCGATTCCTGGGCTGGCGTTCTCGGCGAGAGAGAGTTCGAGGCCTTCGCGATCAGGCCGGTTGCGCGAATGATCGCTTCGGTCAAATCCCAGCGACCGCACGCCCGCATCATCGCCTTTGCCAAAGGTGCCGGCTACCAGCTGAAGACATATCGGCAGAAAACGGGCGCGGATGCGATCGGTCTCGACTGGTCGGTGCCGTTGGCCTTTGCCGCCGAACTTCAAAAGGACGGACCGGTTCAGGGCAACCTCGATCCAATGCGCGTCGTTGCCGGCGGCCGGGCTCTGGAAGACGGTATCGACGATATTCTGCAACACCTCGGCCACGGGCCGCTGATCTTCAATCTCGGTCATGGCATCACACCGCAGGCCGACCCCGAGCATGTGCGCCGGCTGGTCGATCGCGTTCGGGGCGGCTGGATGCGAGGCGGGAAGTGATGATGGAAAAGCAGACCGATCGCAGGGCCGGCAGCTACGCCCGCCGGCGTGCGCATTTTGCGCTGGCCTTCTTCGCGCTGATGGCGGTCGGACTTTTTGCCTGGAACCCGGATAATCTCTATCTCTGGATCAAGGCGCTGCATATCATCGCGGTGATTTCCTGGATGGCCGGGTTGTTCTACATGCCGCGGCTGTTCATCTATCACACCGATGCCGAACCGGGTTCGGTGCAATCGGAAACCTTCAAGGTGATGGAACGCCGGCTGCTTCGAATCATCATGACGCCGGCGATGATGTTGACCTGGATTTTCGGCCTCTATCTCGCCTGGTCTGTCTATGGATTCCAGGGCGGCTGGCTGCATGCCAAGATCGGTCTCGTCGTGCTGCTGACCGGTGTTCATATGTTCTTCAGCCGCGCCGTCAGAGCCTTCGAACGGGACGAGAACCGCCGCTCCGCACGCTATTGGCGGTTCATGAACGAGGCACCGACACTGCTGATGATCGCAATTGTGATTCTCGTCGTGGTGAAGCCGTTCTGAGGCAAACTCGCCTCCCGGTTAAATTTGCTTCATTTTAAGCAGCCCTCTTGCGGCGGCGATTGCGAGTCGCTATTTTCCGCGCATCTCATCTACGTGGCATGTGTGTAGAGTTCAGTCGTTTGCGAGCCCTTCGCAGTACCGAATACGACCCAACATCGCCTTCCCCCTTCGAAATTGAAAAGAGTATTGGTCACTTCATGGCTGAAATGAAGCTTCAGGAACTCAAGAGCAAATCCCCGACGGATCTTCTGGCTTTCGCCGAATCGCTCGAGGTCGAGAATGCCAGCACGATGCGCAAACAGGAATTGATGTTTGCCATCCTCAAAATGCTTGCCAGCCAGGATGTCGAAATCATTGGTGAAGGCGTCGTCGAAGTGCTGCAGGATGGTTTCGGCTTCCTGCGTTCCCCTAATGCAAACTACCTGCCGGGTCCGGACGATATTTATATCTCTCCGTCGCAGATCCGCCGTTTCTCGCTGAAAACGGGCGATACGGTCGAAGGCCCGATCCGCGGGCCGAAGGAAGGCGAGCGCTATTTCGCGCTGCTCAAGGTCAACACCATCAATTTCGATGATCCCGAAAAAATCCGTCACAAGGTTCATTTCGACAATCTGACGCCGCTCTATCCGAACGAGCGCTTCAAGATGGAACTCGATATCCCCACCACGAAAGATCTGTCGCCGCGTGTGATCGACCTGGTGGCGCCGCTCGGCAAGGGTCAGCGCGGATTGATCGTCGCACCGCCGCGCACCGGTAAGACCGTGCTGCTGCAGAACATCGCCCATTCGATTACCGCAAACCATCCGGAATGCTATCTCATCGTTCTGCTGATCGATGAACGCCCCGAAGAAGTGACCGACATGCAGCGCTCCGTCCGCGGCGAGGTCATCTCCTCGACCTTCGACGAACCGGCTGTGCGTCACGTTCAGGTGGCCGAGATGGTCATCGAGAAAGCCAAGCGCCTTGTCGAACATGGACGCGACGTTGTCATCCTGCTCGACTCGATCACCCGTCTGGGCCGTGCCTACAACACCGTCGTTCCCTCCTCAGGCAAGGTGCTGACCGGCGGTGTGGACGCCAACGCACTCCAGCGGCCGAAGCGCTTCTTCGGCGCGGCGCGTAACATTGAGGAAGGCGGTTCGCTGACGATTATCGCAACGGCGCTGATCGATACCGGCAGCCGCATGGACGAAGTGATCTTCGAAGAATTCAAGGGTACCGGCAACTCCGAAATCGTCCTCGATCGCAAGGTCGCCGACAAGCGCATCTTCCCGGCGATGGACATCCTGAAGTCCGGCACGCGTAAGGAAGACCTGCTTGTTCCACGTCAGGATCTGCAGAAGATCTTCGTGCTCCGCCGCATTCTCGCGCCGATGGGCACGACAGATGCAATCGAATTCCTGATCGACAAACTCAAGCAGACGAAGACCAATTCCGACTTCTTCGACTCGATGAATACGTAGTCCTTAGCCGGATTCATCTAGAGCGCGTCCGATTGATGCGCCTTAGATGCATGGCGTTATCCTGGAACCGGCACACGCTTCCGGATGACATGCGTTGATGACATGCGTTCATGAGAGCTGGAGGCATTGTCATGATGTCGCCAGCTTTTTCTATTTGAGAGGATCGATTCAGATTCCAACCGACGGAACAGCGACAAGGCCATGGCGAACGATACGATATATGCGCTCTCGAGCGGTGCCCCACCGTCGGGCGTTTCGATCGTTCGCATCAGCGGCCCGTCGACTAGGGATCTGTTGACCGAGCTTGTCGGATCGGTTCCGGCAGGCCGATATGCGACCTACCGAACGATTCGGATTCGTAACAAACAGCCGATCGACAATGGCCTGGTGCTGTTTTTTCCTGGCCCGCACTCGTTCACCGGCGAGGACGTTGCCGAGTTGCAGATCCATGGCAGCAAGGCCGTGCTGGCGGCGCTATTTCACGCCCTTGCCGATGTTCCAGGTGTTCGCATGGCGGTCGAAGGTGAATTCTCGCGCCGGGCTTTTGAAAATGGCAAACTTGATCTGGTCGAGGTCGAAGGGCTTGCCGATCTGATCGGCGCCGAAACCGAGATGCAGCGACGCCTTGCGATCGAACAGAGCGCCGGCGGGCTTTCGGCTATTTACGATTCGTGGGCGGAACGATTAACCCGTGCCAGGGCGTTGGTCGAAGCGGAACTTGATTTTCCCGACGAGGACGACGTTCCCGGTTCGGTGTCCGATATGGTCTGGACCGATATGGAGACGCTTCGGCGCGATATTGAACATCACCTGGCAGCGGCTTCGGCCGGCGAGGTTATCAGGGATGGCTTCAAGGTCGTCATTGCCGGCGCCCCGAATGCGGGAAAATCCAGCCTGCTGAACGCTCTGGCGCGCCGCGACGTGGCGATCGTGACGGAGATGGCCGGAACTACGCGCGATGTCTTGCAGGTCGATCTCGACATTGGCGGCTACCTGATAAAGCTCTACGACACTGCGGGCCTGCGAGAGGCGGATGACAGGGTTGAAATAGAAGGCGTGCGCCGCGCCCGCCTTGCACTGCGCGACGCTGACCTCGTTCTGTTGCTCGTCGACATGGTCAACCCCGTCGTCCCTGATGACTTGGACCCGGCGTCTTCGCATGTTACGGTCGGCACGAAGAAGGATCTTATTGATACCTCGGATCATTACGATCTGCAGATCTCGACGGCGACAGGCGATGGCTTGCCGGAATTGCGGCGGTTGATTGGCAACATTGTTGCCGAGCGTTTTGGCGGTCTGTCCATGGCGATCCCCAGCCGCCAACGGCATAAGGATTCGCTGGCGAAATGTTTGTCGGCGGTAGAGGCAGCGATTTCGGAAACAAACGTGAGTCTTGAGCTACGTACCGAGCAGCTTCGAATTGCCGCCGAGTTTCTTGGCAGAATTACCGGCAGAGTGGATGTCGAACAGTTGCTCGGGGTGATCTTCTCGGAGTTTTGTATCGGCAAATGATTCACGTGAAACGCTGAGGCATATATGCGCGGTTTCACGTGAAGCGCCTGCCGGGTATGGAGTTGATATATGACTGACAATGTCTACGACGTGATTGTCATCGGCGGCGGCCACGCGGGGTCAGAGGCTGCCAATGCAGCTGCGCGCCTCGGCGCAAGAACCGCCTTGGTGACGCATAAACGCGACACGATCGGTATCATGTCATGTAATCCGGCGATCGGTGGGCTGGGCAAGGGCCATCTGGTTCGCGAGATCGACGCCATGGATGGCCTGATGGGGCGTGTCGCCGATGCCGCCGGCATTCAGTTCCGGATACTGAACAAGAAAAAGGGCGCAGCTGTCCGGGGACCGCGGACGCAAGCCGATCGAAAACTCTATCGTCTGGCCATGCTGGCGGCGATCGAAGCGACACCCGGTCTGGAGATCGTCGAGGGCGACGCGTTCGATCTGGATGTGGCCGATGGGCGGGTTACCGGCGTCATCATGAAGGACGGTCGGACCTTGAGGTCACCGGCGGTCGTTCTGACAACCGGCACTTTTCTTCGCGGCCTTATTCATATTGGTTTGGAGAAGACGCCGGCTGGTCGTGTCGGGGAAGCGCCGTCGATCGGGCTATCGGCGACATTGGCCAGGCTTGGATTGCGGTTGGGACGGTTGAAGACGGGCACACCGGCGCGGCTGGACGGAAAGACCATCGACTGGCAAGCTGTCGGTCGACAAGGTGCTGACGAGGAGCTGGTTCCCTTCTCCTTGATGACCGACGCGATCACCACCGAGCAGGTCGAATGCGGGGTGACCAGAACCACTGAAGCGACACACCGGATCATTGTCGATAACATCATGCGATCGGCAATGTATTCCGGCCAGATCGAAGGCGTCGGGCCTCGCTATTGTCCTTCCATCGAGGACAAGTTGGTCAAATTCGGAGAGCGGGATGGACACCAGGTCTTCCTTGAGCCCGAAGGTTTGGACGACGATACCGTCTATCCAAATGGCATCTCGACATCCCTGCCAGCTGAAGTACAGGCTGCATTCATCAAGACAATCCCCGGCTTGGAAACAGCGAGAATCATTCAACCCGGTTATGCGATCGAATACGATCATGTCGATCCAAGGGAGTTGACGCCGTCGCTCGAGGTCAAGCGGCTGAGAGGCCTATTTCTCGCCGGTCAAATCAATGGCACTACCGGCTATGAAGAGGCGGCCGCACAAGGTTTGGCCGCCGGGTTAAATGCTGCACTGCGAAGCAGCGATTCGGATCCGTTTCATTTTAGCCGCACAAATTCCTATATCGGGGTGATGATCGATGACCTCACCTCTCGTGGCATTACGGAACCGTACCGAATGTTCACATCGCGCGCCGAATATCGGCTGACTTTGCGGGCTGACAATGCCGATGTGCGCTTGACACCTCTGGCGATGCAGCTTGGATGCGTGAGCAGCGAACGAAGGCAGCGATTCACCCGTTATCAAACCGACATCGATACAGGTCGGGCGCTGTTACAGTCGCTGACGGTTACACCGACCGAGGCGCGACACGCAGGTTTGAACATCAATCTCGACGGTCAGCGGCGAAGCGCCTATGACCTGCTCTCTTATCCGAATTATGATTTCGATGCCCTTCGAAATGTTTGGCCCGAGAAGTTCGGTACGATTGTGCCTAAGGTGGCGGAAGCATTGGAAATCGAAGCGGGCTATTCCGTTTATTTGGATCGTCAGGCCGCGGCGATTGCCGATCAGCAGCGCGATGAAGAACGGCACATACCGGCCGATTTCGACTATGCCTCGCTCTCTGGCCTCTCGAACGAGCTTAAGTCGAAGCTTGGTGCTGCCCGCCCGTTTAACATTGCCCAGGCTGCAATTGTTGAAGGCATGACCCCCGCGGCAATCGCATTGCTGCTCGTGCACTTACGTCGACGCCAGCCTTTCTCGCGTCATAGCGCCTGACGACAAGATTTGAGAGTCTTAGAATGGAATTAAACGGTTTGCGTGTTTCACGTGAAACACAGGAACGGCTGCAACATTTTGCGGCGCTCTTTCAAAAGTGGGCAAAGACCATCAATCTGGTGGCGCCGTCGACGCTCGGCGACCTCTGGGACAGGCACATTGCGGACAGCAGCCAGGTGTTTCAGATCCATCCCAAGCCGACGACCTGGGTCGACCTCGGGAGCGGAGGTGGCTTTCCAGGCGTCATCACGGCGATCTTTCTGGCCGAACTTCGGGATGGTTGGGTGCATCTGGTCGAGAGCAATCATAAAAAGGCGGCCTTCCTCAGAACTGCGTTGCGCGAGACACATGCGCGCGGGAGCGTGCACAGCATTCGAATCGAAGATGCGCATGCTGAGATCGGCGGATGCGGGGCTATTTCAGCTCGGGCGCTTGCCGACCTCGACGGTCTCATGGGATATTCCGCCCCGTGGATGTTGGATAAGGAAGACTGCCGCGGTTTTTTTCATAAAGGCCGGGATTACCTGAGGGAAATCGACAAAGCACGTGGTCGGTGGGAATTCGATCTGTTAGAACATAGAAGCGCCGTCGAGCATGAATCTGTTGTATTGGAAATATCGAATCTCCGGCGCTTGGTTTAACAGATCGGATATTGCGGCAATGGCTGGCGAACGACACCGGATTATCACCATCGCAAATCAGAAGGGTGGGGTTGGCAAAACGACCACCGCAATCAATCTCGCAACAGCGCTTGCTGCTATTGGCGAGCGCGTCCTGATCATCGATCTCGATCCGCAGGGTAATGCCAGCACCGGCCTCGGGATCGACCGCCGCGATCGCAAGCTTTCCTCTTATGATCTGATGATCGGCGAGCGCGGAATCACTGAGGTGACGCTCGAGACAGCCGTTCCCAATCTGTCTATCGTTCCTTCGACGATGGATCTTCTCGGTGTCGAGATGGAGATCTCCCAGCAGAGCGATCGGGTGTTCAAGTTGCGCAAGGCCCTGTCTTCGCCCGAGGCACAGGCGTTTTCGTATATTCTTCTCGATTGCCCGCCCTCGTTCAATCTGCTGACGATGAATGCCATGGCGGCCGCGCATTCGGTGTTGGTGCCGCTGCAATGCGAATTCTTTGCTTTGGAGGGATTAAGCCAGTTGCTTGAGACTGTCAGCCAGGTTCGGCGGACGGTTAACCCACGCCTGGATATTCAGGGAATCGTCTTGACGATGTTCGATGCGCGCAACAATCTTGCCCAGCAAGTGGTCAATGATGTACGCACTCATCTCGGGGAAAAGGTTTACCACACGTTAATTCCGCGCAACGTGCGGGTTTCCGAGGCGCCCTCTTACGGCAAGCCGGCTATTCTCTATGATCTGAAATGCGCGGGCAGCCAGGCCTATTTGCAACTTGCCTCGGAGGTCATCCAGCGCGAGCGCCAGAGACTGGCGGCGTGATTATCATTTCAGAGGTAATTTAGGTCATGAATGACGATGTATCGAAAAGGCGATTGGGCCGCGGCCTTGCGGCTCTGATTGGCGAAATGGATCAGCCTGTCCCGGTTGAAGCTGACCGGACGATCAGTGCCGACAGGATGATCCCGATCGAATTCGTCAGTCGTAACCCCCGCAATCCTCGTCGTTTCTTCGATGATACTGAACTGCACGATCTTGCCAGTTCCATTCGTCAACACGGCATCGTTCAGCCAATTGTCGTACGGACGATGGACCGCGATCGCTATGAAATCATCGCTGGCGAGCGACGCTGGCGTGCTGCCCAGCTTGCCGGGCTGATTGACATTCCCGTCATTGTCCGCGACGTGGATGACAAGACGGCGCTAGAGATCGCCATTGTCGAAAACGTACAGCGCGCGGATCTCAATGCTCTCGAAGAGGCGTTGGGCTATGAGCAACTTATTGCTGAGTATGGCTATACGCAGAACGACCTTGGCGAGATTATCGGCAAGAGCCGCAGCCACGTGGCAAATTCGTTGCGCCTGTTGAAGCTGCCCGATCCGGTTCGCGACCTTCTTGCAGCCGGCAGCTTGTCGGCTGGGCATGCACGGGCGCTGGTTTCGACGCCTGACCCGACAGGTCTAGCCCGTACGATCGTTGCCAAGGGCATGTCGGTGCGCGACGCGGAAAAGCTGGCGCAGAATAATATCAAGGCGCAATCGGAGCCGCAACTGGCCGTCTCTCGGCGAGATCAGAAGGATTCTGACACGCTGGCCTTGGAGCGGACCCTTTCCGATGCACTCGGCCTCGATGTTGCGATTAATCACAAGACCAGCGGCGGCCAGATCAAAATTTCCTATAAGTCGCTAGAGCAACTCGAAGAAGTCTGCCGTTTGCTTGAGAGACGCTAATGCACGCCGCCCGAAATTCCGGGATAGCGCGTTAGGCAGATTTACGCCCGGATTGAAGGGTGGTGGAGAGAAGCGTTTGCATCGCAACGCTATCCTCCAGAACCTGTCGCCGTCGGCTCTGCAAGATCGCGGCCTGCAGACGATTGGATTCACGAGCGATGCTTTCCGCTGTCCATTGGCGTAGCGCCTGTTCGATGATCGGCTTGCGGCGGAAATGCAGGTGACGACCCATGGTCTGCATGATCTGGGGCGCCTGCAGGCGCTTTTCTTCCATTTCGGCGCGCATCGTATCGAGAAGCTGAAACTGTTTCAGGCATGCCTGGAGCACGAGAAAGATCGCGGTTTTCGAGCTGCTGATCTTCTGCATGGCGTGCATAAAACCGTTGAGATCGCCACTCAGGATAGCGTCGACCGCATCGTCAACGGAGATCGCACTGGCATCACCGATTATTTCGGTAACGTGATGTTCCTCGACCGTATCGAACCCGCGACAATAAAGGGCAAGCTTGCGCACCTCGTTGCGTGACGCGATGCGGTCACCGCCGATCAATGCGATCAGCGCCTGGCGCGCAGCCGGGGTGATGCCGAGCTTCTCCGCGCCGAGTTCAACGTCGATCAGGGCATTCAGGGCACGGCTGTCATCGGCGTAAGACGGGATCGTCATGATCGATCGCGCGGCCTCGGCCGTCTTGCGCAGCAAGGAGCCCTTCTTCAAGTCACCAGCCTCGACAATCAGATGGGCGGCTTCAAGTGGCTTTTCAGCCAGCAACGCTAAGGGATCGACAAGATATTTTTCATTGGCGGCGCCGCGGATCCAGATCAGCTTCTCACCGCCAAACAGCCCGATAGACTGAGCTTCGTCGAGCAGCCGTCCCGGATCCTTCTGCAGGTCGCCGATATCGAGCTTGGTCAGCGAGAAGGGATCATCGAGGGCGACACCGGTCTTGCCGGCAAGCAGAGCAGCACGCTCAGAGACGAGGCCGCGGTCGGGGCCATAGATGACGAATATCCGATAGTTCCGCACCGATTTCTGCAGGAAGGTCTCGAATTCGTGGGATTTTAACTCTGCCACATCACCGCCCTCAGCGGCTGAGCGCAGCGGCGATATCGGCTCCCACGAATTCCGCCACCTGATCCGCCGCGCGGTTCTGGGCATCACGGATTGCCCGCTGCTTGGCAAACTCCTGGTCAGGGAAATCCACCAGCGCCGTGGTTGCACGGCTGCCAGCCTTGATGACGTGATTATCGGTCGCTGCGCGCAGCGTATAGGTGACGCTGACGGTCACACGACCGGCTCGCGAGGTATCGGCCGAATCCCGAAGCAGAGTATCGGCGACAGACGAAGTTGTATGCATCTCGACCTGAAATTCCGGCTTTTCAGGTTCGCCGGCCCCACGCGAGGCTATAAAAATCAAGCGATTGCGGACTTGCTGCTCGACCCGGCTGCCTGCCGGGGAAAAGCCGACCGAGGAAAGCTTTTCGGTGAGACCGGAATTTTCCGAGTAGAGCGGCCGAACCTGGCAGGCAGAGAGAAAAGCCGTGGAGGCCAGGATCATGGCGATGCCGGCATTGCGGACCAGCTTGTAAGCGATATCAGACGACAATGTTTACAATCCTTTGGGGAACCACGATGATCTTCTTCGGTGCCTGTCCGTTGAGCGCGTTTTTCACCGCATCCAGCTCCAGCACGGCGTCGGTGACGGCATTCTGATCTGCGTCGCGAGAAATTGTCAATTCAGCGCGTTTCTTGCCGTTGATCTGTACGGGCAGGACGACATCATTTTCGATGACGAGCGTCTCGTCGTATCGCGGCCAGTCGGTTCGGGCAAGCAGCCCTTCATTGCCGAGTGCCGTCCAGCATTCCTCAGCCAGATGCGGCGTCATCGGCGCGACCAGCTGGATCAGGATCTCGGCGGCATCACGCACTGCTGCGCGATAGGTGACATCACCCTCGCCCGTCGCAACCCTGGTCATCGGCGCGGCCAGCGCGTTCACCAGTTCATAAATTCGGGCGACCGCCTTGTTGAACCAGAGCTTGTCATAATCGTTTTCGACAGCCTTCAGCGTCTTGTGAGCGGCCTGCGAAATCGACAGCGCTTCCCCCTCGGTTGCCGGCGCAGGCGCGACGGTCGAGAGTGCCTCCGCGGCTTCAGAAATCAACCGCCACAGACGTTGGGTGAAACGGTGGGCGCCTTCGACGCCGGCCTCGGACCAGATGACATCACGCTCCGGAGGGGAGTCGGACAGAACGAAGAAACGGGCGGTATCGGCGCCATAGGAGGCGATGATATCGTCGGGGTCGACGACGTTCTTCTTCGATTTCGACATCTTCTCGATCGAGCCGATCGCGACTTCTTCGTTGCTCGTCAGGAGAAAAGCCCGGCGTTTGCCGTCAAGCTCGTCGATGCGGATATCGGCCGGTGCCACCCACTCGCGGCCGGCGCCGGCGTCACGGCTATAGGTTTCATGGACCACCATACCCTGGGTGAAGAGACCCTTGAAGGGTTCGGTGGCGGCAACATGGCCGGTCTCGCGCATGGCGCGGGTGAAGAAGCGGGAATAGAGCAGGTGCAGAATCGCGTGCTCGATGCCGCCGATATACTGGTCGACCGGCAGCCAGCGGTTAGCCGCCTCAGGATCGGTCGGTTTTCCCTCCCAGGGCGCGGTAAAACGGGTGAAATACCAGCTCGAATCGACGAACGTATCCATCGTATCCGTCTCGCGGCGGGCGTCCTTGCCGCAGGTCGGGCAGGAGACGTGCCGCCAAGTTGGATGACGGTCGAGAGGATTGCCCGGCTGGTCGAAGGTGACGTCGTCGGGCAGCTTGACCGGCAGGTCCTTCTTCGGTACCGGCACGACGCCGCAATCATCGCAGTGGATGACCGGGATCGGGCAGCCCCAATAACGCTGCCGGGAAATGCCCCAGTCGCGCAGACGGAAATTGACCTTGCGCTCGCCCTGCGGCGTATTGCCCAGCGAAGCGGCCGACAGCCGGTCGGCAACAATATTGAAGGCTTCCTCGGTCGTCTTGCCGTCGAGGAAGCGCGAATTGATCATCACACCCTCGCCGTCATAGGCGGTGTCGCCGACGTAAAAGCTTGCCGCATCGCCATCCCTCGGCATGACGACAGGCACGACCGGTAGGCCATATTTCCGAGCAAAATCAAGGTCGCGCTGGTCGCCCGCGGGGCAGCCGAAGATCGCGCCCGTGCCATAATCCATCAGGACGAAATTGGCGATGTAGACCGGCAGCTCCCAGGAGGGATCAAGCGGATGCCGGACGCGGATACCGGTATCCATGCCCTTCTTCTCGGCGGTCTCGAGGGCGGCGAGCGACGTGCCGGCGCGGCGGCACTCCTCGCAGAAGGCTTCGATCTCCGCGTTCTTAGCGGCGGCATCCTTTGCCAATGGATGATCGGCGGCAATTGCCAGGAAGGAGGCGCCGAAGAGCGTGTCCGGCCGGGTCGTATAGACGGTGACTTCGCTTTCGCCGGCAGGTGCCGTTTCCGGCACGATCTCCCAGCGGATCGCCAAGCCTTCCGATCGGCCAATCCAGTTCTTCTGCATCAGGCGCACTTTTTCCGGCCATTGGTCGAGCGTATCCAGCGCGTCCAGCAGGTCCTGGCTGAAATCGGTGATCTTGAAGAACCATTGCGTCAATTCGCGTTGTTCGACCAGTGCGCCGGAGCGCCAGCCGCGGCCATCGATCACCTGCTCGTTGGCGAGCACGGTATTGTCGACGGGGTCCCAGTTGACCTTCGACTGCTTGCGGTAGACCAGACCCTTCTCCAGGAAATCCAGGAAGAGATGCTGCTGGTGCTGGTAATATTCGACATCGCAGGTGGCGAATTCGCGGCTCCAATCCAGCGACAGCCCCATGGCCTTCAGCTGCGCCTTCATCGAGCCGATATTCTGGTAGGTCCAGGAGGCCGGATGCACGCCGCGCTCCATGGCGGCATTTTCCGCCGGCATGCCGAAGGCGTCCCAGCCCATCGGATGCAATACGTTGTAGCCGCGGGCGCGTTTATAGCGGGCAACGACGTCGCCCATGGCGTAATTGCGGACATGGCCCATATGGATGCGCCCCGACGGATAGGGGAACATTTCGAGGACGTAATATTTTTCGCGCGGATCGGAATTGTCGGTCTCGAAGACCTTGTCTTCATTCCATTTCTGCTGCCAGCGGGGCTCGGCGTCGCGCGGATTATAACGTTCGGTGGCCATGGTATTCGAAATTCCGGAAAATCAGGGGAGGTTGGTCGAGACCTTCACCATGAAACCACCGTAGCGTCAAGTTTTGCAGGCGCTGCAAGCGGCCGATCTTCATCCCGGCTGGGGATTTCGCGGGAGCGGGTCTTGGCAAGCACAGATTGGCCGGTTAGTTCATTGCCAATCCTTTCATGCTGGTATGTCGAGGCAGAACGATGGAACTTCAAGAGCGCTTGAACGACGTGCGATCGCGGATTGCGACTGGGGAACGCCAGGCGGGTCGTCCGGCTGGTTCCGTCCAGCTCGTCGCGGTGTCGAAGACCTTCGAGGCGGAGGCGATCGGCCCGGCCATCGAAGCCGGACAGCGTGTCTTCGGCGAGAACCGGGTGCAGGAAAGCCAGGGCAAATGGCCGGCGCTGAAGGCCGAGCGGCCGGATATCGTGCTGCACCTGATCGGACCTCTGCAGTCGAACAAGGCGGCGGATGCGGTGGCGCTCTTCGATGTCATCGAGACGGTGGACCGGGCAAAGATCGCCCGCGCGCTTGCCGAGGAAATGAAGCGGCAGGGCAAGACGACGCGGCTCTACGTCCAGGTCAATACCGGGCTCGAACCGCAGAAGGCCGGTATCGCTCCTGACGACACGCCAGCTTTCGTCACCCTCTGCCGCGAAGAGCTCGGTCTTTCCATCGAGGGTTTGATGTGCATTCCGCCGGCCGAGGAAAATCCCGGGCCGCATTTCGCCTTGCTGGCAAAGCTCGCGCTCAAATGCGGGGTCGAAAAACTGTCCATGGGCATGTCGGGCGACTATGAGACGGCGATCGCCTTCGGCGCCACCAGCGTGCGCGTCGGATCGGCGATTTTCGGCGTGCGCTAAAGCAGGCCGGCCCGCCCTAAACTCATCCTATTCCGATACGCTGCTTTGGTCGGGCTTCCCGTCCCGCCCTCCCCCGCTTAGATTGAGGCTTGCATGTCCTGGGGAGGAGCAGATGCAGAACGGCTATGATCAGGCCTATGCGGCTTGGAAACGCGATCCCGAAGCCTTCTGGCGCGAAGCAGCCGACGATATCGACTGGTTCAAACCGCCTGAACAGGTATTTTCATCCGACGAAGGCGTCTATGGCCGTTGGTTCTCAGGGGCCGAAACCAATACCTGCCACAATTGCCTGGACCGGCATGTGGCGGCCGGGCGCGGCGGCGAGACGGCGGTGATCTTCGACAGTGCGATGACCGGCGAGAAGCGCCGTTTCAGCTATGACGAAGTCCTTGACGAGGTGAAGGCCATCGCCGCGACGCTGATCGACCTCGGCATCGGTAAAGGCGATCGTGTCATCCTCTATATGCCGATGGTCCCACAGGCGGTGTTTTCGATGCTTGCCTGCGCCCGCATCGGTGCCGTTCACTCGGTCGTCTTCGGTGGCTTTGCCGCCAGCGAGCTTGCGGCCCGTATCGATGATTGCGGTGCGAAGCTGGTGATCACCGCGAGTTGTGGACTCGAGCCTGGCCGCATCGTTGCCTACAAGCCTCTGGTCGACCAAGCGATCGAGATCGCGCATTCGAAGCCGGAG
Source organism: Rhizobium sp. NZLR1 (assembly GCF_017357385.1). Classification (NCBI taxonomy): domain Bacteria; kingdom Pseudomonadati; phylum Pseudomonadota; class Alphaproteobacteria; order Hyphomicrobiales; family Rhizobiaceae; genus Rhizobium; species Rhizobium sp. NZLR1. The sequence goes on along the minus strand of NZ_CP071632.1, from coordinate 4,562,959 downwards.
CGCTGTCTGGTGCTGCAGCGACCGGAGCTTCGGGCAGATCTCGCCGGAGGTCGCGACCAGGATTTCGAGGCGGCGGTGGCGCGGCATCGCGGCGCCGAGATCGCCTGTGTTCCGGTCAAGGCGACCGACCCGCTCTACATCCTCTATACCTCGGGCACCACCGGGCAGCCAAAGGGCGTCGTGCGCGACAATGGCGGCCATCTGGTCGCGCTCAATTGGTCGATGCGGAATATCTATGGCTTGAAGCCGGGCGAGGTCTTCTGGACGGCTTCGGATATCGGCTGGGTCGTCGGACATTCCTATATTGTCTATGCCCCGCTGATATCGGGCGTAACCACGGTGATCTACGAGGGAAAACCGGTCGGCACGCCGGATGCCGGGGCATTCTGGCGCATCGTTTCGGAGCATAAGGTGCGTGTTCTCTTCACCGCGCCAACGGCGTTCCGCGCCATCCGGCGGGAAGACGGTGACGGTGAACTGTTGCGCCGATATGCGTGCCGGATTTACGGGCGCTGTTTCTCGCCGGCGAGAGGGCGGACCCGGAGACGCTGAAATGGGCGGAGCGCATGCTCGCCATACCCGTCATCGATCACTGGTGGCAGACGGAGACCGGCTGGCCGATCGCAGCCAATCCGCTCGGCCTCGGCGCCCTTCCCGTCAAGCACGGTTCGCCGGCGCTGCCGATGCCCGGCTATGACATTGCGGTGCTCGACGATGCCGGCCATTCGACCGAGGCGCGGACGCTCGGCAATATCGTCGTGAAGCTGCCCCTGCCGCCCGGCTGCCTGCCGACCCTCTGGAATGCCGACGAACGTTTCCGATCGGCCTATCTCGACGAGTTTCCGGGCTACTACAAGACGGCCGACGCCGGTTATATCGACGAGGATGGCTATCTCTTCATCATGTCGCGCACCGACGACATCATCAATTGCGCCGGTCATCGGCTCTCGACCGGGGCGATGGAGGAAGTCTGCGCCCGCCATCCCGATGTCGCCGAATGCGCGGTGATCGGCGTGATCGATACGTTGAAGGGCCAGGTGCCGTGCGGTTTCCTGGTGCTGAAACGGAATGTTTCCCGCGACACGACGGCAATCGAATCAGAGGTCGTGGGGATGATTCGCGATTCGATCGGACCTGTCGCCGCCTTCAAGATGGCCATCATCGTCAACCGTTTGCCGAAGACCCGCTCCGGCAAAATCCTGCGCGGCACGATGCAGAAGATCGCTGATGGCATACCCTGGAAAATGCCTGCAACCATCGATGATCCAATGGTTTTAGAGGAAATTTCCGAGGCGCTGCGCCAGCGCGGTCTAGGTTCCCTGCCGATGTGAATCGTTGCAGACGCAGCAGCAGCTTGCCATCCAGTCACTCTCGATCGCCAACAGCTCGGCGCAGAACATCTTCACCCTGTTCCGCAGCTAATTCGAAACAGGCAATCCGCAACAAAAAACCCCGCCGGTCAGCTCATACCGGCGGGGTTTTTCATGAGATCGTCGATGCCTCAGTACTGATCGTCGTCTTCGTCCTTCGGCGCCGAGCGCAGCGAACTCAGCTTGCGGAAGACGGCATCGGCGTCGATTTCCTTTTCCTTTTCCTCCTCGCGCTCGTAGCTCGGGGTCAGGCGCTCGGTTTCCTGAGCCGATTGCAGCGTCGCGCCGAGCTCGGCGGCGGTCGGCAACGGACGGCCCTTGGAAGCCTTTTCCACTTCCATGTCGAGATCGATCTGGCTGCAGAGGCCGAGCGTTACCGGATCCATCGGCGCCAGATTGGCGGAGTTCCAGTGGGTGCGCTCGCGGATCTGCTCGATGGTCGATTTCGTGGTGCCGACGAGGCGGGAAATCTGCGCGTCCTTAAGCTCCGGATGGTTGCGAACGAGCCAGAGAATAGCGTTCGGGCGGTCCTGACGCTTGGAAACCGGCGTATAACGCGGGCCGCGGCGCTTGGATTCCGGCACCCGCACCTTCGGTTCGGAAAGCTTCAGCTTGTGGTTCGGATTGGCTTCGGCGCGGGCGATCTCGTCGCGGGACAGCTGTCCGGTCGAGATCGGGTCGAGGCCCTTGATACCCTGCGCCGCTTCGCCATCGGCGATTGCCTTGACTTCGAGCGGATGCAGTTTGCAGAACTGCGCGATCTGATCGAAAGACAGTGCCGTATTGTCGACGAGCCAGATGGCTGTCGCCTTCGGCATGAGCAGTGTTTGAGCCATGGATATAGTCCTTCTATCGTCCGCGCCGGTCGCGGTCCGTGGATTGTCACCACAATGTCCGGGAAATATGCCGCTATATAACCGCACTGTCGCAGAATTGCAATTCTTCCGAAATCAAATGACCTTTGTCTAATTGCCGTGGCGATCCGAGCTGCTATGAATTGCCGTGATTTGAATCCGGGCCCTAAAACTCACCTGGCCCGTCGCATGTCCCATGAGGAGGAGTTGCATGTCGGAGAAGATCTATCCGGTCACGAAGCCGGTGAAGGCGCGCGCCCTGATCGATAAGGAAAAGTACCTGAAATGGTACGAGGAAAGCGTCGAGAACCCCGACAAATTCTGGGGCAAACACGGCAAACGGATCGACTGGTTCAAGCCCTATACCAAGGTCAAGAACACGTCCTTTACCGGCAAGGTCTCGATCAAGTGGTTCGAGGACGGCCAGACCAACGTCTCCTATAATTGCATCGACCGCCATCTGAAAACCAACGGCGACCAGGTGGCGATCATCTGGGAAGGCGACAATCCCTATATCGACAAGAAGGTCACCTATAACGAACTCTACGAGCACGTCTGCCGGATGGCGAACGTGTTGAAGAAGCACGGTGTCAAGAAGGGCGATCGCGTCACAATCTACATGCCGATGATCCCGGAATCGGCCTATGCGATGCTTGCCTGCGCCCGCATCGGCGCGGTGCATTCGGTGGTCTTCGGCGGCTTCTCGCCCGAGGCGCTGGCCGGACGCATCGTCGACTGCGAATCCACCTTCGTCATTACCTGCGACGAAGGTCTGCGCGGCGGCAAGCCGGTGCCGCTGAAGGACAATACCGATACGGCGATCCATATCGCCGCCCGCCAGCATGTGCATGTCAGCAAGGTGTTGGTGGTGCGCCGCACCGGCGGCAAGACCGGCTGGGCGCCCGGCCGCGATCTCTGGCATCATCAGGAGATCGCGACGGTGAAGGCGGAATGCCCGCCGGTGAAGATGAAGGCGGAAGATCCGCTGTTCATTCTCTATACCTCAGGCTCGACCGGCAAGCCGAAGGGCGTGCTGCATACGACGGGCGGTTATCTCGTCTATGCAGCGATGACGCATGAATACGTCTTCGATTATCATGACGGCGACGTCTACTGGTGCACGGCGGATGTCGGCTGGGTCACCGGCCACTCCTATATCGTCTATGGGCCGCTCGCCAATTGCGCGACGACGCTGATGTTCGAGGGCGTGCCGAATTTTCCGGACCAAGGCCGTTTCTGGGAAGTCATCGACAAGCACAAGGTCAATATCTTCTATACGGCGCCGACGGCGATCCGTTCGTTGATGGGCGCGGGCGACGAGTTCGTCACCCGCTCGTCGCGCTCGTCGCTACGGCTGCTCGGCACCGTCGGCGAGCCGATCAACCCGGAAGCCTGGGAATGGTATTACAATGTCGTCGGCGACAAGCGCTGCCCGGTCATCGATACCTGGTGGCAGACGGAAACCGGCGGCCACATGATCACGCCGCTGCCCGGCGCCACCGATCTGAAACCCGGCTCGGCAACGGTGCCGTTCTTCGGCGTCAAACCGCAGCTGGTCGACAATGAGGGCAAGGTGCTGGAAGGTGCTGCCGACGGAAATCTGTGCATCACCGATAGCTGGCCGGGCCAGATGCGCACGGTCTATGGCGATCATGATCGCTTCATCCAGACCTATTTCTCCACCTACAAGGGCAAGTATTTCACCGGTGACGGCTGCCGGCGCGATGCCGATGGCTATTACTGGATCACCGGTCGTGTCGACGACGTGCTCAATGTTTCCGGCCACCGGCTCGGTACGGCCGAGGTGGAATCGGCACTTGTCTCGCACAATCTGGTTTCGGAAGCTGCGGTCGTCGGTTATCCGCATCCGATCAAGGGCCAGGGGATCTATTGCTATGTGACGCTGATGGCCGGCCATGAGGGTACGGATGCGCTTCGCCAGGATCTGGTGAAACACGTGCGCGCCGAAATCGGCCCGATTGCGCAGCCGGACAAGATCCAGTTCGCGCCCGGCCTGCCGAAGACCCGCTCCGGCAAGATCATGCGCCGTATCCTGCGCAAGATCGCCGAAGACGATTTCGGTGCTCTCGGCGATACCTCGACGCTCGCCGATCCAGCCGTCGTCGACGATCTGATCGCCAACCGGCAAAACAAGGCGACCGCCTGAGATATCGAGCCGTTCAGGCCCAGGTTGCCGGGACGGCTCACCTTACTTCCACAATTGGATGTGTGGCTGGCCAGCCGTTCAAGAGAAAGTCGCCGACAAGATTACGTTAGCCGGATTCTTGGCAAATGAACCAGCATCCCGTCGAGCGAATGCGCATCCAGGTTCCGACCGGGGCGAGAAAATTTTACTTAGAAATCGATTGCCCGGCCATTGATCTCATAATCGCCGAAGCGGGCCGGCTCGGCTCCGCCGCGGCCGCCGGTCTCCGGCGGCAGCTCCGGCGGCTTCTGGTTCTTTCGCCGCTCCTCGGCTTCGGCGAGCGCACGTTCGGCAGCCGGGGACAGCATCCTGCGCGGCGGCTCCGATCCCTCGGCCGTCGGCGTTTCGCTATTGTCGTTATCGGCGTCCTGCATGGCATCTCCTGCCGGAAAATATTGAAAATGGCTGGCGAATAACCAAATCATAATGCGCCGGCGGCGGGATTGAAAGCTTGTGACGGCGAAATCGGAGATGGAGATCCGCAATGAACCTCGTTCGCACTGCCATGTTGCTTGCCTTCATGACGGCGCTTTTCATGTTTGTCGGCTTTCTGATCGGCGGTCGCGCAGGCATGATGATCGCATTCGTCATCGCCGCCGGGATGAACTTCTTTTCCTATTGGAATTCCGACCGCATGGTGCTTTCGGCCTATCGCGCCCAGGAAGTCGATGAACGCAACGCGCCGGAATTCTTTGCGATCGTGCGGGATCTCGCCCGCAATGCCGGCCTGCCGATGCCGAAGGTCTATCTCTACGACAGCCCGCAGCCGAATGCCTTCGCCACCGGCCGCAATCCCGACAACGCAGCCGTCGCCGCTTCCACCGGCCTGCTCAGCGCTTTGTCTGCCGAGGAGGTCGCGGCCGTGATGGCGCATGAGCTGGCCCACATCCAGAACCGCGACACGCTGACGATGACGATCACGGCAACGCTTGCCGGGGCGATCTCGATGCTTGGCAATTTTGCTTTCTTCTTCGGCGGCAACCGTGAAAACAACAACAATCCCCTTGGATTCGTCGGAGTTCTCCTTGCTATGATCGTGGCGCCGCTTGCCGCCATGCTGGTGCAGATGGCGATCAGCCGGACGCGTGAATATTCGGCGGACCGCCGGGGCGCCGAAATCTGCGGCAATCCGCTCTGGCTGGCTTCGGCGCTCGGCAAGATTGCCCGCGGCGCTGCCCATGTGCCGAACGCGGATGCCGAGCGCAACCCGGCGACGGCGCATATGTTCATTATCAATCCGCTCTCCGGCGAGCGTATGGACAATCTGTTTTCCACCCATCCAAACACGGAAAACCGCATCGCTGCGCTACAGGACATGGCGCAGGGCGGCATGAACGTCTCGACGCCGCCGGTTCGGGCTGCTAATCCGTCGCGCAAATCGCGCTCTGTTCCGGATACGGGTCTTGGTCGCGGTGGTTCGCAACCGCCAAAAGGTCCATGGTCTTGAATTCAGACGGCACAAAGAAACCATTCCGCAAGCATAAGCCGTCCACCGAGCGATCTGCGCCGGCCAAACCCGGAATGCAGGCGCGGGCTGCGGCGGCAAAAATTCTTGCGGCCGTCGTCGATCGCAGACTACCGCTCGACGGCGCTCTCGATCATGAACACGGCAATCCGGCCTACCGGGCGCTCGGCGAAAACGACCGGGCGCTTGTCCGCGCCATCCTGAACACGACGCTGCGCCATCTGCCGCGCATCGATGCCGCGATTGCAGCGCTGCTGGAATCGCCGCTGCCGGAGGGGGCGCGGGCGCTACACCATGTCCTTGCAATCGGGGCGGCGCAGATCCTCTATCTCGACGTGCCGGATCATTCGGCTGTCGATCTTGCCGTCGAGCAGGCCAATCAGGATCCGCGTAACCGGCGTTTTGCCAAGCTGGTCAATGCCATTCTCCGCCGGCTCGGCCGCGAGAAGGAGCAGGTGCTCGACGAGATTGGCCAGGTCGCGCCGATGCCGGCCTGGTTCATCGCCAGGCTGGAAAAAGCCTATGGCCGGGACGCGGCGCTGGCGATTTCGGAATCTCAGCTCCAGCCGGCAGCGATCGACCTGACCGTCAAGTCCGACCCCGAAGGCTGGGCAAAGCGGCTGCACGGCGCTGTCCTGCCGACTGGCAGCGTGCGGCTTGCCGCCTTCGATGGCGGCATTCCTTCGCTCCAAGGCTTCGACGAGGGCGCGTGGTGGGTGCAGGATGCGGCTGCAAGCATCCCGGCTCAGCTTTTCGGCGATCTCTCGGACAAACGGACCGCCGATCTCTGCGCCGCGCCGGGGGGCAAGACGGCGCAGCTCGTCCTTGCCGGCGGCGCAGTCACCGCCCTCGACCAATCGGAAAGCCGGCTGAGACGGCTGCGATCGAATCTCGACCGACTCGGTTTAAAGGCGGAGACGATCGCAGCGGATCTGACGACGTTCGAGCCGGCAGAGCGTTTCGATGCGATCCTGCTCGATGCCCCCTGCTCGTCCACCGGTACGACACGCCGGCACCCCGACGTGCTTTGGACCAAGGGAGCTGAGGATATCGCCAGGCTGGCGGCGCTGCAGGAACGGCTGCTGCGTCATGCGCTGACCCTGCTGAAGCCGGGCGGCACGCTGGTTTTTTCGAATTGTTCGCTCGATCCTGTCGAGGGTGAGGACGTCGTTGCCCGTGTTCTTGCCGACACCGGTGCGGTCCAGCGTGTTCCGATCGATCCCGGTAGTTGGCCGGGCCTTGAAGCGGCGATCACGCCGCTCGGTGAATTCCGCACGCTTCCGACCATGCTGAAAATGCCCGATGGCGTCGCCTCCGGCCTTGACGGCTTCTATGCCGCCGTGCTGCGGCGCGTGGCCTGATTGCGGGCTTGGGTGCCCGGTGTCAGGCAGGTCCCGTCCAAAAACCGCAGCGATCCCAGCTAAGAACGCATGAATTTGCGTATATTCTAACCTTGTCACGAATTAATTCATTGCGGACGATGAAATCGGCCACTTTTCACCTATTCTTAACCACGAGGGTCAATAGACAATAGAATATGCAGTCCGGTCGGCGTTTTGCGAGCATGTATGTTCGGGAGGCTTGGCGGCGCGCCTTGCGCCGCATCGCGTTGCTGCGCCTGAAGCTCCTCCGCCATTCGATCAACGCGCCCGAGCGTCTCATCGTCGCGCCGACCGATCTCCGCAGCATCGATTCGCATGTGGCCGACGAAATCCTCAACGGACGGTTTCTCCTGGCCGGGCGGATGTTGGAAACGAGTGGAAAGTCACCCTTCACCTTCACCCTGCCCTCGCGCCCCTTCGCCATCCGCCTTCACAGCTTCGGCTGGCTCCGGCACATGCGGGCGAACAAGACGGAGCGCAGCTCGGCTGCAGCCCGTGCGATCGTCGACAGCTGGCTCTCCATCCATGCCGGCCGCATGGAGGGGATTGCATGGGAGACCGACGTCACCGCCCAGCGCGTCATCGCCTGGCTGTCGCATTCGCCGGTGGTGTTGCAGAATGCCGACCGCGGCTTTTATCGCCGCTTCATGAAGTCGCTGGCGTTCCAGGTGAGGTTCCTGCACCGCATGGCGCCGTATACGCTTGGCGGTCTGGAGCTGTTTCGGCTGCGTATCGCGCTCGCCATGGCCTCGGTTGCCATGCCTGCCCGCGCATCCACGCTCAGAAAGGCGGCGCAGGCGCTCGACCGCGAATTCGATAGCCAGATTCTGCCGGATGGCGGCCATATCTCGCGCAATCCGCGCGTCGGCCTGGAATTGCTGCTCGATCTGCTGCCGCTAAGGCAAACCTATGTCAATCTCGGCCACGACCTGCCACAGAAGCTGATTTCCGGCATCGACCGCATATACCCGGCATTGCGGTTCTTTCGCCATCAGGACGGGGATCTGGCGCTGTTCAACGGGGCGACCTCAACGTTGGCAAACGAGCTGATCTCCGTACTGCGCTATGACGAGACCGCCGGCCAGCCGTTCAAGGCCTTGCCGCATTCCCGCTATCAGCGGCTTTCCGGGGGAAAGACAGTAATCATTGCCGATGCCGGCACGCCGCCTTCGGGAGGCGCACTTCGGACCGTACATGCCGGCAGCCTCTCCTTCGAAATGTCGTCCGGCCGTCACCGTTTCATCGTCAATTCCGGTTCGCCGAAATTTAACGGGCACCGTTATGTCCAGATGGCGCGCACGACGGCGGCGCATTCGACGGTTATCCTCAACGACACCTCGTCCAGCCGTTTTTCGCCCTCGCCGTTCCTCAATCACGCGATCACCGAGCCGGTGAGAACAGTCACCGTCGAGCGTTCCGAAACGGAGGATGGGCGCGACGGCATCAAGCTTAGCCATGACGGTTATCTCAGAGCGTTCGGGTTGTTGCATGAGCGTGAGCTGACACTCAATGCCGCAGGCTCGATCGTCACCGGCCGCGACCGGCTCGTCGTCCGGGAAGGATATGAGCATGACGAGCCGCTGAAGGCTGTCGCCCGTTTTCATATCCATCCGTCGATCGTCCTACATCAGGGTGACGGCGAGTCCGTGCTGCTGACGGCGCCAGACGGTGAAAGCTGGCTGTTTTCCGCACCCGGCAATGAAGTGCTGATTGCCGAGGACATCTTCTTTGCCGACAGCTCCGGCATTTGCGGTTCGGACCAGATCGAAATCGACTTCGATCTTGCCGAGAAGACGGAAATCCGTTGGTTTTTGTCCCGTAAGGGATAGCACCTGTTTGCGCGGCGACGAAGCTGTGCTAACGCGGCCTCAGAATGCGAGCGTCCTGGAGCAGGATGGTCTTGGGCCCACGTCGGCCTGAAATCCGAATCCTGCTCTAAATTAAGCGGATGTCTCCCGAAGCCCGAATGGAGAAGGTTTCATGGCCGTCATTTCCAAGAAAATCCCCGCCCCCGACAAGATCGAAATCAAGACCGCCCTCCTCTCCGTCTTCGACAAGACCGGGATCGTCGAACTGGCCCGAGCACTGTCTGCCAGAGGCGTGCGACTGCTCTCGACCGGCGGCACCTTCAAAGCGATCGCTGCTGCCGGCCTTGCGGTCATCGATGTCTCCGAAATCACCGGTTTTCCCGAGATCATGGACGGGCGGGTCAAGACGCTGCATCCGACGGTGCATGGCGGCCTGCTGGCGATCCGCGACGATAGCGAACACCAGGAGGCGATGAAACAGCATGGCATCGAGGCCATCGACCTCGCCGTCATCAACCTCTATCCCTTCGAAGAAGTGCGCGCCGCCGGCGGTGATTATCCGACAACCGTCGAGAATATCGATATTGGCGGGCCGGCGATGATCCGGGCATCGGCCAAGAATCATGCCTATGTGACGATCCTGACCGATCCGGCGGATTATGCCGAGTTCACAGAGCAGCTTTCCGCAGATGAGGGCAAGACCGCCTATGCCTTCCGCCAGCGCATGGCCGCCAAGGCCTATGCCCGCACTGCGGCCTATGACGCTATGATTTCCAACTGGTTCGCAGAAGTGCTGTCGATCGACACGCCTCGCCACCGCGTTATCGGCGGCGCGCTGAAGGAAGAGATGCGTTACGGCGAAAATCCGCACCAGAAGGCGGCCTTCTACGTCACCGGCGAGAAGCGCCCGGGTGTTTCGACGGCCGCCCTCCTTCAGGGCAAGCAGCTCTCCTACAACAATATCAACGATACCGATGCCGCCTATGAGCTGGTCGCCGAATTCCTGCCTCAGAAGGCGGCTTGCGCCATCATCAAGCATGCCAATCCCTGCGGCGTCGCCACCGGATCAAGCCTGGTCGAGGCCTATCGGCGGGCACTCGCCTGCGATAGCGTTTCCGCCTTCGGCGGCATCATCGCGCTCAATCGGACGCTGGATGCCGAAACGGCCGAGGAGATCGTCAAGCTCTTCACCGAAGTGATCATCGCGCCTGATGTCACGGAGGAAGCGAAGGCGATCGTCGCCCGCAAGCCGAACCTGCGGCTGCTGTCTGCCGGCGGCCTGCCCGATCCGCGCGCCGCGGGCCTGACAGCAAAGACCGTTTCCGGCGGCCTGCTGGTCCAGAGCCGCGACAACGGCATGGTCGAGGATCTGGAGCTCAAGGTCGTCACCAGGCGGGCGCCGACGGCGCAGGAGCTTGATGATATGAAGTTCGCCTTCAAGATCGGCAAACATGTGAAATCGAACGCCGTGGTCTATGCCAAGGACGGCCAGACGGCCGGTATCGGCGCCGGCCAGATGAGCCGTGTCGATTCCGCCCGCATCGCCGCGCTCAAAGCCGAAGAGGCGGCCAAGGCGCTCGGCCTTGCCGTGCCGATGACGCATGGTTCGGCGGTCGCCTCCGAAGCCTTCCTGCCGTTTGCCGATGGTCTTCTGTCGATGATCGCTGCAGGCGCAACGGCGGTTATCCAGCCGGGCGGCTCGATGCGCGACCAGGAGGTCATCGATGCCGCCGACGAACATGGCATTGCGATGGTCTTTACCGGCATGCGCCATTTCCGGCACTGAATGCGTGGCGGAAATGCTCTATCTCGTTGTTTTTACCCAATTCCGGATGTAAAATCATCCCATCCCAGGTATTGCTATGCCCGATCGGCCGGATAGGGCGTGCGGACGAGCAGCACCAGGCCGCCGGCGAGAAACAGGATCAACGTTGCCATTCCAAGCCGCGGTGATCCACTCATATAGGTGACCAGCGAGAAGAGCAGCGTCGCCATGAAACTCGTGGCGCGCCCCGAAAGCGCGTAGATGCCGAAATAGCGACCGGCTTCCTCCGGGCTGACGCTGCGGGCGAGATAGGAGCGCGAGGAGGCCTGCACCGGCCCGAAGGCAAACCCGATCAACAGACCATAGAGGATATAGGCCTTTTCCGCCGCAGTGCCGAAGAGGCCGCCGGAATCCGCCGTTGGCAGCGGCATCAGTCCGAACAGGGTATAACCCGGCCCTGTCGAGATGATGCCGATGGTGGCGAGGAGCAGCATGGTGAGGCTGATGACGACGGTCACCTTCGACCCGACACTCTTGTCGATACGCCCGGCAATCAGGCAGCCGAAAATCGCGACGACGTTGAGGACGATGCCGTAGATGCCGATCTCGATCGTTGCCCAGCGGAACATGCCGGCCGCGAAGATGCCGCCGAGGATCAGCAGCCCGTTGACGCCGTCCTGGTAGATCATCCGGGCGATGAGGAATTTGAGGATGCCGCGGCGCTCCTTCAGTTCACCAAGCGTGTTTCTCAGCTCTCGCAGGCCCGAACGGACGGCGGTGCCGAAGGGAAGACCCCTGCCGACATCCGGCGTGAAGAAGAACATCGGCAGGATGAAGATCAGATACCAGACGGCCGAGATCGGCCCGGTGATGCGTGCATCCTCTCCGGTCCGAGGATCGAGACCAAATAGCGGATCGAGGCCTAGGATGGTCTTGCCGGTCTCGGGGCTTGCCGCCAGCAACGTGACGACGGCGATGAGCACGATGATGCCGCCGAGATAACCAAGCCCCCAGGCGGTGTTGGAGAGCTTGCCGACCTCGTGCTTGGCGACCAGGCGCGGCATCATCGAATCGTTGAAGACGATCGAAAACTCGGCCGAGATCGAGGCGAGGATCATGAAAATCGCGGGATAAATAACAGCCGAGCCGGGGGCTGCGAACCACAGGCAGAAAAGGCTGGCGATCTTGATGATCGCAAAGAAGCCGATCCAGGGTTTGCGTGCGCCTGACTGGTCGGCGATCGAGCCGAGAATGGGCGAGAGCAGGGCGATGATCACCGATGAGATCGTCGCCATGTTGCTCCACGTCGTCTGCGCGGAAACGGGGTCATCGGTCAGGCGGGAAACGAAATAGGGTCCGAAGATGAAGGTAGTGACCACGGTAAAGAAGGGCTGGGCTGCCCAATCGAAGAACATCCACCCCCAGATGCCCTTCTCCGTGGCCTTCGGGGGCTGCGTTCCTGTCCAGTCAATGCGATTCAACATCCGCTCCTTTTTCAGCGGACTGTCTCACCTCACCCGGTCGCGCGCAAGATCGGTCAGGATACCTGCAGCAACGGTAATACGCGCAAGGTTAGGATCGCCGCTGTCGCTGAGGCTCGAAAGCTCTTCGACGATGCGGTTGATGCGGATACGATCCTGCGCATGCCAGGCCTGAACCGGAAGCTTCTCCTTGCCGTGATCGGACAGGGCCGAGATGACGATGTCGCGTCTTGCGCTGGCGATCTGGTCAATGCTGCGGGCAAGCGCCAGGTTCTCGTAATGGTCGGAAGTGAGGATCCGCCCGCCCGCTGCCAGCAGCCGGGCAATGCGGAAAGTCTGCGACACTGCGAAGTAGTTTTCGGCGGCCCGCACCAAGGTCTCGCCGGTGCGCTCGGCAATCTGCATGATCTCCGGCACCAGCGCAAAACTTTGGAGATTGGCGATCTCGGCTGCGAGTTTTTCGGGCACGCCTGCCTGACTATACTCCGCCTGCCGGGCGGCGGCATCGCCGGCCGATTGTTCGGCAAAGGCAGGCCTCAGCTTCTTCAAGGCAGCCTGGAGCCGGCTAATCACCTCCGCCATATCGGCCTTGGTCATGCCGGTCTTCAAGAGCAGGCGCGTCAAGACGGTAAAGCTATGGCTTATTTCCTCGTAGATGCGGTTCTGCATCTCGCCCGATATCCGGCCGTCGAGCGCATCCGTTTCGGCCCAGAGCCTGTTCAGGTCGAAACCGTCGCGGGCAACGATCGCCGCGCGCACCACCTCCGGTGCCGAGGCCGCCGTCGCGTCCATCATGGCGACGGTGAAGCTCGGCCCGCCGCGGTTGATCGCCTCGTTGGCAAGCACGGTCGCGACAATTTCGCGCTTCAGCCGGTGGCCGGCGATATCGCCGGCATTCGACTTCTGCATCTTGACCGGGAAATAATTCAAAAGCGTCGCGGTAAAATAGAGATCGTCCGGCAGATCGCTGGCGGCCAGCGCATCGAAGAGCACGATCTTGGCGTAGGATACCAACACGCCGATTTCCGGTCGCGTCAGCGGCTTGCCGGCGGCATAGCGTTCAGCAAGGCTCTGCTCGTCCGGCAAAGTCTCGACCTTGCGGTTCAGCTGGCCGGCGGCCTCGAGCACGCTCATGAAACGGCCGAGTTCGAGACCGTTTGCCGTGCCCTTGCGTTCCGTCAGCGAGATCGCCAGCGACTGCAGGTAGTTGTTGCGCAGCACCAGGATCGCCACTTCGCTGGTCATCGAGGACAGAAGCTGGTCGCGTTTTGCCCGCGTCATGCGGCCGTCATGCATGGCGGCTGCCAGCGCGATCTTGATGTTGACCTCGACGTCCGAGGTGTTGACGCCGGCCGAGTTGTCGATGGCGTCGGAATTGCAGCGCCCGCCCTTGAGACCATAGGCGATGCGGCCCTTCTGGGTGACACCGAGGTTTGCGCCCTCGCCGATCACCTTGGCGCGCACTTCGGCCGCCGTGACGCGGATCGGGTCGTTGGCGCGGTCGCCAACTTCGGCGTCGGTTTCGGGCGCCGCTTTCACATAGGTGCCGATGCCGCCGAACCAGAGCAGGTCGACCGGGCTCTTCAAGATCGCCGTGATGATTTCGAAGGGCGTCGCCACGGCCTTGTCGAGGCCGATCGCGGCAACCGCTTCCGGGGTCAGAGTGACCGATTTCGCCGCGCGGGAGATGATCATCGCACCTTTGGAGAGCACGGTTTTGTCGAAATCCTGCCAGCTTGACCGCGGCAGGTCGAAGAGACGCTGGCGCTCGGCCAGCGTCTTTTCCATATCGGGATCGGGATCGATGATGATGTCGCGGTGGTCGAAGGCGGATATGAGGCGGATCTTCGGAGAGAGCAGCATGCCATTGCCGAAGACGTCGCCGGACATGTCGCCGACGCCGGCAACGGTGAAGGGCGTCGTCTGGATGTCGATGTCCATTTCGCGGAAATGGCGCTTGACGGTTTCCCAGGCGCCGCGGGCAGTGATGCCCATCTTCTTGTGGTCGTAACCGGCCGAGCCGCCGGAGGCGAAGGCATCGTCCAGCCAGAAGCCGGCTTCTTGGGCCAGCGCATTGGCGGTATCGGAGAAGGTTGCGGTGCCCTTGTCGGCGGCGACGACGAAATAGGGATCGTCACCATCGAGCCGGACGGTGTCCTTCGGCGGCACGATCTCGGCGCCCGATATATTATCGGTGATCGACAGCAGCGTGCGGATATAGGTCTTGTAAGCCTCGCGGCCGGCATTGAAGATCTCGTCGCGGCTGCCGCCGATGGGGAGCTTCTTCGGATAGAAGCCGCCCTTGGCGCCGACCGGCACGATGACCGCGTTCTTCACCTGCTGGGCCTTGACGAGGCCGAGCACCTCAGTGCGATAATCCTCGGCACGATCCGACCAGCGCAGGCCACCGCGCGCCACCTTGCCAAAGCGCAGGTGCACGCCTTCGACTTCGACGCCATAGACGAACATTTCGCGGAAGGGTTTCGGCTGCGGCAGGCCGTCGACCAGGTGCGGATCAAGCTTGAAGGCCAGCATCGACTTTGGGGAGCCGTCCGGATTCTTCTGGAAATAATTGGTGCGAAGTGTCGCATCGACGATATTGACGTAACGGCGCAGGATACGGTCGTCGTCAAGACTCGGCACGTCGGCAAGCTCGGCCTCGATCGCCTGGTGCAGGTCGGCAAGCTTCTTGAGGCGGGCCTTCTCGGAAAGCGTGGTATCGAGCGTGTCGTGGAACAGCCGGAAGATGGCGGCGGCGACAGCAGGATATTTGTCGAGCGTGGTTGCGATGTAATCCTGCGAATAGGCAATGCCGGCCTGGCGGAGATAACGTGCATAGGCGCGCAGCACGTTCGTCTCGCGCGCTGAAAGCCCGGCCGAAAGGATCAGCCGATTGAAGCTGTCATTGTCGATCGTGCCGGCGAAGGCGGCGACGAAGGCTTCTTCGAGGGCAGCGCCGTAGCGCTGCAGGTCTATGTCGCCACCATTGCGGGCCCCGAGCTCCATATCGTGCAGCACGACGAGTTTCGTTTCTCCATCGGCGGCCGGCACCCCAATGTCGAAGGTGCGTTCGCTGACGACATTGAAGCCGAGATTTTCCAGAAGCGGTACGCGGCGCGACAGCGCCAGCTGGCCGCCGGCGTGGAAGATTTTCAGCGAGAGGATGCGGCCCCGTTCTTCCGGACGATGGTAGAACTGGATGCGAAGCGGCTCGCCAGCGGCGCAGGCGCCGATATCGGCGAGGTCGGCAACGGTTTCCTCCGGAGTGAAGGAATCCTGGAAGGCCTGGTCGACCGATATCTTCGGCGCCTTGGCCCCGGCCAGCGCCTCGAAACGGTCGTCCCAACGGGCGGTGATTTCGCGGATCACCTGCTCGAGCTTTGCCTGCGGAATACGCGGCGTCTTGCCGCCGGAGCGGCCGATGATGAAATGCACGCGCGCCACGCCGCCTTCCGGGAAAGCCGGATAATAGGCGGAGACACGACCGTCATAGACAGTCTTCAGATAGGTGCCGATCCGCTCGCGGACGATCGAGTCGTATTCCTCGCGCGGCACGTAGATGATCACCGAGACGAAGCGGTCGAAATGGTCGATGCGCGGCAGGACGCGCACGCGCGGACGGTCGGCCAAGTCATTGATCTGTTCGGCAAAATTTGCAAGCAACGTGGTGTCGATCTGGAAAAGGTCGTCGCGCGGATAAGATTCCAGCGTGTTGTCGAGCATGCGGCCGGAATGGCTCATCGGGTCGAAGCCGAAATGCTCCTTCACCTTTTCGATCTTGGAACGCAGCAGCGGGATTTCAGAGGCGAGCGACGTATAGGCCGTCGAAGTGAAGAGCCCGACGATGCGCAGTTCGCCGGTGACGTTGCCCGCAGCGTCGAAACGTTTGACGCCGACATAATCCATATAGGCCCGGCGATGGACGATCGATTTCACATTTGCCTTGGTGACGATGAGGAAATCGGGGCCGTCGAGGAAGGCCAGGATCTCAGGCGTCGTCGTCACGGCGTCCTTGCCGGTGCGCAACACCAGCACATCCGGGTTGGAGAGCATGCCGAGGCCAGCACCCTTGTCGCGTTCGACCCTGGCATCGGAACCTTTGCCGGAATAGACATATTCACGCATCCCGAGGAAAGTGAAATTCTCATCGCGCAGCCATGTCAGGAAGGCGATTGCCTCATCGCGATCAGCCTTCTTCCGGGTGGTGCCGTTGGCTGAGAGCTCGGCGATCACCCCGTCGATCTTGGAAAGCATCGGCTTCCAGTCGGACACCGACAGGCGGACCTGCTCGAGGACGGTTTCGACACGTTTGACGAGATCTGCGGCCTGGGCGAAGTTGAGCGGCGCAATGTGGAGCTGGATATGGCTGACGCGGTTGGCCGGGTCGCTCGGATGATCGGCGGAATAAATCGCCGGCGCCTTACCTTTTTCCATGATCAGGATGGGATGCACGGCCATGAACAGGTCGCGATAGGTGCTCGTCACTTCACCCATGACCGATTCAAACAGAAAAGGCATGTTCCGGTCGGTGACCGATAGCACCGAAACGGCAATGCCATCTGGCGTCACATCGGCAATGGTGTCGATGCCGACACGAGGCGCCTTGCCATTCCAGGCGGCAAGTTCCTTTGCCGAATGCACGGCGGAGAGCGCCAGCATCTCAGGCGTATAGAGTTCGAGATCGTCATTGCTGGCCCGGCCGAAGAGTATTTCCGGATCGAGATGCGCCTCGCCCGTCGCCTTGGCGATCTTGCGTGCGCTTTCGATCTGCTTTTCCCGTTTCGGATTGTTTCTGGCAGCCATGGATCGCCTCCCGCAATGGACTGATTTTCTGCAAGCTAACAGAAGATTCTTCGAAAAAATCTCTAAAATGGAGGCCCGAACGATTGTCTTGATGCTTTTTTGACCCTCAAAATAGGAAATGAAGAGGGATTTTTTCGCTTTCCTGGCCAAAACGAACGGGGAAGCCTCTTTTTAGTTTTCGTTTCGCCTACATTTCCATGCCCACGTGAAGAATGGTTGACAGCGCGCCGTCAAAAAGATCATCAAAACGCGATCATCATTCGGACCTCGGTATCATGTCGGAAAATGCAGCGGGCGCAGTCATTGTCATCTCCAGTCATGTGGTGCGCGGCTCGGTCGGCAACCGGGCGGCGGTCTTTGCACTGGAGACGCTCGGTCATCCTGTCTGGGCGCTGCCGACCATCGTGCTTCCCTGGCATCCCGGCCACGGCCGCTCGACGCGGCTGACATTTGCGGAAGCGGATTTCGACGCGGCGATCGACGATCTAATCCGCGCGCCCTGGATCGGCGAAGTCAGGGCGGTGCTTTCGGGCTATTTCGGCAATGCCGCCCAGGCGCGTTCCGTCGCCCGGCTGATCGCTGCGCTCCGGCAAGATAATCAGGAACTGCTTTATGTCTGCGATCCCGTCATGGGCGATCTCGGCGGCCTCTACGTGCCGGAAGCGACCGCAGAGGCTATTCGCGATCATCTCATCCCGCTCGCCTCGCTGGCGACGCCGAACCGCTACGAACTCGCATGGCTTTCGGGGGCAGCGCTTGAAGACAACAGCGCGATCATGGAGGCGGCGCTGGCGCTCGGACCATCGCGCATGCTCGTCACCTCGGCCGTGCCGATGATGGCGGGCGGTACCGGCAATCTCTATCTTTCCGGCCGTCACGCGCTTCTTGCCGAGCACCGCGTCGTCGAAAATCCGCCGAATGGGCTCGGCGACCTGCTTGCTGCCGTCTTCCTGTCGCGCCTGCTTTCCGGCCTCGAGGACGAAAAAGCGCTTCAGCTTGCCACCGCCAGCGTCTTCGAGGTGCTTGCGCGCGCCGTCAAGCGCGGCAGCAACGAATTGATGTTGGCAAGCGATGCTTCCAGCCTTTCGACGCCGATGGCCATGGTGCAGATGCGCCGGCTCGTGCATCCGGCGCAGCGGCGGAAAAAATGACACATCGGCCAATGCGTTCATTTTGCAGTGCAGCAGTTGATCTTGTCTTCCGCGCGCGCTAATCCAGAAGCATGCAGCGTTTTCCAAATCCTCTTCTGGACGGCTATCGCAACTTTATGAGCGGACGTTATGCCGACGCCCGCGACAGGTATCGGCAGCTTGCCGAAAACGGTCAGAGTCCCCATACGCTGGTCATTGCCTGTTCGGATTCACGTGCGGCACCGGAGCTGATCTTCGATGCCGGCCCGGGCGAGCTCTTCGTCATTCGCAACGTTGCCAACATGGTGCCGCCTTACGAGCCGGACGGTCACTTCCATTCGACGTCGGCCGCGCTCGAATTTGCCGTGCAGGCGCTGAAGGTCTCGGATATCGTCGTGATGGGCCATGGCCGCTGCGGCGGAATCCGTGCAGCGCTCGATCCGAACGCCGAGCCGCTGTCGCCCGGCGATTTCATCGGCCGCTGGATGTCGCTGGTCAAGCCCGCCGCCGAGCAGATCCAGAGCAACGATGTGATGACGGCGGCCGAGCGGCAGACGGCGCTGGAGCGTGTCTCGATCCGCAATTCGATCGACAATCTCAGAAGCTTTCCCGACATCAAGGCGCTCGAGGAAGCAGGAAAAATGCACCTCCATGGCGCATGGTTCGATATCTCCACAGGCGAACTCTGGGTGATGGATGCTGAGACTCGTGACTTCATTCGTCCAGAAATCTAGGGCCAGAAATCTAGGGATCCGCCGCTTTATCAGTTTATTAAGAATTGCTGCTAAGATGCCGTCAATTGGTCGCGCACGACCGACGTTTTGATCACCGTGGCGATTGGCGATGAAGTTCGAAACCATCAAAAGGGTTATCCTGGCCGCCATCATGCTGCCCTTCGTCTTCATGCTCATTGAAGGCGTCGTCGTCATAAGGTCTTCGCTCAGACAATACAGGGATCTCGAAAAGGACAGGCAGTTCGCCGACGTGCTTGCCCGCGGCGGGTCGATCGCCGCCACGGAGATCCTGAGTGAAATTGGCGCCACCCGCCTCTACCTCGCACGTCCCAACAACGCGACTGCCGCCGACATGCAGAGAAGCCGGGTGACGCTCGATCGCGAGCGCTTGGCCTTCTATGCCACGCTGCCCTCCCGCGATGCGCTCGACCCAGGGCTGGCCGGCGAATTATCGATTCTCAGCCTTGCCTATAGCCGCATCGTTGCCGCCCGCAACGCCGTCGACCAGGGCCTTTACGCCGGCAGCGATCCCGGTTCTATCTACTGGTATGCAGCTCTCAAGCAGCTTGCCGTCGTCGACACGCTTTCACCACTGATCAGCGATCCGGTGCTGCTTGAGAAATCCAACCAGCTGATGGGTATTCTGCTGACCTATTACGGCGAAAGACTGATTACCGGCGTCGGCACCCGCTACCTCGATCACCGTGTTTCCGCGCGGTTTCCGGTGGAGCTGTTCGTACAGGGCAAGGTAATGCTCGGTGAGGGCATGGACCACATGGTCTTTCATTCCACGGCGCCGATCGTGCGCGACATCGTTGCCTATCTTGCCCGTAGCGACCAGGTGAAGGCGAATGCGATCACCGATGCGATCCTTGCCGGATCGCAGCCGACGCGCGTAGTGCGCGACGTCTGGGCTACTGCGCAGAGCGAACGCATGATCTTCCTGCAGCAGAAGATGGTCGAGGCCGCAAAAGATATTCATGAGACCGGCGAAAACTTGTCGACGCGCGCGCATATACATCTGACGCTGATCCTGGGGCTGTGTGCCGGCCTGTTGCTTCTCGCCACATTGGTGATGACGCTGGCGGCAAGGGGCCTGCGCCTGATCGACCGGCTGACGCGGGATCGCGAGACACTGGTCAGCGAGTTGCGCAACGCCGCCCAGACCGATCTTCTGACTGGCTTGTACAACAGGCGCGGCTTCGAGGTCGCCGCATCGGCGCTTCTGACGCAGGCCGAGCACGGGTCGCGCTGGATCTCCGTCGTCCTCTTCGACCTCGATCATTTCAAGAAGGTCAACGATATCAACGGGCATGATGCCGGCGATGCCGTGCTCCGGCAGGTCGCGGGCGTCGCGCGTCAAAATTTTCGCTCCTTCGATCTGCTGGTGCGCCATGGCGGCGAGGAGTTTTTGGCGCTTCTGCCGGATTCGACGCCTGACGATGCTGCAATCATTGCCGAGCGCGTGCGGCTGGCGATCGAAGCGGCGGAAATATCTTTGGAGAGCGGCGATGTTCTCAAGGTGACGGCGAGTTTCGGATGCGCCGGCCGGGCAAATGAAGCCGCCAACCGGAACTTCGAGGATCTGGTCAAACGCGCTGATCTGGCGCTCTATGCCGCCAAGGCCTCCGGCCGCAACTGCGTCGTTTCGGGACCGATCGTGCAGGCGCCGGCGAAGGAGGAGCGACGCAAGAAGGCGTCGGGCGGCGGTTTTGATACCCGAACATGAAAAACGCCGCATGTCGCAGCGGCGTTTTCGGGTATCGTTGTCGATGAGGGCCTATTTGCCGTCGATCTGCTGGCCGATATAGGCGATCGCCTGCTGGTAGACGCTGGCGGCGTTCCAGCCCTGGATGGCGACGAAATTCGGCTCTCCGGGCTGATAGCCGGCGCCGGCGCTCCAGCCATGGCCTTTGAGGAAATTCGCAGTCGAGGCCAGGGCATCGGCGCGGGAACCGACCATGTCGACGCGGCCGTCGCCGTCGCCATCGGCGCCGAAGCGTACGACATTGCGCGGCAGAAACTGCGTCTGGCCGATTTCACCGTGGGCAGCACCCTTGGCCTGCGGGCTCAGATAGCCCTCGGAGACGAGCTGGAGCGCGGCATAGAGCTGGTCGGTGAAATAGTCCGAACGACGGCAGTCATAGGCAAGGGTCGAAACAGCCGACAGCGTATGCTGGTTGCCCATATAGCTGCCAAAACCGGTCTCCATGCCCCAGATCGCGATCAGCGGGCCGGACGGAACGCCGAAACGGCGTTCAATCGAGGCAAAAAGTGCCTGGTTGGCGGCCTTCATGCTGCGGCCGCGGGAAATGACGGTGGCACCGCCGCGCTTCTGCATGAACGCGTCGAAGGAGAGTTTGAAGCTCTTCTGGCCGCGGTCGGCGGCGATCGTCGGTTTGTTGTAATTGACGTTGGCGAAGGCGCGGTCGAGGACCGAGCGGCTGACGCCGTTTGCCGCCGCTTCCTGCTTGAAGTCGGCGACCCATGCACTGAAACCGCTGCTATTGTTGCCGCATTGGGCGCCCTGGGCCGCTGCCGGCAGCGCGTGGAGGACGCCGGCTGCCATAGATGCGGCCAGAAGGAATGTTGTCATGCGCATGAGAAACCCCGCTCCGGTCTGCTGAAGCGCGCCGCGGCCATCAGAACCATGCGACGCGCCTTAAATCTTTGTTCTGTTCATGCCTTTGTCCCAAAACCGCTATCGGTTTCGGGCGGCATAGCTTGGCTTGACGCCAGGCAGAATGCCAGCCGACGGCGATCTTGTCACGATCACCTTTCAGTAAGCGCTTATGGATAAGGGCGCTTACTGTTCGGCAAAAAGCCCTGCCTTCATCAGCAGGGCTTTAGCATATTATGGTTTACAAATGGTATCAGGCGGCCTGCTTGCGCGGTTTGACAAGGCCACGATTGACGAGCAGCTCAGCGATCTGGATGGCGTTCAATGCCGCACCCTTGCGCAGATTGTCGGAGACCACCCAGATGTTGAGGCCGTTTTCGACCGTCGCATCTTCGCGGATGCGCGAGATGTAGGTCGCGTCCTCGCCGGCGGATTCATAAGGCGTGATGTAGCCGCCGTCCTCGCGCTTGTCGATGACGAGGCAGCCCGGCGCATCGCGCAGGATGTCACGGGCCTGGTCGGCGGTGATCTCGTTTTCGAACTCGATATTGACCGATTCCGAATGGCCGATGAAAACCGGCACGCGCACTGCCGTGCAGGTCACCTTGATCTTCGGGTCGAGCATCTTCTTCGTCTCGGCCAGCACCTTCCACTCTTCCTTGGTGTAGCCGTCTTCCATGAAGCTATCGATGTGCGGAATGACGTTGAAGGCGATACGCTTGGTGAACTTCTTATTTTCGATCGGATCGGCGACAAAAACGGCGCGTGTCTGATTGAAGAGCTCGTCCATGCCGTCCTTGCCGGCGCCGGAGACCGACTGGTAGGTCGAGATAACGACACGCTTGATCTTGGCGAAGTCATGCAGCGGCTTCAACGCCACCACCAGCTGGGCAGTCGAGCAATTCGGATTGGCGATGATGTTGCGCTTGGTGAACAGGCTGATGGCATCCGGGTTCACTTCCGGCACGATCAGCGGCACGTCGGCGTCGTAACGCCAGGCCGAGGAATTGTCGATGACAACGCAGCCCTGCTGGCCGATCTTCGGCGAGAACTTCTTGGAGATCTCACCGCCGGCCGACATCAGGCAGATGTCGGTATCGGAGAAATCGTAATTCTCCATATTGGATACCTTCAGCGTCCGGTCACCGTAGGAAACTTCGGTACCCTGCGAACGCGAGGAGGCAAGCGCCACGACCTCATCGGCGGGGAAGCCCCGCTCGGAGAGGATGTTGAGAATCTCCCGGCCGACGTTTCCGGTCGCTCCCGCAACTGCTACTTTGAAACCCATTTCTCAAGCTCTCTTTCTCTTCTCTCCTCTTTTCCGGTGAGGGGAAAGGCGCGACGGATCGCGTCTTCCTGTCCCCAGCCGAGCCGGGGAGAGAGCGGCAGGCCAGAGACATCAGACGGTTTTCGTCGTCGTTTTGGCCTTGGTTTTGGCAGAAACCGGAACGGCAATGTCCACCCCGGCAAACTGTGCCCGGTCATTGCGGTCGGCAATGGCATGTTCGTCGTGAACCATGGAGATTCCTTTTCCGTTGTTGCTCTTAGAAGGTTTTCCACAGGAGTCAAGGTTTTTGCGGTCAGAGCCGGACGGCGAAAGCGGCGGCCACAATGCTGCGACATTTTGTCATGCCGCTGTCATCCTCGAGAGATATCCCGGCCCGGTTGTTACTGTCTGCAACGAAAACGGGGGTTTTCCATGCGTACGCTTCCTGCCGCTTTTGCGGCCACCACCATCCTTGCGGGCGCCGCTCAGGCGACGACGGTCTATCCGCTTGATCGCGCGACGATTCTTGCCGGTTCGCCATTCGATTTCAAGGTCGAACTCAACAAGCAGGTCAAGCCCGAAGACGTGAAGATCACGGTCAACGGTCAGGACTACAAAACCGTCCTCGGGGGCGAGGCACGGTTCGTCGAGCTGGAAAAGGGCAAGGATGACAAGGCTCTCGGCTCCGCTCTCCTGCTGCGCGGCCTGAAGATTTCCGCTCCAGGCGCCTACAAGGTCGAGGTCGCTGCCGGCGACGAAACGAAATCCGTCACCTGGAACGTTTACGAAACCGCTGGTCAGCCAAAGGCTAAGAACATCATCTTCCTGCTCGGCGATGGTCTTTCCGTCGCGCATCGCACCGCCGCCCGCATCATGTCCAAGGGCATGACCGAAGGTAAGGCGAATGGCCGTCTGAACATGGACGATCTTGATCGCATGGCCTTTGTCGGCACCTCGGCGACGAATGCCGTTGCCACCGACTCCGCCAACACCATGTCGGCCTACATGACGGGCCACAAGACGGCCGTCAACGCGATCGGCGTTTACGCGGACCGTACGCCGGCCTCGCTGGACGACCCGCGTGTCGAAACCTTCGCGGAAGCCGTTCGCCGCATGACCAAGAAGTCGATCGGCATCGTCGCAACCGCCGAAGTCGAAGACGCCACGCCGGCTGCTGTTGTTTCCCATACCCGTAACCGCAATGACAAGGCCGACGTCGTCGGCATGCTGCTCGGCGTCAAGCCTGAAGTCCTGCTCGGCGGCGGCTCGGCCTATTTCCTCGGCAAGGAGGTCGCCGGTTCCAAGCGCAAGGACAACCAGGACTACATCAAGCTGTTTCAGGATGCCGGTTACAAGCTTGCGACCGACAAGAACGAGCTCGCAGCCAATGCGTCGGCCGAAGGCAATCTCCTCGGGCTCTTCCACACCGGCAATATGGACGTGACGCTCGACCGCGAGTTCCTGAAGAAGGGCACCGTCGACAAGTTCCCGAACCAGCCGGGTCTCGTCGCCATGACCAAGGTTGCGATCGACCGCCTCTCCAAGAATCCTGATGGTTTCTTCCTGATGGTCGAAGGTTCCTCGATCGACAAGATGTCGCATCCGCTCGATTGGGATCGCGCCGTCGTCGAAACCATCGAATTCGACCAGGCGATCGGCGTCGCCCGCGAATTCCAGAAGGCTCATCCCGATACGCTGATTGTCGTCACCGGTGACCATACGCATGGTGTCTCGATCATCGGCACCGTCGATGATGAGAAGCCCGGCACCGAAATGCGCGAAAAGGTCGGGACCTATGCCGAGGCTGGTTTCCCGAACTACAAGGACGAAAACGGCGACGGATACCCTGATAAGATCGACGTCAGCCGCCGCTTGTTTCTAAGTGCCAATAACGGCCCTGACCACTACGAAACCTTCCGTCCGAAGCTCGACGGTCCCTTCGTTCCGGCCGTCCAGAACGAAAAGAAGGAATATGTCGCCAACGAACAGTACAAGGATGTTCCCGGCGCGGTCTTCGTTCAGGGCAATCTTCCGAAGAGCAGCGAGAGCGGCGTCCATGCGGTCGACGACGTCGTCCTGCAGTCGGCCGGCCCGGGCTCGGAAGAGTTCCATGGCTACCTCGAACAGAGCGACGTCTATCGCGTGCTCGCCGACACCTTCGCTCTCGGCGCCAAGCAGACGAACTGATCGCAAGCCGATCCGGCAAGGCCGCTTGGCGGCCTTGCCTTTCTTGTCGATTATTATCCGGCCGGCTACAGCGCCGCGCGTCTTTTCAGATGCGCAAAGGACGCTGTAACACTTTGAATCTACGCATCGTGCTTTCTGAAAATCGATTCCGATTTTCAGAAAGCACGATGCGCTAACGGCCGGGATTTGCTTCCTGGAGGTCGCTATGGATATATTCTCTTCGCTGCATCTCAGCCGCCGCCGGCTGATCGGCGCCGCCGTTGCGCTTCCTTTTACCGCTTCCGTCGTTCGCGCTGCCGATCCCTCGCTCTCCTTCGACGAGCTCTATGGCAAGTTCGGGGTACTCGGCCTTGAATTCTCCGACAAGGTGAAGCGCCTCGCCGAGCAGGAAATCAGCATGAAGGGCTTCATGGCGCCGCCGCTGAAGGCCGAGGCGCAGTTCTTCGTGTTGACCGAAGTGCCGATGTCGCTCTGCCCCTTCTGCTCCTCGGATGCGGACTGGCCGGATAATATCGTCGTCGTCTATCTCTTGGAGAAACAGACCTTCGTGCAGCCGCGCCAGACGATCGAGGTGCGCGGCACGCTGGAATACGGCTCCTGGACGGATCCGGACACCGGCTTCGTCAGCCTGTTGCGTATCCGCCAGGCCGAATATTTTTCTGTCTGATCCGATATGCTCGCTCTTGATATCGAAAACCTTGACGTCACCTTCTCGGGCCTGTCCTCGCCGGCGCTGGCAATCGGTCGTCTTTCGATCGATGCCGGCAGCAGGGTCGCCATCACAGGTGCGTCCGGCTCCGGCAAGAGCACCTTCGTCAATATCGTTGCCGGGCTGGAGCGAACACGCCGGGGCCGCATCCGCTGGAACGGCGAGGATATCGCCAGTTTTTCCGAGAGCCGGCGCGATCGGTTCCGCGCCGCCAATATCGGCCTGGTCATGCAGGAGTTCTATCTCTTCCCCGGCCTGTCGGCGGTGGAAAATGTGCTTTTGCCGGCGCGGCTTGCTTGGGCCGCCACCCCCGCCGTCATCGAGCGGGCGCATGCGCTTTTGAGTTCGGTCGATCTTTCCCGCCCAGGCCAGAAGATCGAAACCATGTCGCGCGGCGAGATGCAGCGCGTGGCGATCGCCCGGGCGCTGCTGCGCAAGCCCGGCGTCATCATCGCTGACGAGCCGACAGCGAGCCTTGATGCCGAAAGCGGCGAGACGGTCGGCGATCTCATCCTCGATCTTGCCGCGGCCGAAGGCAGCACGCTGATCATCGTTTCGCATGATCTGCGCCTGGCCAGCCGCCTCGACCGGCGCATCACCTTCGGCTCCGGCCGGATCAGCGACGATTCCGCTGCAGCGGCGGGAGAGGCTGTATGATCCGCTTCATCCTTGCCGATCTTCGCCGCCTCTGGGCGGGGTCGCTGGTGGTCGTGCTGCTGGTGGCGCTGGCGACGGCGCTCGGCGTTTGCGTCGTGCTGCAGGAGCGGGCGCTTCGTCTCGGCAGCGCGCGCGCCGCCGACAAGTTCGATCTCGTCATCGGCGCAGGCGGCAGCGAGACGCAGCTGGTGCTGTCCTCCGTCTTCCTGCAGCCCTCGCCTTTGCCGCTGATGCCGGGTGACGTGCTGGTCAGGCTCGCCGCCGATCCCCGTGTCGACTGGGCAGTCCCGATCGGCTTCGGTGATTCCTTCTCCGGCTATCCGATCGTCGGCACGACGGTGACGCTGGCGGACAAGCTGTCCGGCGGCTTTGCCGAGGGTACGGTTTTCGCGCGCGAGGGGGAGGCAGTGATCGGCTCCGCCGTCAAGCTTTCGCTCGGGGCTGAGATCAAGCCGATGCACGGTTCGGTGGAAGAGGGCGGCGAGACCCATACCGAACTCGTTTATCATATCGTCGGCCGCTTGCGGCCGACAGGCACCGCCTGGGACCGGGCCATTCTGGTTCCGATCCAGGCTGTCTGGCATATCCATGGTCTGGGGGCGAGCGAGCATGAAAGCGCGGGGGCGACCGGACACGATCATGAGCATGCCGGCGCCGATCCCCACCAGCATGAGCATCACGGCGAGATCGACCCGGATGCCGTACTTGACGAGAAATGGGCTGCAGATGCTCCGGGCCTTCCCGCCATTCTGGTAAAACCGAAGACGATCGCCGATGCCTACAAGCTGCGGCAGGACTATCGCAGCGGCAATACCGTCGCCGTCTTCCCCGGCGAGGTGCTGACCAATCTCTACGCCACGCTCGGCGACGCCAAGCAGATCCTCGTCGCGGTCGCTGCCGGCGCCCAAGCTCTCGTCGCAGCCTCGCTGGTGCTGGTCACGGTCATCCATATCGGCCAGCGCCGCCGCCAGATCGGCGCGCTGAGGGCCTTCGGCGCTCCGCGCGGCGCGATTTTCGGCATCGTCTGGTTGGAGTTCTTCTTCGTGGTGGCAGTCGGCATCGGGCTCGGATTTGCACTTGGGTTTGCCGCGGCGCTGACCTTGTCCGCCATGATCTCGCAGACGAGCGGGATGGCCATCCCGGTCGGCTTCGTCCGTGACGACGCCGGGCTTGCGGCGGTGCTGCTCGTCTTTGCCACAATTCTTGCCGCGCTGCCGGCAGTGCTCGCCTACCGGCAATCGCCGGCGCAAGCGCTGAGGGCGTAACCTGGGCCGGAGGATCGCGTCGCTGGCTGCCAAAGCTCGCCCCCGTTAGACTAAAGTCATAATCCCAAAGCCTCTCTCTTTTTGATCTGTCGTTTCTGGCACACTCTCGTCAGGCGTGTCGCGGCCAGGGGTCTGCTTTGAGGAGAGTAGGTCGCGCGCGTTTTCATCACTCTGTGGAGGACAGACAATGGCAAATGTCGCAAGCATCGACGGCGCGAAGGCCGGTCCGATGACGAGGGAGGAGAAGAAGGTCATCTTCGCTTCTTCGCTCGGCACCGTTTTCGAATGGTATGATTTCTATCTCTATGGTTCCCTCGCCACCTATATCGGCGCGACCTATTTCACCCAATATCCCGAGGCGACGCGCAACATCTTCACGCTGCTCGCCTTTGCCGCCGGCTTCCTGGTGCGTCCCTTCGGCGCGCTGGTGTTCGGCCGTCTCGGCGATCTGGTCGGCCGCAAATATACCTTCCTGGTGACGATCCTGATCATGGGTCTGTCGACCTTCCTCGTCGGTATCCTGCCGGGTGCCGCCACCATCGGCATCGCGGCGCCGATCATCCTGATCGGGCTGCGCCTGCTCCAGGGTCTGGCGCTTGGCGGTGAATATGGCGGTGCTGCCACCTATGTCGCCGAACATGCGCCGAACGGGCGCCGCGGTTATTTCACGTCATGGATCCAGACGACGGCGACGCTCGGCCTGTTCCTGTCGCTGATCATCATCGTCCTGGTGCAATATCTGATGGGCGCGGTTCAATTTGCTGCCTGGGGCTGGCGCATTCCGTTCCTGGTATCGGTCGTTCTGCTCGGCGTTTCGGTCTGGATCCGCTTGAAGATGAACGAATCGCCGGCGTTTCAGAAGATGAAGGCGGAAGGCAAGGGCTCCAAGGCGCCGCTAACCGAAGCCTTCGGGACATGGAAAAATGCCAAGATCGCGATCATCGCGCTTCTCGGCGCCACCATGGGCCAGGCGGTCGTCTGGTACGGCGGCCAGTTCTATGCACTGTTCTTCCTGCAGAACGTCCTGAAGGTAGACCTGCAGTCGGCCAATATCATGGTCGCCATCGCGCTCTTCCTCGCGACGCCATTCTTCGTCATCTTCGGTGGCCTCTCCGACAAGATCGGCCGCAAGCCGATCATAATGGCGGGCCTTCTCATCGCGGCGGTGACCTATAATCCGCTGTTCAAGGCGATGACCTGGACGGCGAACCCGGCGCTTGCCGAAGCACAGGCCTCGATCCGGGCAACGGTTACGGCCGATCCGACGGATTGTAAATTCCAGTTCAATCCGACCGGCACGTCGAAGTTCACCAATTCCTGCGACGTGGCGACGGCATTCCTGACGAAAAACTCGGTGCCTTATGATGTCGTTCCCGGCCCCGCCGGTCAGCCGGCAACGGTGAAGGTCGGCAACGGGACGATTACGAGCTTCGACGTCGTCGCCGCCGGCGACAAGGCCAAGGGCATGACCGCCGCCTTCGAGAAGGGCGTCAACATCGCGCTCCACGATGCCGGCTATCCGCTGAAGCGCGGCGCCGTCAAGGTGCCGGATGCCAAGCTCGATGCCTTCATCGCGGCCAATCCGGAACTGTCGCTCAACGCCGATACCGTGCGCGCCGGCGAGAAGGAAACTGTACCGGCGGCGAAGCTGGTCGAGACCAAGCTGCTGACGGCGGATGAGGCCAATGGCGTCACCGACATGGCGGTCTACAACGTCGCCAATGGCGGCAGCTTCGCCATGACCGCCGACCCTGCCCGGGTCAATTGGACCGGTACGATCGCCATATTGTTCGTGCTCGTCCTCTATGTGACGATGGTCTACGGACCGATCGCCGCTCTGTTGGTCGAGCTCTTCCCGACCCGCATCCGTTATACCGGCATGTCGCTGCCCTATCACATTGGCAACGGCTGGTTCGGCGGCTTGCTGCCGGCGACGGCCTTCGCGATGAGCGCAGCTGCGGGCGATATCTATTACGGTCTCTGGTACCCGATCGTCTTTGCGTCGATCACGCTGGTGATCGGCCTGCTCTTCCTGCCGGAAACGAAGAACAGAGATATCCACGCAATGGATTGATCTGCGTTCAAACTTGACGAAAAAGGCCCGGCCCTCACAAGGCGCCGGGCTTTCCTATGTCAGGGAACAGTTGCTTCGACAGCGGCCATCCATCCGGCGCCAGTTTGAAGAGCAGGCCGCAGCGAGCAAAGACGATCGCCGTCAGCAGCGAGAACCAGGCGCCGAAGGCAAGGCCGGCGATGACGTCGCTCGGATAATGGGCGCCGACCATGACACGCGTCATGCCAAGCCAGATGGCGCCGGCGATGAAGACAATGCGGTAGCGCGGAAACAGCAGGGCAAATGCGGCGAAGAAGGCACCGACCGTGGTGGAATGGCCGGACGGGAAACTTTCGAAAGCGGCGTGGCCTGAAAAAGGCGTGAAGGAAAACATGCCGTAGTCGTGAAAATGATCGGGACGCGCCCTGCCGATTGCCCGCTTCAGCAGATTGGCGAGAAGCCCGGAGAAGACGACTGTGGCAAAGAGGTAGGCGCCGATCCAGCTGACATATAGCGCCTGTGCCTTGGAGCGCGCCGTCTTCACAAGCTTGTAGCCCGCCCGGCCCTGAAAGAACAGCAGGATGCTGGTGTAGATCAGCCAGGCGGAATCGCCGAAACCGGTCATCAACTCGCCGAGATGCTTCACTGGCGCGGGCACTTCGCTGGCGCCGATCGGCGCATCGAAGAGCAGCATGGAGAGGATCACGGCATTGAGCGTGATAAAGAGGCAGGCCTGCCAACGCAGAGGCGGCATGCCGACGCCGCTCCGGCGCCAGCGCCTGTCCAGGGAAGCCCAAAATGCCCGCATTGCCGTCGTCCGTTCGAATTTTGCCCTACAGCGCCGCCCGTCTCTTCAGACATGCAAAGGACCCTGTCGAACTTTGAATTGGCGCATAATCCATTGCGAAAATCGCTTCCGATTTGGGGTTAGCGCTCGCTGAAATCCGGCGCAAAAATACACGAGATTGTGGCCGAGAATAGTCCGTTTCGGAGAATTCGACCGAGCGGCTTGCGACTCCTCGGCCGTGGATTAAAAAGCCCTTCGCATCCGGGATGCGAAGGGCTGGAACTGTTTCACGTGAAATATCAGGCGGAAAGCGTCTTGAACTCGCCGAGAATCGCATCGCCCATCTCGACGGTGCCGACCTGCCTTGCGCCATCGGCCATGATGTCGCCGGTGCGGATGCCCTTGTCGAGCACGTTGGCGATCGCCTTTTCCAGGTCGTCGGCTTCCTTCACCAGGTTGAAAGAGTAACGCAGGCACATGGCGAAGGAGGCGATCATCGCGATCGGATTGGCGATGCCCTTGCCGGCAATGTCGGGGGCCGAGCCGTGCACCGGCTCGTAGAGCGCCTTGCGCTTGCCGGTCTTGCCATCAGGCGCACCGAGCGAGGCCGACGGCAGCATCCCGAGCGAGCCGGTCAGCATGGCGGCGACGTCGGAGAGCATGTCGCCGAAGAGATTGTCGGTGACGATGACGTCGAACTGTTTGGGCTGGCGCACCAGCTGCATGCCGCCGGCATCGGCCAGCATGTGTTCGAGCTGGACGTCGGAATATTTCGCCTTGTGCGTCTCGGTCACCACCTGGTTCCAGAGCACGCCAGACTTCATGACGTTGCGCTTTTCCATCGAGCAGACGCGGTTCTGCCGCGTGCGGGCCATTTCGAAGGCGACGCCGGAGATGCGCTCGATCTCGTAAGTGTCGTAGACCTGCGTGTCGATGCCGCGCTTCTGGCCGTTGCCGAGATCGATGATCTCCTTCGGCTCGCCGAAATAGACGCCGCCCGTCAGCTCGCGGATGATCAGAATATCGAGGCCTTCGACCAGTTCCGGCTTCAGCGACGAGGCCGAGGCAAGAGCCGGATAGCAGATGGCGGGGCGCAGGTTCGCAAACAGCTGCAGATCCTTGCGCAGCCGCAACAGGCCGGCTTCCGGGCGCACTTCGTAAGGCACGCTATCCCATTTCGGGCCGCCGACGGCACCGAAGAGAACGGCATCCGCGGCAAGCGCTTTCTGCATGTCGGCTTCCGAGATCGCCGCGCCGTGGGCATCATAGGCAGAGCCGCCGACAAGGCCTTCGTCGGTGACGAAACCGCCATCCATCGCCTCGTTCATATAGGCGATGATCTTGCGGACCTCGCCCATGGCCTCGGGACCGATGCCGTCACCCGGCAGCAGGAAAAGATTGCGCACAGTCATGAAACCCTCCTGGGAAAAACAAGTTGCGGTTTCTTAGACCCCGGAAATGGGCATTTCAAGCGAGAGAAGGGATGAATCGGTACGCTTCGCTTTGAGCTGCGACGGTTGCTCCTGTGCCCGCAAAAGGATTAGAACCGGTCAGCCACCTTTATGTCCCCGGATGTTCCCCATGCCTTCAGCACCCCTCCATCTCGATACGCCCTTGGTTCAGACAGCACCTGGCTACAGTGCCAGCGGCAAACCGCTCTGGCTGAAGCTCGATGCGCTGCAGCCTTCCGGCAGCTTCAAGCTGCGCGGCGTCGGCCGGCTTTGCCAGTACGAGGTGGAAAATGGTGCACGCGAGATCTTCTGTGCGTCCGGCGGTAATGCCGGCATTGCCGCCGCCTATGCCGGCCGGGCGCTCGGTGTGCCGGTCACCATCGTCGTGCCGGAGACGACGGCCGCCGATGTGCAACAGACGATTGCCGCAACGGGCGCGAAAGTGCTCGTTCATGGTTCGGTTTTCGACGAGGCCAATGCCCATGCGGTCGAACTCGCCCGCAGCCGCAAGGCGACCTATGTTCACCCCTTCGACCATCCGCTTCTGTGGGATGGCCATGCGACGCTGATCGACGAGGTGGTGGCGAAGGGTGCGAAATTCGATTGTGTCGTTACCAGCGTCGGCGGTGGTGGGCTGCTTGCCGGCATTGTCGAGGGGTTGAAGCGCAACGGGCTTTCCGATGTGCCGGTGATCGCCGTCGAAACCGAAGGGGCGGCCTCGCTGAATGCCAGCCTCGAAGCGAATGAGCGTATCACTCTTGCCGCCATAACCTCGATTGCCACTTCGCTCGGCGCGCGGCAGGTGGCGCAGCATGTCTTTGACCTGCCGAAGCAGCATCCGATCGAAAGCATTGTCGTCAGCGACGCCGATGCCGTTGCCGCCTGCCTGAAATTTGCCGATGCGCAGCGCATTCTGGTCGAGCCGGCCTGCGGTGCGGCACTGGCCGTTGCCGATGTGCATGCCGGGCTGCTCGCGCGCTTTAACAATCCGCTCATCGAAGTCTGCGGCGGCATCGGCGTGTCGCTCGAAAAGCTTAAGGGCTGGAAAGAGAAGTTTCTCTGATCTGAGATCAAAGAAAAAGCCGGGCGAAGCCCGGCTTGATCGATAATTTATTGGAGAGCACTTAGGCCGCCCAAGGGTGCGAAGCGGCGTTCTTCTTTTCGAAGCTGTCGATCGCCCTGCCCTTTTCCAGGGTCAGGCCGATATCGTCGAGGCCGTTCAGCAGGCAGTGGCGCTTGAATTCGTCGAGATCGAACTTGATCAAGCCACCATCGGGGCCGGTGATCTCCAGGTTCTCAAGGTCGATGGACAGGATGGCATTGGAGCCGCGCGAGGCGTCGTCCATCAGCTTGTCGAGATTTTCCTGGCTGACCATGATCGGCAGGATGCCGTTCTTGAAGCAATTGTTGTAGAAAATGTCGGCGAAGCTGGTCGAGATGACGCAGCGGATGCCGAAATCGAGGAGAGCCCAGGGCGCGTGCTCGCGCGAGGAGCCGCAGCCGAAATTGTCGCCGGCAACCAGGATCTTGGCATCACGGTAGGCCGGCTTGTTCAGCACGAAATCGGGGTTTTCGGAGCCGTCCTCGTTGTAGCGAGCTTCGGCGAAAAGACCGGTGCCGAGGCCGGTGCGCTTGATCGTCTTCAGATAATCCTTCGGAATGATCATGTCGGTGTCGACGTTGACGACCGGCAGGGGCGCTGCAACGCCCGTGAGCTTCACGAATTTATCCATGACCCATGCTCCATTTCAGCAAATCTACTTCCTGATTTTGCATCTAGTCCAGTTTTCCGCCGAAATGAAGGAGAATCTTTCTAAAGCGTGTCACGATCTTTCAGATGGCTTGTCACGCTTTAGGTCTTTGCTTCCCGCATGTCGTCATCGCAAAAACCGCTGCACACTTTTGCGCGACATGCTTTAAATGGCGGCCACGCGACGTTTCGCGCGGCCTGCCCTCTGCGTACGTGCCGTTACTTGGTCGGTGCGTTCAGGCCCCAGAGGACGCCGAACGGGTCGCGAAGCTGGCCGTAGCGGTCGCCCCAGAACATCAGTTCGACCGGCATGACGACCTCGGCACCGGCGGCGACAGCGCGCTCCCACCAGAAATCGATATCGTCGATAACCAGCTGGATGGCGAAGCCTTCATGGCCTTTGAAGGGATGGCCGTATTCGGGATAGGCATCCGACAGCATGAGGGAACTGCCGTTGATGTAGAGATGCACATGCATCGTCCGGCCGCTCTCGTCGACCGGCACGATATAGGCTTCTTCGGCGCCGAAGGCTTTTTTGTAGAATTCCGCGGCTTTGACCGCGCCACCGACCGTCAGATAGGGAAGTAGGCCATTCTTGACCGGCGGCATCTTGACCGGATTGTTTTCCGTCGTCGCATCCATGCTCGTCCTCCATTCGTTGTGAAGCGCCGGCAGAATGCCCGGCTGCTTCAAAGACGTATGATGGAAGCATGATGCGACAATGTCGGTCGGCTTTTTTAGCGAGAGCTGATCAGAGATCGATGATCGTGCCGCGACCGTCGTTCCAGATGCGCATCTCCGGCTTACCGTTGTTTGCCTTGGCGCGGACCGGGGCGGGCTTCATCTTCATCGAAAGCGCGCGTCCGACCATAAGCACGGTCAGGATGCCGCCGACGGCAAGCGTCACCGAGAAGGTGAAAAGCAGCATGGCCACGAAAACGGTGGCGCCGGCAAGCATGAAGAAGATGGAGCGAATGTTCTGCATGGGTTTGAGACCTTTCTTCGGAAAGGAATGTGGTCCTTCTTTTTCCTCTCTGCAAGGCAAGCGTGGCTTTTTGTTGTTCTGCGGGTCGTTCCGGGGTGGGCTGCTTGCTTCGGCCTTCAAAGCTTGGCACTAATTCAGCCATGAGCCGAAACCCAGCGACCCGCTCCGTCCGCCTGCGCCGTTCGGTGCTGAGTGTGCCCGCCATCAATCTGCGTGCGCTCGAAAAGACCCATGCGGTCGATTGCGATGCGGTGATCTTCGATCTCGAAGATTCCGTGGCGCCGGAAAAGAAGGCGCAAGCGCGGGAAAACCTGAGGCGCTTCTTTTCGGATCGGCCACTCGAAAACAAGGAGCGGATCATCCGCATCAACAGCCTGGCATCGGATTTCGGCCCGGCCGACATGGAGCTGGTGACGGCCCTTGGGCCTGATGCCGTGCTGCTGGCGAAGGTCGACGAACCGCAGGATGTCATGGCGGCCAGCGACCTTCTCTTCGAAGCGGATGCGCCGGAAGATCTGCGCATCTGGGCGATGATCGAGACGCCGCGCGGCATCCTGAATGCCGCGGCGATCGCGGAAGCCGGGCGCACGCCGGGCTCGCGGCTCGATTGCCTCGTCGTCGGGCTCAACGACCTGCGCAAGGAAACGGGCGTGCTGGCGCAGCCGGGGCGGACCTATCTCGTGCCATGGCTGATGCAGGTCGTCCTGGCGGTCAGCGCTTACGGGCTCGATGCAATCGACAGCGTCTTCAACGATTTCAGGGACGAACAGGGTTTCGATGCCGAATGCCTGCAGGGCCGGGCCATGGGTTTTGCCGGCAAGATGCTGATCCACCCCACCCAGATCGAGCCTGCCAACCGCCATTTCGGCCCGGATCCGGCGGCCATTGCGGAAGCAGAGGCGATCATATCAGCCTTTGCCGACCCCGCTTCCGATGGTTTGAACGTCATCAATTCAGGTGGGCGGATGATCGAGCGGCTGCATCTTGTCCAAGCCGAAGCTCTGGTTCATAAAGCTCGCCTGATTTCTGCAAGAAAGCCCGCCTGATGAAACTCTACCGCTTCCTGACCGGTCCCGACGATGCTTCCTTCTGCCACAAGGTCACCGCCGCCCTCAACAAGGGCTGGTCACTGGAGGGCTCGCCGACATATGCCTTCAATGCCGCGACCGGCGCGATGCAGTGCGGCCAGGCCGTCGTCAAGACTGTCGAAGGCAAGGATTACCATCCCGAGGTGAAGCTCTCCGAGCAATAGCTCGTTCTGCCGGACACCCGGCTTCAGCGATCGGCGGCTTCCTCGGCGCTTTCCTCGATCCGCTCCATATCATCGTCGCTCAGCCCGAAATGGTGGCCGATTTCGTGGATCAGGACGTGGGTGATGATGTCGCCGAGCGTCTCGTCATTCTCAGCCCAGTAATCGAGAATAGGCCGCCGATAGAGGCGGATGCGGTTGGGCATCTCGCCGGTTTCCACTGTGAAACGTTCGGAAATGCCCCTGCCCTCGAAAAGACCAAGCAGATCGAAAGGGGTTTCCAGCGCCATGTCCTCGAACACGTCGTCATCGGGGAAATCTTCGATCTCGATCGTCAGGTTGGTGGTCAGCTGGCGGAATTCTTCCGGCAGATGGCTGTAGGCCTCCATGGCCAGCGACTCGAAGGCGCTTATCGTCGGCGCATGGCGGTCCCGCCAATCATCGCTCTGGTCTATGCGGGCCATGAATAATCCTTCCTTTGCGGGCCATATAGAACCTTTATCGCCGATTTTCGAGTGCGGAATCAAAGGCAGGAATAAATTCATATAAAATGGCCGTTGACTCTTCATTAGCTCTCTGGAATCTATAAGAACATAACAGGAACAAGACGGATTGGAGAAACGCCATGGCGCAGCACGCCCTGGCGCGCGAGCGGCTTTTTGCGCTCCGCGAAACCATCGCCAGACTAGAGGGGAAGCCGGCGCCGGCGCTTGCGGCGGCCGAGCGGGAAACCCTGGCGGAAGGCGGCAAGGCGCCCCGGAGATGCATTCTGCCGCCGCTGGCGTTTGGGGTGGAATGTCTTGATGAGGCGCTGGAAGGCGGTCTGCCGCTCGATGCAATCACCGAATTCCGCTCGATTTTGTCTCGCGATGCAGGTGCTGCCAGCGGGCTGGCAATGGCTGTCGCAGCGCGGCTGCAGAAGCAGGAAGCGGATGCCGGCAGGCTTTCGCCGTTCCTCTGGATCGGCGATGCTGTCGGCACGCTGGAGGCCGGCCGTCCCTATGCCCCCGGGCTTCTGGATTTCGGGCTGAGCCCGGAGCGGTTTCTCCATGCGGCGCCGCGCAAGCTGGACGAGGCGCTCTGGCTGGTGGAGACGGCGGTGGAAAGCGCTGCTTTTTCGGCCGTCATCTTCGAAGTGCGCGGCAATCCCGCCCATTTCGGTCTGACCGAAAGCCGCAGGCTCAGCCTTCGGGCGCGTGCTGCCCGCCGTCCGCTCTTTATTGTCCGTCAAGCCGGGGCGGAGGAGGCGAGCAGCGCGGCCTTCCGTCTGCATGTCGAGCCGGCCCCGTCCGGTCTGCGGCCATTGCCGGATGGATCGAAGCTTTCCGGCAGCATCGGCAATCCGATTTTCCGTCTGACGCTGGAGAAGAGCCGTAACCCGGCCCCGCTCTCCTTTTTTCTGGAGTGGAACCCCCATGAACGCGAATTTCTCCCTGTCGCCGAACCAAACCTCGTTCGTCCTCCAAGCGAACAGTCAACGGATTCTAGCGCTCAGCTTCCCGCATCTGCCAACGGACCGAATCGCCCGCAGGCGGTGGGGGCTCTCCTGGCGTTCGAAAGGGCGTCCTGAGACGCCGCCTATCGTCTGTTCCGGCAAGCTCAACAATGCGATGCGACTGACGGCTCTGGACGAGTTGGCCGAGAGGCTGGGCCTGAAGAAGGAGCAGGGCGTTGCCGAAGCGCGCGCCATGTACCCATTGCTCGAGGTCGCGGAAGAGGATCCGGAGGCCGACCGCCGGTTGCTGGAGGCCATTGCCGACTGGTGCGACCGCTATACGCCGCTGGTGGCGTTCGACGGCAAGGACGGCCTGTTTCTGGATATTAGCGGCTGCGCCCATCTCTTCGGCGGGGAAAAGACGCTTCTCAAGGATGTGCTGTCGCGGCTTTTTCATATGGGGTTCGATGCGCGCGGGGCGATCTCGTCGTCGCCAGGCCTTTCCTGGGCCGCGTCGCGCTTCGGGCAAGGCGGCGTGATCGAGGACGAGGAAACGGAGCATGTGCTGCTGCCCTTGCCGGTCGCGGCCTTGCGGCTGGAAGGACGAACCGTCGATGCCCTGAAGAAGCTCGGTCTGAAATATGTCGGCGACGTCATCGATGCACCGCGGGCGCCGCTGACCCGCCGGTTCGGCCCGGGGCTGCTTCTGCGTCTCGATCAGGCGCTCGGACGTGAAGAGGAGCCGGTCTCGCCCCGGCGTCCGGTTGCCAGTCTCTCGGCCGAAAGCCGCCTGATCGAGCCGATCGGGACGGAAGAACAGATCCTTGCCGTCACCAGGCAGGTCGCCATGTCGCTGCAGCCGTCGCTGGAGGCGCGAGGCGCCGGCGGGCGGGTGTTCGAACTGGTGCTGTTCCGGGTCGACGGCAGGGTCTTTCGTATCTCCGTCGGCGCTTCGCAGCCGCTTCGCGAACCAAAGTTCATTGCCGGGCTTTTTTCCGAGCGATTGCAGGCGGTCTATGACGATCTCGATGCCGGCTATGGTTTCGAAATCCTGCGGTTGAATGTGTTGCGGCATGATCCCTTCAACGAGGCACAGGCTGATTTCGAGGGCGACCGCCAGGGAGAAATCTCGCTTTCGGCCTTCGTCGATCGGGTCTCGGCCCGGCTTGGCGCGGATTGCCTGCAAAGCTTCCAGCTCCGCGAGAGCCATGTGCCGGAACGCGCCGTCATCACGGTTCCTGTGATGGATAGTCTTCCCAGGCGGAAAGCGGCGCAGGACATCCAACTTCCTTTCCGCCAAGAGCGTCCGCTACGGCTCTTTGCCACGCCGGAGCCGGTCGAAATCATGCTTGCCGAAGTGCCCGATGGCCCGCCGCAGGTTTTCCGCTGGCGGCGCATGCAGCATCAGGTGGCAAGAAGCGAAGGGCCGGAACGGATCGCCATGGAGTGGTGGATCGACGGGGATGACGCCGAGGCGCGTGACTATTTCCGTATCGAGGACGAGACCGGACATCGCTTCTGGATCTATCGTCGCGGTTTCTACGGCCGGGAACTTGATCCCCGCTGGTTCATGCACGGTGTGTTTGCATGAAGAGCGGGTCCGCATTTTTCGAGATCGGCGTGAGAACGAATTTTTCGTTTCTCGAAGGCGCCGCCAGTCCGGAAGAGATGGTCGTGCAGGCCGCTCATCTCCGGCTCGGCGGTCTCGGGATTGCGGACCGGAATTCGGTTGCCGGCGTAGTCAGGGCGCATGCGCAGGCGGAGCAGCTCGAGGAGAGATACAAGAACCGCGATGCGATTATGGCCCAGGCGGAGAAGCAAGGGAAAAAAGAAACGATTCTCCATCCGATCCGGGTTCAGCCGGGCGCCCGCCTCGTCTTTTCCGATGACACGCCTGATATCCTCGCCTACCCACGCAATCGGCGGGGCTGGGCAAATCTCTGCCGTCTTCTCAGCGCCGGCAATCTGAAGGAAGAAGCGGTCAAGGGAAGCTGCATTCTCACGGAAGCGGAGCTGATGGAATGGGGGGACGAGATGATGCTTGCGCTCGTTCCCGATCGCACCCTTATCGATCATCAGGCGGGTCAGTCGACGCTGGAAGATTATCTGGAACGATTTCGCAGACGGTTCCGCAAGGCTTTTTTTATGGCGCTGGCGCCAGCCTATGACGGCCGCGACAGGCAGGTCTTTGCGGTGCTTGCCATGCTTGCGGCACAAAATCGCGTGCCGCTGATTGCGACCAACCAGCCGCTTTATCATCATCCTGAACGCCGGCCGCTTTCGGATGTGGTGATCGCGATCCGGGAGCATATACAGATAGCGCAAGCCGGATTCCTGCTGGCGCCGAATGCCGAGCGCTACCTCAAGGATTCACGTGAAATGGTCCGGATCTTCCGGGACTATCCTGGTGCGATCGAAAATAGCCAGGCCTTCTTCGGCAAGCTGAGCTTTTCGCTGAAGGAATTGGAGCATAATTATCCACCTGAAAACGATCCCGGCGAAACACCGCAGCAGACGCTCGAGAGGCTGACGAGGGCAGGAGCCGCAAGGCGCTATCCCGAGGGTGTTCCGCTCAAGGTGGCGACGCAGATCGATTACGAGTTAAAACTCATCGGCGACAAGAACTACGCTTCCTACTTCCTGACGGTTCACAGGATCATCCAGCACGCCCGTTATG
This sequence comes from Rhizobium sp. NZLR1, assembly GCF_017357385.1. Lineage (NCBI taxonomy): Bacteria > Pseudomonadati > Pseudomonadota > Alphaproteobacteria > Hyphomicrobiales > Rhizobiaceae > Rhizobium > Rhizobium sp. NZLR1. The sequence continues at coordinate 4,522,869 of NZ_CP071632.1, read as the reverse complement.
ACCTCAAGGTCTTGTGCCAAGGACGCGGATCGGCGGCAAATTCGGTCATCTGCTATTGTCTCGAAATTACGGAAGTCGATCCTCAAAAGAGCACGCTGCTGTTCGACCGTTTCATTTCGATGGATCGCGACGAACCGCCGGATATCGATGTCGATTTCGAGCATGATCGGCGCGAAGAGGTCATCCAGTTCATCTACAGAACCTACAAAAGAGAACATGCCGGGCTGACGGCGGGGGTGACCACCTACCGTACCCGTTCGGCCGGCCGCGAGGTCGCCAAGGCCTTCGGGCTGTCGGAGGATGTCCAGTCGGCGATCAGCAGCCTCATCTGGGGCTGGTCGGAGGATAATCTTTCCGAGAGGGATGCAAAGGCGGCTGGTCTCGATATCAAGGATCCGGTCACCAGGAACGTGCTGAAATATGCCTCCGAGCTTCTCGGCTTTCCGCGCCACCTCACCCAGCATGTCGGCGGCTTCGTCATCACGCGGGACCGGCTCGATGAAGTGGTGCCGATCATGAAGACGGCAATGCCGGATCGCTACATGATCGAATGGGACAAGGACGATCTCGACAATGTCAAGATCCTCAAGGTGGATGTGCTGGCGCTCGGCATGCTGACCTGCTTGCGGAAGGGTTTTTCGCTGCTTGAACTGCATTACGACGTGAAGAAGACGCTCGCAGATCTCGGCAACAGGGAGCATGGAGACGAAGGCAGGCCGGTTTACGAGATGATGGGCCGGGCCGATACGCTTGGCGTCTTCCAGATCGAGAGCCGGGCGCAGATGAGCATGCTGCCGCGTCTTAAGCCGAAGGTATTCTACGACCTCGTCATCGAGGTGGCGATCGTCCGGCCAGGACCGATCCAGGGCGATATGGTACATCCCTATCTGAAGCGCCGGGAGCAGCGGGCCAAGAATATCCCGATCGAATATCCGAGTAAGGAGCTGGAAGCGGTTCTGGAAAGAACCCTCGGCGTGCCGTTGTTCCAGGAACAGGCGATGCAGATCGCCATCACAGCTGCAGGCTTTGCGCCTGGAGAAGCCGACAAGCTTCGCAGAGCGATGGCGACATTCAAGCGAACCGGCACGATCGGCAATTTCGAGAAGCGGTTCCTCGAGGGAATGGTCTCAAAGGATTATGCCCCGGAATTTGCACAGCAGTGTTTCAACCAGATCAAAGGCTTCGGTGAATATGGTTTCCCTGAAAGCCATGCCGCCTCCTTTGCACTGCTGGTCTATGCCTCCTCATGGCTCAAGGCCTATTATCCCGACGTCTTCTGCGCGGCGATGCTGAATTCCCAGCCCATGGGGTTTTATGCGCCGGCGCAGCTGGTGCGGGATGCACGCGAGCACGGGGTAAAAATCCTGCCGGTCGACATCAACGAATCCGACTGGGACTGCGGTCTGGAAGCGGCCGCTTTCGATCCGAATGCCATCGATTTTCGCCACCATGAGATGCGCGGGGTCATCAAGGCACGGCACGCGGTGCGGCTCGGCTTTCGGCAGATCAAGGGCGTTTCGGATAAAGAGATGGAGCTGCTCATCAGAAATCGAGGCAAAGGCTACAGCTCCGTTCGGGATCTCTGGCTGCGGTCTGGCCTGCAGAAATCCGTCATCGAGCGACTGGCGGATGCGGATGCGTTCCAATCCCTCAAACTATCACGACGCGACGCGCTCTGGGCTGTGCGGGCGCTGGATGTGAAGAGCGCCGCCGAGGAGCTGCCGCTTTTCGAGCAGGCCCGTCATCTCGACCTCCAGATCGAGCCTGCAACGAAGCTGCCTGAAATGCTGCCGGGAGAGCAGGTCATCGAGGATTATCGTTATCTCTCGCTGTCGCTGAAGGCGCATCCGGTCTCCTTCCTGCGCGAGGAATTGCGCAAGGTGGGCGTGACGCGCAATGTCGATCTTTTAAAGGTCGCAAACGGGCATCGGGTGACGATTGCAGGCCTCGTGCTGGTGCGCCAGCGGCCGGGTTCGGCCAAGGGCGTGATCTTCATGACGCTTGAGGACGAGACCGGGGTGGCCAATGCAATCGTCTGGAACAAGATATTCGACACATACCGTTCGGTTGTGATGGGCGCCCGGCTGGTGAAAATCCGCGGCAGGCTGCAAAGCCAGAGCGGTGTGATCCATACCGTCGTCGAGCATATCGAAGACATGACGCCGACGCTCGGTATCCTGCAACGCGAGGCCCGGCGTTTCGGGGTCTGCGAGCGAGCAGACGAAGTGCTGAGACCGGGAGTCGATCAGCGGCAGAAAAAGCTTGCACAAGAGAGGGCGGAGCTGGAAAAACGGATGGCTGCCACAGACAGCAATTCCGGCGCAGCGGAAACCGCTGTGGTGATGCCGCGCGGCCGCAACTTCCATTAATAAATATCGCACCGATCAGGGCCATGCGGTGCGCCTTCATCTGCTTTCTGGCTGCATCCCCCTGGAACCGCTACATAATCACCAGCGATATGCCTGTGGCCCGATTCGGACGCCGCTGTTCTCTGATGCGGGGCTCGAATTTTTTCTTGACAGCCACCATCTTCTTTAGCAGAAAACACGATAGTCAGTGTCATGTTTGGAATGAAGACGTGCTTGTCTGCAGCTGCAATTATATAACCGACAAGGAAATCCGGGAGGTTATCACCAACCTTCTCGACGAAGACTGTTGGCAGCTTATCGTGCCGGCGAAGGTCTATCACGCCATGGAAAAACGCGGTCGTTGCTGTGGCTGCTTTCCAAACGTCGTCGACATCATTGTGCAGACAACCGAGGAGTATCATGCCCGTCGCCACTCGACGGAGGCCGAGATATTTGATTTCATGTCCCGCTTGAAGCAATTCCATGAGGAAAACAGGAGAGCGGACATTGAAAGGCGACAAAAAGGTCATCGAGCGGCTTAACGAGGCGTTGTTCCTCGAGCTCGGGGCGGTCAATCAATATTGGGTTCACTATCGTCTGCTTGAGGACTGGGGCTACACCAAGCTCGCCAAAAAGGAGCGCGCCGAATCCATCGAAGAGATGCATCATGCCGACCGGCTTGTTGCCCGCATCATTTTCCTCGAAGGCCATCCCAATCTGCAGACCCTTGCGCCTCTGCGCATCGGCCAGAACGTCAAGGAAGTGCTGGAAGCCGATCTCGCCGGCGAATACGACGCCCGCGCGGCCTACAAGAAATCGCGCGATATCTGTCACGAGGCCGGTGATTACGTTTCGATGAAGCTCTTCGAAGAGCTGCTGATGGATGAGGAAGGCCATATCGACTTCCTCGAAACGCAGCTCGATCTGCTCGGGAAAATCGGCGAGAGCAAATACGGCCAGCTCAACGCCGATTCCGCCAACGAAGCTGAATAGTATTCGATGACAAACCGGCCGCCTGGGCGGCCGGTGTTCCGCATCTGACAGTATCAGGTGCCGACCAGTCCGCTCAGCCCGTATCGATCAGTCTTCCGATTGCAGTCCTGCCAGATGCTGGAATTCGGCCACCACCTGATCGTAGACGCTGCGCTTGAAGGAAACGATCAGCCTCGGCAATTCCTGCATCGGCTTCCATTCCCAGGAATCGAATTCCGGCTCGTGGCCGCCAGGCGGCGGATTGATGGCGATCTCGCTGTCGTCGCCGTCGAAGCGGAAGGCGAACCAGCGCTGCGTCTGGCCGCGGAACTTTCCCCTTAGCCCGATACCGATCAGTGCCGGCGGCAGATCATAGTTGATCCAGTCTCTCGCTTCGGCAAGCAAGGTCACCGTCTTGATGCCGGTCTCCTCGTAGAGTTCGCGGTAGGCGGCGTCCAATGGATCCTCGCCCTCGTCGATGCCCCCTTGAGGCATCTGCCAGAGCTGCGGCGAGCCGTCATACTCCGAATTGCCGTCGGGAATGCGTCGTCCAGCCCAGACAAGGCCAGCGCGGTTCAGGATCATTACGCCGACGCAAGGGCGGTAGGGCAGATCCTCGGCTTTCACGGTCGCCTGGCTCATCTTCTTCTCCGTTCAAGGATTTTCTCGGGGATTTCAGGGGTTACGAGGATCGGTGGAAAGGGCGGCGACGCCGACGATCTCGATGCCGCGCATCGCAGCCTCCTCGCTCCATTTGGCGATGGCGTCAACACTCTCATCGAAAGCCGAAGCGACGCCGATTGCCTGGCCGTTCTTGCGGGCAATGCGCTCGAGCTCGTCGAGCTTCTTCAGTACGGCGTTTATATCGAGCTGGCCATCGAGCTGCAGATCGGCGAAGGCATAGGGCAGTTCGGTTCCCTTGGCGACCGCCGCCGTCTTCGACTGCGCCGACGTGCCGTCGTCGAGGAACAGCAGGCCGCGCTTGCCGATATCGCGCATGACAGGTTCCATGGCGGTGGAATCGGACAGGAAACGTCCGCCGAGATAATTCATGACGCCGGTATAATTGGTGATCTCGCCCATCGCCTTGTGCAGGTTCTCGATATTGCGGGCGGGCGGTTTCGTGGTCAGCAGCGTTTCCGGACCGGGATCATTCGTCGGGTAATCAAACGGCTCGAGCGGCACTTGCAGAAGAATTTCGTGGCCGCCGCGGCGGGCTTCCTGCATCCAGCGCTGCAGGCTGTTGCCGCTTGCGGCAAAGGCAAAGGTGATTTCCTCCGGCAATTCAGCGATGGCGCGCTGCGTTCCGGTCTGGCTGAGCCCGAGGCCGCTGACGACGATGGCGATGCGGACACCGCGCGCGCCGGACGCGGGACGGGCATATTGATCCATCGGCCGCCGGCCATCGGGACCGACGATCGGAAGCCTGCCAAACGGGGTTTGTTCGAGCAGTGCTTCATTCGGCTGGGCCGCCATGCGCGGATCCTGGCCGATCTGCATGGCATCCACAAGCACCGGCCCGCTGCCATCGCGCGGGCGGGGGCTGTATTTGGTGACGACGGAGCCGTCGCCGGTGACCATCTGTTCGACAGTGGCGCCTGAGCGCGGTTCGGCGCGCGGCATGCCGTCCGGCGTCTTTGTGGCGGTTGTCGTCGGTGGCGGAGGCGTATTGGGGGGCGTTGCGGCTCGTTCTGCCGCTGGTGGTTTGGTGCGTTCGAGCCCATCGCCGCGAAACGCCGTATAGAGGGAAAAGCCGCCTATCGCGAAAAGACAAAGACTGGCGGCGATGCGGCCCAGGCGCAAAACACCCGGCCGCCGGCTGCCGGTTTTGCGGTTGCCGCCCAAAGGCGCATGCAGGTCCGTTCCCAATTTTTCGCCCGCTCCAAAACCGGGAAACAGCAGAAAGGGTCAAGGCCGGGCAACTCGCCCGGCCTTGAGGTGATCATTACTTGGCGACGACGGCTTTGTCAGGGTTTGGCGGGAAGGCCGGATCGGTCTTCTTGCCGCGCAGCAGATCGAGCGCGTAGTTCAGCTGAACGTCGTCCTTCGGGTCCGGCGGCACATAGGCAACCGAGCCCGAACCTTCGTCCGTCTCGCTCTGGCCCTTGATATGGCCGCGCAGACTGGATTCGCCTTCGGTCACCATCTTGCCCTGCAGTTCCTGCGGCAGCGGCTCCTCGACCTTGATGTCGGGGGTGATGCCGGTGCCTTGGATCGAGCGGCCCGACGGCGTGTAATAGAGCGCCGTGGTCAGGCGCAGCGCGCCGTTTTCGCCGAGCGGGATGATCGTCTGGACGGAGCCCTTGCCGAAAGAGCGTGTGCCGAGAACGGTGGCGCGGCGCAGATCCTGAAGAGCGCCGGCGACGATTTCCGATGCGGAAGCCGAACCGCCGTTGATCAGCACGATAACCGGCTTGCCATCCGTCAGGTCGCCCGGACCGGCATTGAAGCGGCGGGTTTCATCGGGATTGCGGCCGCGCGTCGAAACGACTTCGCCACGCTCCAGCAGGGCATCGGAGACATTGATCGCCTGGTCGAGCAGGCCGCCCGGATTGAGCCGCAGGTCGAGGACATAACCTTTCAGCTTGTCGGCCGGAACGGTGTCCTTGATCTTCTTGATCGCCTTTTCCATATCAGGATAGGTCTTCTCGGTGAAGGAGATGATGCGGAGATAACCGACATCGTCCTCGACACGCGACTTGACGGCCTGGACGGCGACGACGTCACGGACGATCGTCAGCTCGATCGGCTTGTCGGCGCCCTTGCGGATCAGCGTCAGCTTGATCGGTGTGTTGACGGCGCCGCGCATCTTCTCAACGGCGTCTTCCAGCTTCAGGCCGCGCACGGACTGGCCGTCGATCTCGGAGATATAATCGCCGGCGAGAACACCGGCCTTGGCGGCGGGCGTATCGTCGATCGGGGTGATGACCTTGACGAGGTCGTCTTCCATGGTGACTTCGATGCCGAGGCCGCCGAACTCACCCTTCGTCTGGGTGCGCATGTCCTCGGCGTCCTTCGCATTCATATAGCTCGAATGCGGATCCAGCGAGGAGAGCATGCCGTTGATGGCGTTCTCGATCAGCTTGTCTTCGGCCGGCGGCGTCACGTATTGGGCGCGCACTCGCTCGAAGACATCGCCGAACACCGAGAGTTCCTTGTACGTCGAGGATCCGGCCGCTTCTGCCGGCGCACCCGCCGAGTAAATGACGCTCATTGCGGTCGCACCCATCAATGCGCCGACCAGAACAAAAGAAGCCCTACGAATCATTGCGTGCCTTTCCAGTGTCTTTGGCGGTCCACCATGGTCGGGAATCGACCGGTTTACCGTCCTTTCGAAATTCAATGTAAAGCGTTGGCCGGTCCGTTGCCAGCGCCAATGCAGTTGCGCTTGCCACTCTTTTCGCACCCATCACGGCGAGCGGCTCGCCGGAGAAAACGAACTTTCCCTGACGGGTATTGATCGTATCCATTCCCGAGAGAACCAAGTGGTACCCATCGCCGGTGTCGAGGATGATCATCTGGCCGTAACTGCGGAAAGCGCCGGCGAAAACCACCAGCCCATCCGCAGGCGCCGTCACCACCGTCTCCGGATTGGTGGCGACCGTCATTCCCATGGCCTCGTGCCCGGTGCCGTCGGCATCGCCGAACTGGCGCAGGATATCGCCCGCGACGGGCACCTCCAATTTCGCCTTCAATTCTCCGAAGGGATATGCGGGCGCAATGCGGTTTTTATCGGGCACGCCGCTGTCGGCCAAGGCCTTGGCCTGGGCGCGCTGCTCGTCCGTCATCAGCTTGCGGTTCTCCTCCGCCTGGCGGGCAGCGGCAGCAGCGTCGCGCACCGAAGCGATCTCGGATTCCATAGAGGCGACAAGGCCTTCAAGGCTGGTCGCCTTGCCCGCCAGCTCCTCGGAGCGTTTTCTCTCGGCGGTGAGTTCGGTGGCATTGCTGCGGCTGAGCTTGTCGTTTTCGGCAAGCAGCAGGTCCATGCGCCGCTCTTCCTCGATACCGTTCGTCATCGTCGCGGTCAGGCCGGCCTTCTCGGCGGTACTTGCGGTCTGCAATGCGGCGAGGCTTGCAAGGTCTCCGGCAAGCTTGTCAGTCTCCTTGCGGATACCGGGCACGACGGCGCCGAGCAGGATGGCGCTGCGCACCGAGGCGAGCGCGTCATCAGGGGTGACGAGCAAAGCGGGCGGTGGGTTGCGGCCCATGCGCTGGAGGGCTGCCAGCACCTCGGCCAGGAGGCCGCGGCGCTCGTGCAGGGAGCGGCGGATGCCATCCTCCTTGACGCCGAGATCGGCAAGCTTCTTCTCGCTTGCCAGGATCTGCTTGTCGAGCGCCTTGCGGCGGGCCGCGGACTCGATCAGTGCCTGGCGGATGCTTTGCGTGCTCTTTTCCAGATCGGCGATGCTCTGTTTAAGCGCACTCACCTTGTCGGAGGAGAGGCTGATCGTTTTCGACAGGGTTTCGAGTTCGGTACGGGTCTGATCCCGTTTGGCGGCCAGTTCGGCGGCCGGATCGGGAGGCGCCGGCTCACCTGCCGGCTGCGGTGCCGATTGTGCTGCCTCGGGGGCGGCATCTTGCGCCAGGACGATGAAGGGATTTGCCGACACGGCAATCACCGCCACGCCGACCCCGGCTGCGATAGCCGGCAGGATCATGCGGTATCGCCTGGTTGCTTCTCTCGTCATGCGTGTTGGGGCACTTTCTCAAAACGCGTGCAGACTAAGCTGATTTGGCACGCTTTGCCAGAAAGTTTGAAGCATAACAGCCGGCTGACAGAACACGGCTGCGTGACAATGCGAATTGCCGAGCGGCGGGGAATCAGACGCGGTGATAGGGGTGGCCGGACAGGATGGTCACGGCGCGATAAAGCTGTTCGGCGATCAGCGTGCGCACGAGTTGATGCGGCCAGGTCATCTTGCCCAGGCAAAGCGTGGTGTCGGCACGGTCGTAGAGGGATGGATCGAGGCCGTCGGCGCCGCCGATGGCAATGGTCAGCTCGCGTTTGCCCTGGTCGCGATAGGAGCCGAGCAGGTTTGCGAAGGCTTCGCTGTCAAGCGCCTTGCCGCGTTCGTCGAGAAGGATGAGGATGCTGCCATCGGCAAGCGATTTCAACAGCAGCGCCGCTTCCTCGCGCTTGCGGGTTTCCCCGTTGGAAGCACGGCTTTCGGCAACTTCGGCAATACGGGACAGTTCGAGGCCGACGGCAGGGCCGGCCTTGGCGAAACGGTCGAAATAACGGGCCGCAAGATCCTTTTCGGGGCCGGATTTCAGCCGTCCCACCGCAAAAAGACCAACTCGCATTCATCCGCTCCTGCTGATGCGGCACATCTTGCGCACAAGGCGTCACCGGCCGGCTTCTGATGTTTTCCGGCCAGTCAATGCCACGTTTCAGGCGTCGGGCAGAATGCCGGACCGCCTGTCAGTGCCGTGTTTCTTCATCCATATCCGGAGCCGCCCACATCTTTTCGATGTTGTAGAACTCGCGGATTTCGGGACGGAACACGTGCACGATAATGTCACCGGTGTCGATCAGGACCCAATCGCCGCCCTCCTGACCTTCGACGCGGGCCGTGCCGAGGCCGTCGTCCTTCAGGTCGGTGAGCAGGTGATCCGAGATCGCCATGACATGCCTGCTCGAGCGGCCGGAGACGACGATCATGTAGTCTCCCAGCGCCGATTTTCCGGCAATGTCGATGGTGACGATATCTTCAGCTTTGGAGTCCTCGAGGCTGGCGAGGACGGTTTCTAGGGCGCGGGCGGCGGCATCGGCGCCACGTTCCGCACTCTTCGGGATAACGGCGAACGTTTTTCCCTTGGCGTGTACTGTTGTCAGTGCTTTCCCTTTCCTGGAATGACAAACCATGCACAACACAGATCCGATCGAGACCGGACCATGGTTAAGATAGGCATCAAACCACTAATGTTTCAAGACGCGCTAAGATACAGAACGGTCGAAAATCCGATCTGGCGTCCGAATTGAAGAATATTGCCGCGCGGGCTGCTTGTGCGGCCCGTGTACAGTTTCCGTACCGCGGCGTAAAGTGCGGCAAATTTCACGATTTCACGATTCGATGACCGATCCAGCCGCAAAAACCCTCGTGCCCGTCCTGCGAATCAGCTTCCCGGATGAGGATCGGCTCGGCCATGGGAAGATGGAGCTGCTGGAGCATATCCGCCAGACCGGATCGATCTCGGCGGCGGGGCGGGCGATGGACATGTCCTATCGCCGCGCATGGCTGCTGGTCAGCGAGATGAACCGGATGTTCTGCGAGCAGGTGGTGGAGCCGCAGCGCGGCGGGCAGAAGGGCGGTGGCGCAGCGCTGACGCCGTTCGGCGAGGAATTGCTCGAGCGTTTCCGCCGGATGGAAAAAACGATGCGCACGAGCCTTGCCGGCGATCTCGCCTGGCTCGAGGGCAAGCGCAACCTGCAGCAGCGACACGGCTGATCAGGCCTCCAGGGCCACGGTCTTGATGACGGCGAAGACGACACTTCCCGGTTGGAGATCGAGACGCTCGCAGGAGAGTGTGGTGATGCGGGAAAGAATGATATCGCCGTCGCAATCAAGCCGGATTTCCACCGTTCCGTCCTCGTCCGACGATATCGCCGCGATCCTGCCTTCGAGAATGTTCAGCGCGCTGAGGCCCTCGGGTCTGGTGGTCGCCAGCATGACGTCGCGGGACGGAATGCGGATGCGCACCGGTCTGCCTGAAGTAAGGGCTGCACTCGGAATATGGAGCTGAGAGGATTTCAGGGCGACGGTCGACAGGCGGTGACGCGGATCGAAGCTTTCGACGGTGCCTTCGAGGAGCGCGCCCGCCTCTTTCCGGTCGGCCGCCGCAGAGGGACGGCTCAATATGTCGACGGCGGGACCCGTCGCTTCGACCTTGCCGTCGCGCATGACGACGACCTGGTTTGCCAGCCGCGCCACCTCGGCGATCGAATGGCTGACATAGACGATCGGGATTTCCGTCTCGTCGCGCAGCCGCTCCAGATAGGGCAGGATCTCGGCCTTGCGCGCCTCGTCGAGGGCGGCGAGCGGCTCATCCATGAGAAGCAGGCGGGGCGCGGAGAGAAGGGCGCGGCCGATGGCGACACGCTGCTTCTCACCGCCGGAAAGTTTTGCGGGGCTGCGTTCCAGCAGCGGCTCGATACCGAGCAGGTCGACGATGTGATCGAAGCTTTCACCGCGTGCCGTTCGGGCCGCGAACCAGTGGCCATAGGCGAGATTGGCCCGAACGCTGAGATGCGGGAAAAGCCGGGCCTCCTGGAAGACATAACCGAAGCGGCGGCGATGTTTCGGGACGAAGATGCCGGTTGCTGTTTCGGTCAGGGGCTCGCCGTCGAGGACGACGCGGCCTTCGTCCGGGCGGGCGAGGCCGGCGATGATGCGGATCATCGAGGTCTTGCCGGAGCCGGAGCGGCCGAACAGCGCGGTGACGCCGCGTTCGGAGGTGAAGGCGGCGTCGAGCGAAAAGGTGCCGAGCCTCTGTTTTGCCTCGACAATCAGCGTCATTCCGGGTCGATCCTTTGGCCGGCGAGACGGGCGAGGAATTCGGAGGCGAGCAGCGCGGCCATGGAAATGACGATGGCGACGAGCGTCAGGCGCAGTGCGCCGGCATCGCCGCCCGGCACCTGGGTGAAGGTATAGATCGCCGCCGACAGCGTCTGGGTTTCGCCAGGAATGTTGGAAACGAAGGTGATGGTCGCGCCGAATTCGCCCATCGCCTTGGCAAAAGAGAGGATCATGCCGGCGATGATGCCGGGCAAGGTCAGCGGCAGGGTGATCGTCAGGAAGACCCAGAAGGGACCGGCGCCGAGCGTTCCGGCCGCTTCTTCGAGCTTGCGGTCGACCGCCTCGATCGACAGGCGGATGCTGCGCACCATCAGCGGAAAGGCCATGATGGCGCAGGCGAGCGCCGCACCCGTCCAGCGGAAAGAAAAGACGATGCCGAAATACTGGTCGAGCAGGCTGCCGATCGGACCACGGCGGCCGAACAGGATGAGGAGAAGGAAACCGGTGACGACAGGGGGCAGGATCAGCGGCAGGTGAACGATGCCGTTCAACACCGACTTGCCCCAGAAGCGACCGCGAGCAAGCAGCAGGGCGACGAGGATGCCGAAGGGCAGGCTCGCCAGCATGGCGACAATAGAGACACGCAGGCTGAGCAGGATCGCCGTCCATTCCTCATTGCTCAGGCCCAATATATTCAAATGCAGCTATCTCCAAGATCGAAGGCTCGCTCAGGCGAGCCTCAGTTTGACGACAAATCTCGCTCCTTCTCCGATGTCATCCTCGGCCTTGTGCCGGGCAGATGCTCGGGACAAGCCCGAGCATGACGAAAGAGGAGTTGCCGACTTTGAACCTATGTGAGCCTTCACGCTAAGCTGTCACTGTTGATTCCGCAATCAATTCAGCCCATCATTTCAGGACAGTAAAACCCTGCGCCGTGAAGAAGGCGGCTGTCTTGTCGGATTTCAGGAAGTCGAGATAGGCTGTTGCGTCCGGATTCTTGCTCTCGGCAAGTATGGCGATCGGGTAGATGATCGGCGGATGCGAATCGGCCGGGAAGGTGCCGACGATGGCCACACCCTTATCGGCCGCGGCGTCCGTCTGGTAGACGATGCCGTAAGGCGCTTCGCCGCGGGAGACGAGGGCGAGAGCAGCACGGACGCTTTCGGCGCCGGCGACCTTGGTTTCCACCGATTTCCAGACGCCGAGTTTTTCCAGCGCGGCCATGGCGTATTTGCCGGCCGGAACCGATTTCGGCTCACCCATGGCAAGCTTGTCGTCGCCCAGGAGCCCGGCAAGATCGAAGCCCTGCTTGATCTCGACCGATTTTGCCTTGTCCTTTTCGGCAACGAGCACGATGCTGTTGCCGAGCAGGTTGGAACGGGTGTCGACCTTGATGAGGTTTTTCTTGGCGACGTAGTCCATCCAGTCGAGGTCGGCCGAGATGAAGATATCGGCGGGAGCGGCGTTTTCGATCTGCTTGGCGAGCGCCCCGCTTGCCGCATAGGAGGCAACGGCCTCCTTGCCGCTCTCCTTGGTCCAGGCGGCATTGACGGCGTCGAGCGCATCCTTGAGGCTCGCCGCCGCAAAGACGGTGAGCTTTTCGGCCGCGCCGGCGGGCGCTGGAAGCGCTGCTGCGCCAAACCAAAGCGCGGCGAGCGCGACGGTTGCCAGTTTCATCCATCGGCGGCGGTCTTGCATAAATCATTCTCCAAGGTTCGAAATATTGCGACGAATATAACGGGTAGCGCGCCTTGGCTAGGGATATATCCGGAAAAATATAGCGCACCGGCCGTCTCGTTCGTAGGAACCCAATGCTTCAAACATTCGGCGAGTGCATGGCTTGGACGCAAAATGGGATCTATAGAGCCGGAATATCCAGGCTGCACTTTTGTAAACTTCAAGAATTCTCCGGCGGCAGAACCATGCTCCGTTGATTCCGCCGATAAAAACGGCAGCGCCAAAGCGGCCTATTCGGACAGGATTGCAGTTGGTGCATTGCTGCAATGCACCAATCGATATTCACCTTCGTGCGGAATATGATAAAACACGAGCATCGAAGCGGCGACCTCCTCCTCCCATAGCCGCTCGATAGGTCGACAACACTCCTCCTCCCAGTTGTCGATCGAGTTTATAAGCCCGACGGATCCTCCCCCGTCGGGCTTTCTCGTTTTCGAACCTTCCTTGAAATTTATTCGGCTTGGCCGTGCGACGAGCCGTTGCGGATTGCCGTCGAGCTCAGGCCGGAGCGCGGCCCGTGGATGAAGGTCCAGGCCGGGGCCTGCTTCTTCCAGAGAATACGGGCATCATCTTCGTCGACACGGGCGAAATCGAAGGTCCGCGTCATTTTCGAGGAGAGGTAGGAGAGCGTCGCGCCCGGCCGGTCGATCACGGCGATCGGGAAGGTGCGGACAATTTCCTGCCATTTCTGCCATTTGTGAAAGGTCTGCAGGCCGTCGGCGCCCATGACCCAGATGAAATGCACATGCGGATTGCGGGCCTTGACGCGGGCGAGCGTATTGGCGGTGTAGCTGACGCCGAGTGTCTGTTCGAAGGCGGTGACCTTGACGCGCGGATCGGCGGCAACACGTTCACTTTCGGCAATACGCTCGGTAAGCGGTGCCAGCTGGTTGCGGCTCTTCAGCGGATTTCCGGGGGTAACCATCCACCAGAGCTGGTCGAGGCCGAGCCGCTTGATGGCGATCTCGGCGACGAGTGCGTGGCCCTGGTGCGGCGGATTGAACGAACCGCCGAACAGACCGACGACCATGCCGCGCTCGCTGTGCGGCATGCGGAGATAATGCCGGTCCAAACTCTCCGCCGTCACGTCAGGGCCGCGTCTGTCCGGCGCCGTGCACCCGATATTTGAAGGAGGTGAGCTGTTCGACACCGACGGGGCCGCGAGCGTGCATCTTGCCGGTGGCAATGCCGATCTCCGCACCCATGCCGAACTCGCCGCCATCGGCAAACTGGGTCGAGGCATTGTGCAGCAGGATCGCCGAATCGACTTCGGTGAAGAAACGCGCGACGACGTGGGGATCCTCGGCGATCACCGCCTCGGTGTGGTTCGAGGAATAGGTCTGGATATGGGCGATCGCGCCCGATATGCCGTCGACGACGGCGACCGAAATGATCGCGTCGAGATATTCGGTCGACCAGTCCTCTTCCGTTGCGGGCTTCAGGCCGGGGGCGACCTTCAGCACGGTTGGCGAAGCGCGGACCTCGCAGCCGGCATCGATGAGAACCTCGAGCAGCGGCGTCAGGTGCGTGCCGATCGCCGCACCGTCGACGAGCAGGGTTTCGGCCGCGCCGCAGATACCGGTGCGGCGCATCTTGGCATTGACGACGATCTTCTTCGCCATCTCGATATCGGCCGAGCCATCGACATAGATATGGCAGAGGCCTTCGAGATGGGCAAAAACCGGCACCCGGGCCTCGTTCTGCACGCGGGCGACCAGGCTCTTGCCGCCGCGCGGCACGATGACGTCGATTGCCCCGTCCAAACCGCGCAACATGGCGCCGACGGCGGCGCGGTCGGTGACCGGGACGAGTTGGATAGCATGCTCTGGAAGTCCTGCCGCCTTCAGACCTTCGACAAGGCAGGCATGGATCGCCTGCGATGAACGGCGCGAATCCGAGCCACAGCGCAGGATGACTGAATTGCCCGCCTTGAGGCAGAGGGCGCCGGCATCAGCCGTGACGTTCGGCCGGCTTTCGAAGATGACGCCGATGACGCCGAGCGGCGTGCGGACGCGCTCGATCTGCAGGCCGTTCGGCCGGTCCCAGGCGGCGATGACTTCGCCGACCGGGTCGGCAAGGGCGGCGATGGCGCGGAGCCCCTCGGCCATCTCGGCGACGCGTTTGTTGTTCAGCGTCAGCCGGTCGACGAAGGAGGCAAGCGTCTCGGTGCCTTCGATGTCCTGCAAATCCTTGACGTTCTCGGCAAGAATCTCAGCCTTGTTGGCCAGGATTGCATCGGCCATGGCGTTCAGCGCCCTGTTCTTCGCCTCGGCGGACGCAAAGCTCAGCGGTCGTGCGGCAGCCTTTGCCTTGCGGCCGATGTCATTCATCAGCGCGTCAATGTCAGGGCTTGGCGCAACGGTATCAAGCATAGCTCGCGTCCTTCTTCTGCCTTTCCGATTTCGAACCGACCTGTGCGGTCATCACCATGTCGTCACGATGGACCATGGCCGCGCGGCCGGGATAACCGAGAATGGCCTCGATCTCCGCCGACTTGCGGCCGGCAATCCGGCGGGCGTCCTCGGCATCGTAGCTGACCAGGCCGCGGGCGATCTCGCGGCCGGCGGGGCCGATGATCGCCACCGGATCGCCGCGGCTGAACAGGCCGGTAACGCTGCGCACGCC
This sequence comes from Rhizobium sp. NZLR1, assembly GCF_017357385.1. Taxonomy (NCBI): domain Bacteria; kingdom Pseudomonadati; phylum Pseudomonadota; class Alphaproteobacteria; order Hyphomicrobiales; family Rhizobiaceae; genus Rhizobium; species Rhizobium sp. NZLR1. Next base: position 4,507,670 of record NZ_CP071632.1, on the reverse strand, counting down.
GGCGGGAAGCAGGCTCTTGCCGGCCCCGAGTGCGGTGACGGCGCCGTCATCGACATGCAGTTCGCCGGCCGGCTGCAGCTGTCCGGCGATCCAGGTCTTGCGGGCGGTCACCGGTGTGCCGGACGGCGCGAACCAGGAGGAACGCGCGCCGTTTTCGATCGCCGACAGCGGGCTGTCGGTCTTGCCGGAGGCGATGATCATGGCGCAGCCCGATGTCGTCGCTATCTTGCCGGCATCGATCTTGGTGCGCATGCCGCCACGCGAGAGCTCGGAGGCTGCGCCGCCGGCCATCGCCTCGATCTCCGGGGTGATTTCGGAAATCGTCTCCAGGAAGGTGGCGTTCGGGTCGAGATGCGGCGGCGCGGTATAGAGGCCGTCAATATCGGAAAGAAGGATGAGCAGGTCGGCGCCGGTCATCGTCGCGACGCGGGCGGCCAGGCGGTCGTTGTCGCCATAGCGGATTTCGCTGGTGGCGACCGTGTCGTTTTCGTTGATGATCGGCACGGCGCCGATTTTCAGAAGCTGATTGATGGTAGCCCGCGCATTGAGATAGCGGCGGCGCTCCTCGGTATCGCCAAGCGTCAGCAGGATCTGGCCGGCGACGATCTCGCCGCGCGACAGGCTCTCCGACCAGGCGCGCGCCAAGGCGATCTGGCCGACGGCGGCAGCGGCCTGGCTTTCCTCCAGTTTCAGCGCACCCGAGGGCAGGTCGAGCACCGAGCGGCCGAGCGCGATTGCGCCTGATGACACGACGAGCACATCGATGCCTTTGGCCTTCAGGCCTGAGATATCGGCGCACATGGCGTCGAGCCAGGCCTTCTTCAGCCCGGCCTTTCGGTCGACGAGCAGGGCCGAGCCGATCTTGATGACGACGCGGCGATAGCGGCCAAGCGGCTTACGGCTGGTCATCGGCTCCATCCTCGCCAACGTCCTCAGCCTCATCGGTGACAACAATGTCGCGATGGCGCTGCTTCAGCACCTTGGCCGGCTTTTCCTCGGCATTTTCCTCGACGATGATGTCGCGCAGCGCGCGCAGCACCTCGGTCATGCCCTTGCCGGTGACGGCCGAAATCTGGAACGGCGTCTTGCCGCAGGCCTTGGCCAATTCCTTGGTCTTCTTCTTCAGTTCGGCCTCGTCGAGCACGTCGATCTGCGACAGCGCCACGATCTCCGGCTTGTCCGTCAACTCGTTGCCATAGGCTTCGAGCTCGTGCTTCACCGTCTTATACGCCTTGCCGACCTTTTCCTCCTGGGCGGAGACGAGGTGCAGCAGCACGCGGGTGCGCTCGACATGGCCGAGGAACCGGTCGCCGATGCCGACACCCTCATGGGCGCCTTCGATCAGGCCCGGAATGTCGGCCAGAATGAATTCCCGTTCGTCGATGGTGGCGACGCCGAGATTGGGATGCAGCGTGGTGAAGGGGTAGTTGGCGATCTTCGGCCTGGCGCGAGTGACGGATGCAAGGAAGGTCGACTTGCCGGCATTTGGCATGCCGACGAGGCCGGCATCGGCAATCAGCTTCAGCCGCAGCCAGAGGGTCTTTTCCTCGCCGGGCAGGCCGGGATTGGCCCAATCCGGCGCCTGGTTGGTCGAGGTCTTGAAATGAGCGTTTCCGAAGCCGCCATTGCCGCCATGGGCGAGGCAATAACGCTGGCCTTCGACGGTGAGATCGCAGATCAGCGTTTCCCGATCTTCCTCGAAGATCTGGGTTCCCACGGGAACCTTCAGCGTCACGTCGCTGCCATTGGCGCCGGTGCGGTTTCTGCCCATGCCATGGGTACCGATCGTCGCCTTGAAATGCTGCTGAAAGCGGAAATCGATCAGCGTGTTGAGGCCGTTGACGGTCTCGACCCAGACATCGCCGCCACGTCCGCCATCGCCGCCATCCGGGCCGCCGAACTCGATGAATTTCTCGCGCCGGAAGGAAACACTGCCCCCGCCGCCGTCTCCGGATCGAATATAGACCTTTGCTTCGTCGAGAAATTTCATTTTACTTCCAGTATCCGGTGGCAGTTGGACGGCCCGTCTTGGCCCATTCGATATAGGCGGTTCCGACGGAGGTCAAAGATTATCGTGAATTTTGCGAGCTATAACATACAGTACGGCTTTGGTCTCGACGGCAGGTACGATCTCACGCGCATTGCCCGGAGCCTTGAGGGCGCCGATGTCATTGCGCTGCAGGAGGTGACCCGCGGCTTCTCGCGCAACGGTTTTGCCGACGCGGTGGCCGACATTGCAGCCGTGTTTCCCGACCATTTCTGGGTGTATGGACCGGCCTGCGACATGTTTGTCGAGGTTGATGAAGGCAGGCGCCAGCGGGTGCCGGGCACGCGCTTCCAGTTCGGCAACATGGTTTTGTCGCGCTGGCCGATCCTTTCGACCCGAACGCTGCTTCTGCCGCGCAGCCGGACGGTCGGCAAGATCAACCTGCAGCGCGGCGCAACCGAGGCGGTGATCGCGGCACCCGGCGGGGCGATCCGCGTCTATTCCGTCCATCTCGACCACGTCTCTCCAGACGAGCGCATCGCCCAACTGCAATTCCTGAACGCCCGTATCAACGCTTTCGTTCAGGAGGGTGGATCGCTGACCGGGGGCGGCGAATTCGATCTGCCGGAGCCGCCGCTGCCGGAGGATTACGTCATCATGGGCGATTTCAACATGGAGCCGGAATCGCCGGAATATTGCGCCTTTGCCGGCGCCGTCGGCGGATATTACGGCCGTATCGCCAGGATCGGCACGCCGGTCGACGCCTTTGCGGCGCTCAAGGCCTACCGCCCGGAGAGCTACAGCTGGATGAATCCCGAGGATCACGGCGAACGCATGCATCTCGATTATTGCTTCGTCAGTTGCGGCCTCGAGGGCCGGTTGAAATCCGCCCGGATCGATACGCAATCCGTTGGCTCCGATCATTTCCCGCTATGGGTCGAGATCGGCAATTGACGGAGACGCCGCCGCGGGGCGGCGACATCTCCTTTTTGATTAAGCCACCTTGCGCGGCTGCAGCATGCCCGGCTGCAGCACGGTTTCGATGTGCGAGACCATGGTGTTGCGGGCGAAACAATAGATTTCGCCGCAACCCGTCATGCGGAAACCGAGCTTCTCCTGCAAGCGCAGCGAAGCCGGGTTGTCGGAGAAGACGCCTGAATGGATCGGCGTCTCCGGCATGCGGCGCGAAAAGCGCTCGATGATCGCCGCCACCGCCTCGCTCATATAACCGCGCCGCCAGTAGTAGCGGTTCAGCCAGTAACCGAGGTGCCAGCGGCCATGCCGCAGCTCGATGGCGACGTTACCGATATGGACATCGTCCTTGCCGGTGATCGCCAGCGGCCAGTCCGGCAGGGCGCCTGATGTGACCGGGACCAGCCAATCCAGCGCATCCTGCCGGTCGAACGGCGCGGGTACGCGGGACAGCATGCGCGTGACGGCGAAATCGGACAGCGATTCCGCAATCGATGGCGCATCGCTCAGCCTGTGAGGGCGGAGCGTCAGCCGGGCGGTCGAGATGACAGGCGCGGGGCCTGGCATCATCGGCTTGGTCTCCGGCCTTTGCAGCGCGGTCGTGCTCATGCGATGTTCCCCCAGCTTCTGAGGGACATCCAGGTCTTGCGGTCGAGCCTGTACCATTCCACAGGCACGTTGCTGCCGAGCGCCAGCGAGGCGGCGAGCCCCGAACCCTGGAACTGGAAGCCGCACTTCTGAATGACGCGGCGCGAGGCGACGTTCATCACCCGGCAACGGGCGTCGATCTGATCGACGTCCTGACGGGTCCTGAACACCATATCGACCAGGGCATGGCAGGCCTCGGTCGTATAACCCTTGTTCCAATAGGGCTCGCCCAGCCAGTAACCAATCTCGACGGTTCTGCCGTCGGCATGCGGCTCGACGCCGCAGCAGCCGACGAAGGCGCCGTTTTCGGCTTTGGTGATCGCATAGACGCACTTGCCAATTTCGCCATTTTTCGTGCGACGCACGAAGTCAGCAGCATCATCGGCGGTATAGGGGTGCGGCATACGCGATACCATGGTGGCGACTTTGGCGTTGTTGGCGAGATGGGCAAGGGCGTCGATGTCTTCTTCGTGGGGCGCGCGCATGACGAGCCTTTCCGATAACAAGACAGGGCAATCGGTCCTTAACCGTTCCGGCCTCAGCCGTTCTTCGGAAGACACCTGGTCTTCCCGGGGCGACCGTGATTGGTCTACCCTTAACAATTCGCCTTGCATGGTTCAGTCCTCCTGTTTGGACAAAGAAAAAGGGGAGATGGCGCCCCATCTCCCCTGTTTTCTAGACTGAACCTGATACGGACAGCCGGGTCGATGAGACGCCGGCTGTTTTTGAGCGCTACCGGCTTATTCCGCTGCTTCCGCTTTCGGCATGACAGACACGTAGACGCGACCGTTGGCCTTGGTTCGGTAGTTCACATTGCCGGCGGTAAGCGCAAAAATCGTGTGATCCTTGCCGAGGCCGACGTTGGAACCCGGATGCCACTCAGTACCGCGCTGACGCACGATGATATTGCCTGCGATGACGGCTTCGCCGCCGAACTTCTTCACGCCAAGGCGCTTGGACTGAGAATCGCGACCGTTGCGCGATGAACCGCCAGCTTTTTTGTGTGCCATTGGAGTTCTCCTTTAAACCCTGTCCCGTTGATCTTACTTGGCAGCCACGATGTCCGTGATACGGACGACCGTGTGATGCTGACGATGGCCGCGCGAACGCTTCGAATTCTGACGACGGCGCTTCTTGAAGGCGATGACCTTCTTGCCGCGGTTCTGTTCGACGACTTCTGCCTTGACAGAGGCGCCGGTTACGAAGGGCGCACCGATCGCAGCGTCGGCGCCTTCGCCGATCACGAGCACTTCGGTGAATTCAATGGAATCGCCAGCGGTGGCTTCCAGCTTTTCGATGGTCAGCACGTCGTTGGCTGCCACACGGTACTGTTTACCGCCGGTCTTGATGACTGCGAACATTTTTTATCCTTTCATGTTCGTTCCAGCTCTCCCCGCTGCTTCAGCAGGGTGGCCGTCTTTTTATCAGTCGAAGTTAAGCAGGGATTTCAGAGGCTAATCCTCGAATTCGTCCTGCCGGTGAAGCCCCGCGCGAGCGCGGGACGGCCGAGGCACGGATTACTCCGAACCTAGTGCGCAGCCGAGATACGCGAGTGACAAAAAGGTGTCAAGGCAAAAGGATGGAATGCTTCGACTTTTCGGCTTGCCAACCTGTCATAGGCCCGTTATGAGAACGCCCGCGCCGAACAAGCGCCGACCAGACCGCGGAGAGGTGGCAGAGTGGTCGAATGCACCGCACTCGAAATGCGGCATACCTGCAAGGGTATCGTGGGTTCAAATCCCACCCTCTCCGCCATAAGCTCCCGGGCGTCAACGCCAGCAATTTTTGAACGTCGGCATAGCTGGTGTCACTGGCCCAGCACCTTCTTCACCCAGGCTCCAACCTCATCGCCGCTGCTCATATCTGCCTGCACCAGCCCGTCGATCGTGAAGGTCGGCGAGACGTGGATGCCGTTTTGCCGGGCGTATTTGCAGTGCCATTTGATCTCCCGGTCGAGATTCGGGATTGCGAAGGCGTCCTTCAGCTTGATGCCGCTGTAGCCTTCCAGGCGCTCGATGATCTGGTTCGGTGTCACGTCCATTCGCGCCGCCGGCATGACGCTCGAATTCGAATTCCTCGCGATGCGCGGCGATGGCGGCCATCACCTTCCTGGCGGTGTCTTTGCCGCCTTCCAGCGTCGAGGCGGCGATGATGCAGCGGACGAGGACGCCGGAATACATGTGCCACGGCTGCGACTGCAGGCGGATCTTGACGGTGATCTTGTCTTCGCCAGCCTGGCTGAGCAGCGCATCGAGCTTGTTGAAGGCTCTGACCGAATAGGGGCAGGTCGGCTCCAGGAAGATTTCGAAGATACGCGGTCCGGTTCCCCAGGTGAGCGGGTCGGCCTGCCATTGGGCGCCTGTCATGGAATTCCTCTCCGAAAGATAAGCTATCCCGAGCGACTTAGGTCAGCAGGCTCCAGAAGCCATGCTTCTTGCCGTGCCGACGCTTCAGGTCTGTGACATAGGCGTCATGGGATTTGGCGTTGCCGAAGTCGTCGATATGAGGGGCAAAGGATGCGCAGTCGGCAAGATGCCTCGCCGCGTATTTATAGCGGCTGGACCGGCCGCTATCGAGAGTGAAATCGATCATGGAGCGCAAGACGAAGGTTGCTGCGAGCGGATGTTTCTCCGCCAGAACCTCGGCAGCCGGCGGCATCAGCTCATAGAGATCGCCGTCCAGTTCCGCCTTCCGCCTGATCACCAGTTTCGCTGCCTCGGCAGGTGCCGGCCAATTCAGGAAAAACGCCAGTGCCCGGTGAATATCCGGGAAAGCCTGGGCATGGACGAATGCCTTCTCTTCGGCTTCGAGATCGTCGAAATCCGGCAGTCGCTTGAGGAAGGCCTTGAGATGCTGGTGATGCAGCGATTGCTCGAAACACGTCCATCGATAGGCCTGCGCCTCGTCCGCGCGCCCCAGGGCCTCAAGCGTCGCGATGTGAGCCAGCTGCCATTCGAGCGGGATATCGGCCAAGCTTCTCGTATCGACCTCACCCAACACCGCAAGCGCTTCTTTCGCCCGCCCGGCGGTGAGCAGACGATCGGCGATTTCGGCCGCTACTATCGGCGTGCTGCGTGTTTCCGCGGGTTGCTGAGCGATGTAGGCATCGACATCCCCCTGGGCATCGGCAATCTCCTGCAGGGCAATGCGCACCGTCAATTCCCGGCTCGTGGCGTAGATCTCATCCTCGTAAACCGAGCCTGCGCTGCCCCAGCCGATGACCTCGCGCTTGTCCTTCGCCGGTTTGTCTTCCGGTTCCTTGGCCCATTGGACAAGAAGATCTTTCAAGCGATCGAGGCCATCATGACCGAGGGCTGGCGTCATCGCTGCAATCAGGTTTTCGTACAGACCGTAGCCATCGTCCTGCACGGCTCTGAACACCTTGTCGGCCAGGACGTCGATCTCGATCTTTGCGGATGCCGCGATGGCGCCGGCATCCTCGCAAGCCTGCCGAAAGCTTTGGATGAGCGACTCGCTGCCGGCGTTGGATCTCTCGAAAATCGAATCCGCCAGGGCGAGGAACTGCCAGATCAGCTCGAAGGCCTCCTCGGGATTATCGGCGGCAACGCTCTCCGTGATCGTCTTGCGCTGGGTTTCCAAGTCGCTCTTCAGCGCCTTCACTTTGTGCCAGTTGATGAAGGTGCGAGCCCGGGCAATGCTGGCAAGCCGCTTTCGCACCTCCCGTGCGATCTCGACGCTGCCGTGATTGCCGGCAAGCTCCATTCGAAGCCGTCGCTTGTGGGCGGCGCTGCCCGTACTGATTTCGATCAGCAGTTCGGCAAGGCGCTGCGCGCCGAGAGGTTCGAGATTCTTCGCATTGAGTGTTGTCTTGGCTGCCATCGGTCATCGCTGTCGTTTCTGCGATGACCCTATCCCGGAGGCGATGCGAGGCCAAGGTCTGGAAGTGTGTGCAAGGGGATAATCCCTTGGTACCTAGGTATTATCTAAAAACTAACGCTGCCTCGTAACGACTCCTAAAGCCGGTTTTGGCACCTTGTTGGCTGTCGAATATTGCTTCCAAATTTTCCGCTGGGGTTAATCATGAGTCATAATAGAGACGCCTGGGTCAGCCAGCGCGCTTATTCATTGTGGGAAGCAGAAGGCAGGCCGGATGGGCGTGGGGAAAGTCATTGGGCGCAGGCGCTGAGGGAGTTCGAGCAGCTGGAGCTGACGAAGGCCTCGCCGGATGGAAACGATCTCATCGAGAAGCTGAAGGCAGCTGGGCGGCTGATGCGGATCTTTGACGAGGCGGATCCCGCCGTCGACAACGATCGGCAGCTGAAAGCGGTCCGTTAGGCCGTATTACAATTTCCCGGGTTGCCGAAATATTCAGCGGCATTCCAGGCGGACGATCGGTCAGACGTCTTGCCACTTCAATGAAGCCGGCATCGAGGAATACCGAAAGCGTTGCCGAGATCGGCCACCCTCAAGGCGTGGACTTGGTTGACATCGCCCGTCACCATCCGTGACGCGCGACCCTTCCCAAATCTACTGGCGGGCGGCCCAGCCGAGGCCGCGGCGCAGGATGAGGGGCATATAGGGATGGTCGAATTCGGCGGCGACATGGCCGAGAGCGGAATAGAAGATGCGGCCGGCGCCGAAATGGCGCTTGAAGACGACGGGCATCACGACATTGCGGGCTGCCGGATCGTATGCGCCGGTGAAGGTGGTGGTCGCCAGGATTTCGACTGTCGGATCATAGTGCAGATAATATTGCTCCGAACGGTAGTCGAAATCGGGAATGCCCTCCATGACCGGATCGTCCTGGCGGGTGACCGCAACGCGGAAGTCGATGATATTGCCGGGATGGGCGACCCAAGTGACGCCGGAGACATAGCGGAAAGGGGCGCTTTCCTTGAAGGATGTGGCGAGCGCGCCGTGATGGCCGGCAAGCCCGAGCCCGCCGCGCACCGCCTCGACCAAGGCGCTCGCATGGGTTTTTTCGAGCGTTTCGCCGGTGATGATCGGCACCAGCAGATCGAGCTTCGCCAGCGTCGGAGACCCGAATATGCCGAGATCGCCGGTGACCTCGATCGCAAAATCGTCCTCGCGCAGCAGGTCGGCGACGATATGAGCGCATTGCTCCGGCTCATGGCCCTGCCAGCCGCCCCAAACGACCAATGCCTTCCTCATTCGCGCTCTCCCTGGCTGATGGCCGCGGACGTTGATCATCACATGGCGGTGCAAGCCCCTTAGATCGGGCACTTATGCAAATCACGCGAATAATTCTGAATGCCGCCGGTCTGGCGCAAATCGCACGGGTCGCGCCGGCTTCGGCATTTGACGTATTGTTCGTTCACGCTTATCGCAATTCCTTCTTTTTATTGACGTCTATCTCGTCTAGGCTTCTTTCGTCTTTTTCTAATAATAAGGGTGGTGCATGGCAGGGGAAACGGTTCTTGTCGTCGGCGGCGCCGGCTATATCGGCTCGCATACGTGCCTCGATCTGGCGAACAAGGGCTATAAGCCTGTCGTCTTCGATAATTTTTCGAACGGCCACCGCGAGTTCGTCAAATGGGGGCCGGCCGAGGAAGGCGATATTCGCGATCGCGCCCGGCTGGATGAGGTGCTGGCCAAGCACAAGCCGGCGGCGATCCTGCATTTTGCGGCGCTGATCGAGGTCGGCGAATCGGTGAAAGATCCGGTCTCCTTCTACGAAAACAATGTGGTCGGCACTTTGACGCTGTTGTCGGCGGCGCAGGCGGCCGGCATCAACGCCTTCGTCTTCTCCTCCACCTGCGCGACCTACGGTCTGCCACAGAGCGTGCCGCTCGACGAAACCCACCGGCAGGTGCCGATCAATCCCTACGGGCGGACGAAATATATCGTCGAGCAGGCGCTTGCCGACTACGATCAATACAGAAGCCTGCGCTCGGTGGTGCTGCGCTATTTCAATGCGGCCGGTGCCGATTTCGAAGGCCGGATCGGCGAGTGGCACCAGCCTGAGACGCATGCGATACCGCTGGCGATCGACGCGGCACTTGGCCGCCGCCAGGGCTTCAAGGTGTTCGGCAGCGATTACGAGACCCGCGACGGCACCTGCGTGCGCGACTATATCCACGTGCTGGATCTTGCCGATGCGCATGTGCGCGCCGTCGAATATTTGCTGAAGGGCGGCCAATCCGTTGCGCTCAACCTCGGCACCGGCACCGGAACGACGGTCAGGGAATTGCTCGGCGCGATCGAGGACGTGTCGAACAGGCCTTTCCCTGTCGAGTATATCGGCCGGCGCGAAGGCGATTCGCATACGCTGGTCGCCAACAACGACAAGGCGCGCGACGTGCTCGGTTGGGTGCCGCAGTATGATCTCAGTCAGATCATCCGCTCCGCCTGGAACTGGCATGCAAAAACCAACCAGCATTGAGCCCAGAATTGAGAAGGTTCGCCGGCCGAACATCCTGCTGATCACCGCGGACCAGTGGCGCGGCGATTGCCTGTCGGCCGTCGGTCACCCTTGCGTGAAAACGCCCAATGTCGATGCGCTGGCACGCGAAGGCACGCTCTTCCGGCGGCACTATGCCGGGGCAGCGCCCTGCTCGCCGGCCCGGGCCACGCTCTATACCGGCCTCTACCAGATGAACCATCGCGTCTGCCGCAATGGTTCGCCGCTCGATGCCCGCTTCGACAATCTGGCGCTGGCCGCCCGGCGGGCGGGATACGACCCGACGCTGTTCGGCTATACGGACACGGCGCCCGATCCGCGCGGGATGGATGCAAGCGATCCGCATCTGACGACCTATGAAGGCGTGTTGCCGGGCTTTACCTCACGCCAGCTGCTGCCGGAGCATGAAAGGCAGTGGCTCTCCTGGCTGAGGTCGCGTGGGCATCAGGACGCCGTCAGCCGCGACATCCACATTCCCGTCGGCGCGCGGGCCGGCGACATTTCCGACGCGGCGCCGGCCTATTCCAGCGACGAGACCCAGACGGCCTTCCTGGCCGGCGAGTTTGTTCGCTGGCTCGGCGAACAGGATCGGCCGTGGTTCGCGCATGTCTCGTTCTTGCGGCCGCATCCGCCCTTTTCCGTGCCGGAGCCGTTCAACCGGATGTTCAAGCCGGGCGAGGGGCCGGCCTTTGCGCGTGCGGAAAACCGCGAGGCGGAACAGGACGCTCATCCCTATCTCGCTTATGCCATGCGGAGTTCTGACAAAGGCAATTTTATCCGCGGAGCAACGGGGCTGCTCAGCGGCTGGAGCGGCGAGGATTTCGCCGCGATCCGGGCGATCTATTACGGCATGATATCAGAGGTCGATGCGCAGCTCGGCCGGATCTGGCAGGCGCTGAAGGATGCGGGCGCCTGGGACGATACGCTTATCGTCTTCACCTCCGACCATGCCGAGATGGCGGGTGATCACTGGACGCTCGGGAAGGGCGGCTTTTTCGACGGCAGCTACCAAATTCCGCTTGTCATTCGCGATCCCGCAAGCGGTGCAGCGGGCCGGGTCGCCGACGAATTCACCAGTGCCGCGGATATTTTTCCGACCCTTTGCCAAAAGCTCGGCATCGACGCGAAGAACGGCCTCGACGGCCGGTCGCTGATGCCGTTTGTCGACGGCGGGAGCGGGCAGGGCTGGCGGGACGCGGCATTCTGGGAATTCGATTTCCGCGATATCGCCGCGGGCGAGGCGGAGCGGCATTTCGGGCTGAAATCCAATCAATGCAATCTCGCAGTAATCCGCGATGCGCGGTTCAAATATGTGCATTTTGCCGGCTTGCCGCCGCTGCTCTTCAATCTCAGCGACGATCCGATGGAGCTCGACAATGTCGCGGCGGATCCGGCCTATGCGGCGATACGGCTCGAGTATGCCGAAAGGCTGCTGTCGCTCCGGGCGCGGCATCTCGATCAGACGCTCGCCTATACCGAGCTGACGGAAAAAGGGCCGGTGACGCGCCGGCCCTGATAGAGCTTTGTCTTCATGCCATTCCGGACGCAAACCGTGCGTGGAACCGCTTGTTGTTTAGCCGAGATAATCGCGCTTGCCGATCGGCGCACCCTGGTTGCGCAGGATGGCGTGGGCCGTCGTGACGTGGAAATAGAAGTTCGGCAGGGCGAAGGTGGTGACATATTCGTTACCCGGGAGCACGATGCCGCTCTTGCCCGGCAGGGTGATCTCACGGCTTTCGGTGCCCTCCAGCGCTTCTTGCGAGAAGCTGGCGAGATAGGCGTCGGTCTTTGCCAGGCGCTCGCGCAGCTCGTCGAACGTCTTTTCGTTGTCCTCGAACTTCGGAGCGTCGGTCGCGGTCAGGCGGGCGAGGGTGAATTTGGCGCTGTCGCTGGCGCGTTGATACTGGCCGGAAAGCGGCAGCATGTCGGGCGCGAGGCGAGCTGCAACCAATATGGTTGGGTCGATATTCTTTTCCTTGGCATAGGCTTCGGCCTTGTCGAGATAGGTTTTCAGGCTGGCGAGGCCGCGCTGAAACATCGGAACGGTGAGGCGATACATCGAAATGGACATTGGTCCTGTCTCCAAAATCTTCAAATAATCTGGCCGCGGCGAGAGATCGAAGGCGCCTGCGGCCCCGAGCCTGTCTTCGACCCTGCCATAGATGGATGCTCTCTTCGTGTTTCACAATGCGGGGGACTCCAGGCCTGCCGCTAAAGAGGCTTGACGTTGTTCATGGAAAATGGAATGAATATTCCGAAGAGCGGATTTCACGGTTTGTTTGTTCCGTTTTCGGAGCGCTGCGGGAGAGCGGCGCGGGGAATTTCGGCTTCAAGGCAATGCCTGGAGCTCCGGCGTGAGGAGGGTGCAGCCGGGCACCGCTTTGTGGAGGGAAGTGAAATGAAAAAGTTTATCCTGGGCACTGCGATGGCGCTCGTCATGTCGACGGCGGTCCACGCGGAAACCGTCGGCGTTTCGATGGCGAAATTCGACGACAATTTCCTGACGGTTTTGCGCAACGGCATGACCGATTATGCGAAGACGCTGAGCGGCGTGACGCTGCAGGTCGAAGACGCACAGAACGACGTTTCCAAGCAGCAGAGCCAGATCCAGAATTTCATCGCCTCGAAGGTCGATGCAATCATCGTCAACCCCGTCGATACCGACGCGACCACGGCAATGTCCAAGCTCGCCGCCGATGCCGGCATTCCGCTGGTTTACGTCAACCGTCAGCCAGTCAATGTCGACACGCTGCCGGAGAAGCAGGCTTTCGTCGCATCCAACGAGCAGGAATCCGGCACGCTGGAAACCAAGGAAGTCTGCCGCATTCTCGGCGGCAAGGGCAAGGCCGTCGTGATCATGGGCGAGCTTTCCAACCAGGCTGCGCGCATGCGCACCCAGGACGTCCATGACGTTGTCAGAACGGATGAATGCAAGGGACTTGAGATCGTCGAGGAGCAGACGGCCAACTGGAACCGCACCGAGGGCGCCGACCTGATGGCCAACTGGCTCTCCAGCGGCATCGAATTCGACGCAGTGATTTCCAACAACGACGAAATGGCAATTGGCGCGATCCAGGCGCTGAAGGCCGCCGGCAAGGATATGACCAAGGTCGTCGTCGGCGGTGTCGACGCCACGCAGGATGCGCTTGCCGCCATGCAGGCAGGCGATCTCGACGTCACGGTATTCCAGGATGCCGCCGGCCAGGGCAAGGGCTCGCTCGATGCAGCCCTGAAGATTGCCAAGGGCGAAAAGGTCGAGAAGAAGGTTTACATTCCCTTCCAGCTCGTCACCCCTGCCAACGTCAAGGACTTCGTCGCCAAGAACTGAGGCGAACGCAAACAGGATGCGGGGCTTTGCCCGCATCCTTTTCGCCTGTCCGTATCCGGAGGAGATGATATGGCCGTCAGCCCGACAACCATGGCCGCCGTGCGTGCGAGCGGCGCAGTCCCGAATGCGGAATATCTGTTGAGCGCCGAGGGCGTTCGCAAGGAATTTCCGGGTGTCGTCGCCCTCGACGACGTGCAATTCCGGCTGAAGCGCGCTTCCGTGCATGCGCTGATGGGCGAAAACGGCGCCGGAAAATCGACGCTGATGAAGATCCTCGCCGGCATCTACATACCCGACAAAGGCGATATCCGGCTGAAGGGGGTCGAGATCCAGCTGAAATCTCCGCTCGACGCGCTGGAGAATGGCATTGCCATGATCCATCAGGAACTGAACCTGATGCCGTTCATGACGGTCGCAGAAAATATCTGGATTCGCCGCGAACCGAAGAACCGCTTCGGTTTCGTCGATCACGGCGTCATGCATCGCATGACCGAAGAGCTGTTTGCCCGGCTCAATATATCAATCGATCCCGATATCGAGGTCCGGTACCTGTCGGTTGCCAACCGGCAGATGGTCGAGATCGCCAAGGCGGTTTCCTATAATTCCGACGTGCTGATCATGGACGAGCCGACTTCGGCGCTGACCGAGCGCGAGGTCGAGCATCTTTTCCGCATTATCCGCGATCTCAGATCTCAGGGCATCGGCATCGTCTACATCACCCACAAGATGAACGAGCTTTTCGAGATCGCCGACGAGTTCTCGGTCTTTCGCGACGGCCGATATATCGGCACGCATGCCTCAACCGAAGTGACCCGCGACGACATCATCCGGATGATGGTCGGGCGCGAGATCACCCAGATGTTTCCGAAAGAAGAGGTGCCGATCGGCGAGGTCATGCTCTCCGTCAAGGATCTCTGCCTCAACGGCGTCTTTAAAAACGTCTCCTTCGAGGTGAGGGCGGGCGAGATTCTCGGAGTGGCCGGCCTTGTCGGCTCCGGGCGGTCGAATGTCGCCGAAACGCTGTTCGGCGTGACGCCGGCAAGCTCCGGCTCGATCGAACTCTACGGCAAGCCGGTGACGATTTCTTCGCCGACCGAGGCCATCCGTCACCAGATGGCGTTCCTCACCGAAGACCGCAAGGACACCGGCTGTCTGCTGATCCTCGATATTCTCGAGAACATGCAGATCGCCGTGCTCCAGGACAGATACGTCAAGGGCGGCTTCGTGCAGCAGGGCGCCATCGAGGCGACCTGCGAAGACATGGCAAAAAAACTCCGGGTGAAAACGCCTAACCTTTACGAGCGGGTGGAAAATCTTTCGGGCGGCAATCAGCAGAAGGTGCTGATCGGGCGCTGGCTGCTGACCAATCCGCGGATCCTCATTCTCGACGAGCCGACGCGTGGCATCGATGTCGGCGCCAAGGCGGAAATCCACCGGCTGGTCACCGAGATGGCGCGAAACGGCGTCGCAGTCATCATGATTTCGTCCGAGATGCCTGAGGTTCTCGGGATGAGCGACCGCATTATGGTCATGCATGAGGGGCGCGTGACCGGGTTCCTCAATCGCGATGAAGCAACGCAGATCAAGGTGATGGAGCTGGCTGCGCAGTGATGCGCCGCCCGCGATCGCCCAAGGGAGGTTTGACATGAGTACCAAGGCAGCAGAGGGCGCAGCTCCGCTCGCAACCCGGCAAAGGCGGCGGCGTTTACCGACCGAGCTCAGCATTTTCCTGGTGCTGGTCGGCATCGCGCTCATCTACGAGGTGCTCGGCTGGATGTTCATCGGCCAGAGCTTCCTGATGAATTCGCAGCGTCTGACGATCATGATCCTGCAGGTCTCGGTCATCGGCATCATCGCCGTCGGCGTCACGCAGGTCATCATCACCGGTGGCATCGACCTTTCGTCGGGCTCGGTCGTCGGTATGACGGCGATGATCGCAACAAGCTTCGCCCAGTCGTCGACCTGGGGACGGGCGGTCTTTCCTTCGCTGACCGACTTGCCGGCTTTCGTGCCGATCATGGTCGGCCTGCTGATCGGGGCGGCGGCGGGTCTCGCGAACGGCGCGCTTATCGCCTACACGAAAATCCCGCCGTTCATCGCAACGCTCGGCATGTTCGTTTCGGCCCGCGGTGTCGCGAAGTGGTATACGAAGGGACAGCCGGTTTCCGGGATCACCGAGCAGTTTCACTTCATCGGAACCAAAGCCTGGCCGGTCGTCGTCTTCCTGGTCGTTGCGCTGATCTTTCACATCGCGCTGCGCTACACCCGCTATGGAAAGTTCACCTATGCCATCGGCGCCAACCCGCAGGCGGCGCGCGTTTCCGGCATCAATATCGAGGCGCATCTCGTCAAGGTCTATGTGATCGCCGGATTGCTTGCCGGCCTTGCCGGTATCGTCACGGCGGCACGCGCGGAAACCGCACAGGCAAGCATGGGCGTCGGCTATGAACTCGATGCGATCGCCGCGACCGTCATCGGCGGCACCTCGCTCACCGGCGGCGTCGGGCGCATCACCGGCACGGTCATCGGCACCATCATCCTCGGCGTCATGACCTCCGGCTTCACCTTCCTCAGGATCGACGCCTATTACCAGGAGATCGTCAAGGGTCTGATCATCGTCGCGGCTGTGGTCATCGACGTCTACAGACAGAAGAAGCGCCGCAAGCACTGATCTCAGATGATGCGATCCGATGGTTTTTGCGGGGGCTTCGGCCCCCGTTCCGTTTTTGGCGCGTGAAGACGGAATTTATAAAAAAGAGGTGGCGAATTCCGTCAGCTTTTCTATTCTGGTCTTCATTCTCGCCCGATCGGGCAGCGCAGGAAGATAGATGCAATTCGTATTTGACGGTCACAACGACGTTCTCCTTCGACTTTGGACACATTCAAAAGACGGTAGCGACCCGATTGCGGAATTCGCAGACGGCACGACCGTCGGCCATATCGATGCGCACCGGGCCAAAAAGGGCGGACTTTCGGGCGGTCTCTGCGCCATCTATATTCCCTCGGGCGATCTCGTCTTCGCCGATCCTGATGCCGATGGCCGTTACATCACGCCGATGGCGGCCCCTCTTGATCCGCTGCCTTCCCTTGCCATTGCCAATGAAATGGCGGCGATCGCGCTGCGGCTCGACCAGGCGGGTGCTTGGCGGCTCTGCCGGACGGTGAAGGATATCCGCGGCGCCATGGTCGACGATATTTTCGCCGCCGTCCTACACATGGAAGGCTGCGAGGCGATCGGCGCCGATCTTTCGGCGCTTGAAGTGTTTTATGCGGCGGGGCTGCGGTCGCTCGGGCCAGTCTGGAGCCGGCACAATGTCTTCGGCTACGGCGTGCCCTTCGCCTTTCCGATGTCGCCGGACACGGCACCCGGCCTGACCGACGCCGGTTTCGCTTTGGTGAGGGAATGCAATCGCCTCGGTATCCTGATTGATCTTGCCCATATCACCGAGAAGGGGTTCTGGGACATAGCGAAGACGACGGACCAGCCGCTGGTCGCCAGCCATTCCAACGCCCATGCGCTGACGCCGGTCGCGCGCAATCTGACGGACAGGCAGCTCGATGCAATCCGCGAAAGCCGCGGGCTCGTCGGCATCAACTATGCCACCGCCATGCTGCGTCCCGATGGGCGTTCGGACGGCGATACGCCGCTTGCCGACATGATCCGCCACATCGACTATCTGGTGAACCGCATCGGCATCGACTGCGTGGGCCTCGGATCGGACTTCGACGGCGCCACTATTCCTGAGGAAATCGGCGATGCAGCGGGCAATCAGAAGCTGATTGCCGCTCTCAGGGAGGTTGGTTATGCTGAGGCTGACCTGACCAAACTCGCCCGTGAAAACTGGCTTCGCATTCTGGCAAAGGCTTGGCGGGAAGACCGTGCCTAAGCCTTTCGTATCCAATCAAAAAACAAGGGGAACGGACCATGATGATCACCAAGCTCAGCCGCAATTTCCGACTGCTTTCCGCGGGAGCGGCACTTTCGCTGCTGATGATGGCAGCACCCGCCGCCTTCGCCGAGACGCCCAAGGATACGCTGGTCGAGGGTTTCGCCATCGATGACATCATCACGATGGATCCGGGCGAGGCGTTCGAGCTCTCGACCGCCGAAGTTACCACCAACAGCTACAGCCTGCTCGTCCGTCTCGACATGGACGATACATCCAAGGTGAAGGGCGATCTGGCCGACAGCTGGAGTGTTTCCGATGACGGTCTGACCTATACGTTCAAGCTGAAATCGGGCCTGAAATTCGCCTCCGGCAACCCGATCACCGCCGGAGACGTCGCCTGGTCGTTCGAGCGCGCCGTCAAGCTCGACAAAAGCCCAGCCTTCATCCTCACCCAATTCGGCCTGACCGGCGACAACGTTACGGAAAAAGCCAAAGCGGCCGATGCCGGCACCTTCGTGTTCACCGTCGACAAGGCCTATGCGCCGAGCTTCGTGCTCAACTGCCTGACGGCAACGGTCGCTTCCGTCGTCGACAAGAAGCTGGTGATGGAGCATGTGAAGGCGGTGACGCCCGATGCCGAGCACAAATACGACAGCGATTTCGGCAATGAGTGGCTGAAGACCGGCTATGCCGGCTCCGGCGCCTATAAGCTGCGCGAATGGCGCGCCAATGAAGTGGTCGTTCTGGAACGCAACGACAATTATTACGGCGACAAGGCAAAGCTCAACCGCGTCATCTACCGCTACATGAAGGAAAGTGCTGCGCAGCGGCTGGCGCTCGAAGCCGGCGACATCGATATCGCCCGCAACCTCGAGCCTGGCGACATCGACGCCGTTTCGAAGAATGCCGACCTCGCAACGACGAGTGCGCCGAAGGGCACGATCTATTATGTCAGCCTGAACAACAAGAACGAGAATCTGAAGAAGCCGGAAGTCCAGGAAGCCTTCAAGTATCTGGTCGACTATGATGCGATCGGCGCAACTTTGATCAAGGGAATCGGCGAAATCCATCAGACCTTCCTGCCGAAGGGCCAGCTCGGCGCGCTCGACGAAAATCCCTACAAGCTCGATGTCGCCAAGGCCAAGGAACTGCTCGCCAAGGCCGGCGTACCGGACGGTTTCTCGATCACCATGGACGTGCGCAACACTCAGCCGGTGACCGGTATCGCCGAATCCATGCAGCAGACGCTGGCGCAGGCCGGCGTGAAGATGGAAATCATTCCGGGCGACGGCAAGCAGACGCTGACCAAATACCGCGCCCGCACTCACGACATGTATATCGGCCAATGGGGGTCGGACTATTTCGACCCGAATTCCAATGCCGATACCTTTACCGGCAATCCCGACAATTCCGATGCCGGCACGGTGAAGACGCTCGCATGGCGCAATACCTGGGAAGCGCCGGAACTCGACAAGCAAGCCAAGGCAGCGCTTCTGGAACGCGACGCTGCAAAGCGCGCCGCCATATATCAGGATATCCAGAAGAAATATCTTGAAAACAGCCCCTTCGTCTTCATCTTCCAGCAGACCGAGGTGGCCGGCTACCGCAAAAGCGTGAAGGACTTCAAGCTGGGTCCGAGCTTCGACACCAATTTCGTCGGTCCGATCGCCAAGGAATAGTCCGGCAGGATTGGCCGCTTGAGCACCGTCGAAACGACACAGGCGGCGCGGCCCCGAAAGGGCCGTGCCGGCGCCTTCGCAAAGGCGCTGGGGCGGTTCCTGTTTGCCGCCGTCACCACCTATTTCGGCCTTCTGGCCGTCACCTTCTTCATCGGCCGCGTTGTGCCGATCGATCCCGTGCTCGCCATTCTCGGCGATCGCGCCCCCACCCATGTCGTCGAGCGCGTGCGCGAGGAGATGGGCTTCAACCTGCCGCTCTATCAGCAGTTCTTCATCTATATCAAAGGCATACTGTCCGGCGATTTCGGTAATTCGGTGCTGACGACCAATCCGGTCATGGTCGATATCCGCCGTGTCCTGCCGGCAACCATCGAACTCGCGACACTCGGAACGCTCATCGGTGCTTTCGTCGGCGTGCCGCTCGGCGTTCTCGCCGCCGTGCGTCGCGGCAGCATCGCCGACCAGGTCGTGCGCGTCGTCGGCCTGATCGGTTATTCGGTGCCGATCTTCTGGCTGGCGCTAATTTCGCTCGTCATCTTCTATGCGCAGCTGCGCTGGGTGGCGTTTCCCGGCCGCATCGACATCGTCTTCGAATACACGTTCACGCCGATCACCGGCTTGTATCTGCTGGACAGTGCCTGGCAGGGACAATGGGATGTGTTTTACGATGTCTTCCGCCACATCATCCTGCCTGCATCGCTGCTCGGCTATTTCTCGCTCGCCTATATCAGCCGTATGACGCGCAGCTTCATGCTGAACGAGCTTTCCCAGGAATATATTGTTGCCGCGCGCGCCAAGGGGCTTTCGGAAACGCGGGTGATCTGGGGCCATGCGCTGCGTAATGCCGCCGTGCCGCTGGTCACCGTTATCGCGCTTTCCTATGCCGGCCTGCTTGAAGGATCGGTGCTGACCGAGACCGTCTTTTCCTGGCCGGGCATCGGGCTCTACATCACCAATTCGCTGCAGAACGCTGACATGAATGCCGTGCTCGGCGGGACGATCGTTATCGGCACGGTCTTCATCGGCATCAACCTTCTGTCCGATCTTCTCTACCGGACACTCGACCCGAGGACGCGAAACCGATGACGGTTCCCGCCAGCCCATCCCAGCCGATGAGCCGCCGCGAATGGCTGCTTTCCGACCGGCCGCAATCGCGCATGCAGGCACGGCTCGGCCGCGCCTACGTCACCTGGCGGCAGTTCACGGCCAACAGGCTCGCCGTCGTCGGCCTGCTGATCATCATCGCGCTGCTTTTCATCGCCGCTTTTGCAGATTTGCTCGCCACGCACAATCCCGTCGTTGGCGATCTGCGCAACGCCCGTCTGCTGCCGCCCGGAACGGGGGAATTCCTGCTCGGCACTGATGATCAGGGCCGCGACATCTATTCGCGGCTGATTTATGGATCGCGATTGACGCTGTTCGTCATCGTGCTCGTCGCGGTCATCTCGGCGCCGATCGGTCTGATCGTCGGCACGGTATCGGGTTATGCCGGAGGCTGGGTCGATGCGACGCTGATGCGCATCACCGATATTTTCCTTGCCTTCCCGAAGCTGGTGCTGGCGCTCGCCTTCGTTGCCGCGCTCGGTCCCGGCATTCAGAACGCGATCATCGCCATCGCCATCACATCCTGGCCGCCCTATGCCCGCATCGCCCGCGCCGAGACGCTGACGGTCCGGCGGTCCGATTATATCTCGGCGGTGAAGCTGATGGGCGCCTCGCCGTTCCGCATCATCCTGCGCCATGTCATGCCGCTCTGCATTTCCTCGCTGATCGTGCGCGTGACGCTCGACATGGCGGGCATCATCCTGACCGCCGCCGGTCTCGGTTTTCTCGGCCTCGGGGCGCAGCCGCCGCTGCCGGAATGGGGGGCGATGATTGCCTCGGGACGGCGCTTCATCCTCGATCAATGGTGGGTCGCGGCGATGCCCGGCATCGCCATCCTCATCGTCAGCCTCGGCTTCAATCTGCTTGGCGACGGCCTGCGCGACGCGCTCGATCCGAAGGAAAGCGGCCAATGACGACACTTCTGACGGTTGATAAGCTCAAGGTCAGCTACCCCACGCGCACCGGCGTGATCGAGGCCGTGCGCGGCGTCTCCTTCACGCTCGGCAAGGAAAGACTCGGCATCGTCGGCGAATCCGGTTCCGGCAAATCGCAGACCGGCAGGGCGATCATGGGGCTGACGCCGAAACATGCTATCGTCACGGCCGACCGGCTGGATTTCAACGGCATCGACCTGATCGAGGCTTCCGCCGGCGAAAGACGCAGGCTGCGCGGCAAGCGCATCGCCATGATCCTGCAGGATCCGAAATATTCGCTCGATCCGGTCATGACCATCGGGCGGCAGATCTGCGAAACGCTGCGTACCCATGAGAGGGTCGGCAAGGCGGAGGCGCGCGAGCGCGCGCTCGCCATGCTGGAAGCGGTGCAGATCCGCGATCCGAAACGTGTCTTCGACCTGCATCCGCACGAGGTTTCGGGCGGCATGGGGCAGCGGGCGATGATCGCCATGATGCTGATTGCCGGGCCTGAATTGCTGATTGCCGATGAGCCGACCTCGGCGCTCGACGTGACGGTGCAGCTCGACGTGCTGAGAATCATGGACAGGCTGGTGGCGGAGCGCGGCATGGGGCTGATCTTCGTTTCCCACGATCTGAGGTTGGTCTCGTCCTTCTGCGACCGGGTCATCGTCATGTATGCCGGAAAGATCGTCGAGGAGCTCGCGGCCGCCGATCTCAAACATGCGCAGCATCCCTATACGAAGGGATTGCTGAATTGTATGCCCGAGATCGGCCAGAGCCGTCATCCGCTGCCGGTGCTCGATCGCAGGCCGGAGTGGGCGGCATGAGCGCCGCTCTTGAGGCCGAAAATCTCAGCGTCGTCTACGATCAATTCCACGCGCTGAAGGATGTCAGCGTCACGGTCGAGCGCGGCGAATCCTTCGGTCTCGTCGGCGAGTCCGGCTCGGGAAAATCGACTTTGCTGAGGGCCGTGGCCGGGCTGGCGCCGATCAGCGGCGGGGCGATCAACATCGACGGCGAAGCGTTGAAGGGCTCGAAACGCAGTAAAATCTTCTACCGCCGCGTGCAAATGGTCTTCCAGGACCCGTATGGTTCGCTACATCCGCGCCAGACGATCGACCGGCTCCTGCTCGAGCCGCTGGCGATTCACGGCATCGACGACGGCGAGGCGCGTATCGCCCGCGCGCTCGACGAGGTCGGCCTTGGCAACGGCTTCCGTTTCCGCTACCCGCACCAGCTCTCCGGCGGCCAGCGGCAGCGTGTGGCGATTGCTCGGGCATTGATCGTCGAACCGTCGATCCTGCTGCTCGACGAGCCGACCTCGGCGCTCGACGCCTCGGTGCAGGCCGAGGTGCTGAATCTCTTGGAGCAGATCCGACGCGACCGCAAGTTGACATTCGTGATGGTGAGCCACGATCTCGGCGTCATCACCCATATGTGCGAAAGGTTGGCCGTGATGCGCAACGGCGCTGTCGTCGAACGGTTGAGTTCGGAAGAACTGGCAAGCGGCGCGGTTCGGGAGGACTACACGAAAAATTTGATGATCGCCAGCAAGGGGTTTGTCAAAGCCTGAAAGACAATCTTTTCAACCCGTTGAAAAGAAGGGGTCAGGGTCGGCGTTAAGGATAAGACTTCCCTAAAAGACGACCATTCAACTAGACTATTGACAGCTGCCCTGCTTCTGTCATGATCCTGTTAACGATTGTTAGCTTTCGTGATCGATGGAGGTTGAGGCATGTTCTTTCTCGGCGGGATGACCATGGGCTACCTAGATCCTCCGGTCAAAGCCGATCGCAGGGAACAGATTTCGGTATCTCTTCCCGCGGAAAAGGACCGCCGGCTGATCGACACGTCTTCCAATTCGCCGCAAAGCGAGAACGCCGTCGAGCGCTCGTTGATCTGGGCATGGCGCGTACTCTGCTAAAATGGCGGGCTGCTAAAAGGACTGGTTGAATTTTCTCCTCCGTTCGCTCTGGACGGAATTTTATCTCTACCTACTTGATAGAGAAAATACGAATATCAACGCGAGCCGCACAACCGGCCGCACGAAAACAACGGAGGCGACATATGGCAGATCTGGGTATTTCGCATGCTCACGTGAACCAGTATGGTTCCATCCCGGCCAAGAAGGTGCTCACCACGCGCCATAGGCTTCAGACGCTGCTTCATGGAGCGATCTTCACCGCGGCATTCCTGTTCGTCGTCGCCATGGTTTGCGGGGTCGTCGGGTAATCGGCAAATGGCAGGCGCCGGTGATGCCGGCAGCTGCGGGCGGTTTTCGCCCTTATTGAATTCCGGAACATCTCATTCGGCGTTCTCCCGACACTCGAATGTCAAAGGCGAGTTGCCATAAGGGGGCATCTTGCTCTGGTTGATCGAAGCCGATCCCATCATCATTCTTCCGTCCTTCTTTCATTCATCGAAAACGGCCGCATCGACCTTGTTGGTGCGACCGGAATCGATGAGTTCCTGCCTGCCGGCACCTTAGTGCCGGCATTTTTGTGCCTACCGCCCAGATCAGCTCGCTGAGGGTGGCCCGTGCTTTTTGACTTGAATTATTTCGATACTGTCCAAATTTTCGACATGGCTTTCGCGGAGAGGTATCGATGGTCCCAATACCCGTCGGGCCGCGTCCTTTGCCAGAGCTCAGCCCGTTGCATAGCTTGGCCCAAGTGTCGTTCACCCCGGCTTCATCGATCTTTGAAGAATGGGGCTCCGTTCATGTAGCAGTCATGATAAGCAGTGCAAAAGGCTGCGCAAAACAGCCATAACTTCGTTTGGATCCAGAACCGAACCCATGTCTATTTCCAATCTTTCTCCGAGCCTTCCGCGCGAACCCGAGATTAAGCAGATCGATCATAACGATTCGATCCGCTCGACCTATCTTGCCATCGAGGACATCAAGGCGATGGGCGATGCGGTCGCCCGCAACGGCGTCGACCAGCTGCCGGCTTTCGCCCCATTCGATTTCTTCGCGCGCCATAAGGAAAACGAGAAGGAAATTCTGCGCGTCTACCGGACCACGGCGACCGACGTCGAAGCAGGCGAGACGATCACGCCGGCGGCAGAATGGTTGCTGGACAATCATTATATCGTCGAAGAGGCGATCCAGGAGGTGCGGCGCGACTTCCCCCGCCGCTTCTATCGCGAATTGCCGACCATGGTCGTCGGCGGTGTCGAGGTGCCGCGCACCCTCGTGCTTGCCTGGCTCTACGTCGCCCATACCCATAGCACGATCTCGCAGGAAAGCCTGACGGCGCTGGTCGACGGTTTTCAGGCCAGCGAGACGCTGAGGATCGGCGAACTCTGGGCATTGCCTTCGCTCGTGCGCTACGTGCTCGTGGAAAACCTTCGCCGCATTTCCAGCCGCGTCGAAGCCAGCCGCCGCCTGCGCCGCCGCGCCAACGAGGCGGCCGACGAATTGGTGCGGCTGACCGATCCGGCCGGGGCGGCGGCCTACCTGAAGACGCTGGAACCGCTTGCCGAGGACAATACTTTCTCGACACAGTTCCTCTATCGCCTTCGTGACGGCTCGCAGACGTCGAGTCTCGCCATCACCTGGCTCGACGAGCGGCTGGAAGAACTCGGCCGCAACAGCGAAGAGACGACGACGGCCGAACACAGCCGCCTTTCTTCCGGCAACGTGACGATGGGCAACATCATCCGCAGCCTTCGCGAGATCGACGATGCCGAATGGTCGGTCTGGGTCGAGCAGGTAAGCCATGTCGACAAACTGCTCTGGGAGCATTCCGATTACGGCATCCTCGATTCCGGCTCGCGCAACAAATATCGCAAACAGATCGAAAAGCTGGCCAAACGCTCGCCGCTGACGGAAATGGAAATCGCCCAGCTGGCGCTCGACATGACGGCTGCTGCCAAGGCCTCCGACGAGCCGCAGCCGCATGAACCGAATGTCGGCGGTTTCCTGTCCGGCGCGCAGCGGCCGAAGCTGGAGGCGCGGGCGAATTATCGCCCGACGATCATCCAGCATTTCGTGCGCGCCGTGCGTCGGTTCAACTGGCTGGCAATTGCCGTGCCCGTCATGCTGCTGACGATCATCGCCATGGCGATCGTCGGCCGGTTCATGGCGAATGCCGGCATGGGGGCGATCGAAATCGCCCTGCTGCTGATCATGTTCTCAGTGCCGGCGTCGGAAGGGGCGACGGGTCTCTTCAACACCGTGCTGTCCTTCTTCGTGACGCCGGCGCGCCTTGTCGGATACGAGTTCAAGGAAGGCATTCCGGAGGATGCGCGCACATTGCTCGTCGTGCCCTGCCTGATCTCGAACCGTGACAGCGTCGATGACCACGTGCGCAATCTCGAGGTTCATTATCTTGCCAATCCGCGCGGTGAGCTCTATTTCGCGCTGCTCAGCGATTGGCCGGACAGCGAGGCCGAGGAAACGCCCGCCGATCTCGAGGTTCTCGACTATGCCCGGCGCGAGATCGCCAATCTTTCCGCCCGCTATGCCTATGACGGCAAGACGCGTTTCTATCTGTTGCATCGCCGCCGTCTCTACAATCCCTCCGAAGGCGTCTGGATGGGTTGGGAGCGCAAACGTGGCAAGCTGCACGAGCTGAACATGCTGCTGCGCGGCGACCGCGACACGACCTATCTGCCCGGCGCCAACACCGTGCCGGCCAAGGTGCAATATGTGATGACGCTCGATGCCGATACGCGCCTGATGCGCGATGCCGTCACCAAGCTCGTCGGCAAGCTCTATCATCCGATCAACCGGCCGGTCATCAATCCGAAAACCGGCCGTGTCGAAAGCGGCTATGGCGTGCTGCAGCCGCGCGTCACCCCGTCGCTGACGACGGGCAAGGACGCATCGGTCTTCCAGCGCGTCTTTTCGATCAACCGCGGCCTCGATCCTTACGTCTTCACCGTTTCCGACGTCTATCAGGATCTGGCCGGCGAGGGCACCTTCACCGGCAAGGGCCTTTATCATGTCGATGCCTTCGAGGCGTCGCTGAAGGGTCGGATCGATGAGAACTCCGTGCTCAGCCACGATCTTCTCGAAGGCTCGATGGCGCGTTGCGCCCTCGTCACCGATCTCGAACTGGTTGAGGATTTCCCGATCCGCTACGAGGTCGAGACCTCGCGTCAGCATCGCTGGGCGCGTGGCGACTGGCAGCTGCTGCCCTATATGTTCAATCCGAAATACGGTGTCACGGCACTCGGCCGCTGGAAGATGTTCGACAATCTGCGCCGCTCACTGACGCCGATCGCCTGGTTTTTCGCCTCCGTGCTCGGCTGGTATTTCATGAGCCCGCTCGGCGCACTGATCTGGCAGATTCTGCTGATCTTCTGCCTCTTCGTCGCGCCGACGCTGTCGCTGATCAACGGCATCATTCCGCGCACCAGCGATATCATCGCCCGCGCCCACCTCTATACGGTCTGGTCCGATATCACGGCCGCCAATGCGCAGGTTGCACTGCGTATCGTCTTCATCGCCGATTCGGCCGCCATGATGGCCGATGCGATCGGCCGCTCGCTCTACCGCCTCTTGGTCAGCCGCAAGCTGATGCTGCAGTGGCGGACCGCCGCCAGCGTTCACGCCAGCGGCCAGGGAACGCTGATCTCCTATTACAAAGGGATGTGGCACGCACCGGCGCTGGCGCTGCTGGCGCTTGGGTTTGCAGCCCTCCCCGGCGGCAGCGCCTTCGTCGTCGGCATTCCCTTCGCTCTGTTGTGGATCCTGTCGCCTGTCGTCGCCTGGTATGTCAGCCAGTCGGCAGAGACCGAGGACCGGCTCGAGGTCGCCGATTCGGTGTCGAGCGAACTGCGCAAGATCGCCCGGCGCACCTGGCGTTATTTCGAGACCTTCACCACGGCCGAGCAGAACTATCTGCCGCCGGACAATATCCAGGAAACGCCGCATGTGATTGTTGCGGCGCGCACCTCGCCGACCAATATCGGCGTCTATCTGCTCTCGGTCGTTTCCGGCCGGCAATTCGGCTGGTTCTCCTTCGAGGAGACGCTCGAGCGGCTGGAGCAGACGATTTCGACGATCGACAGAATGGAGAAATTCCGCGGCCATCTGTTCAACTGGTATCACACCGATACGCTGCAGACGCTTGGGCCGCGTTATGTCTCGGCCGTCGACAGCGGCAATCTCGCCGGCCATTTGATCGCTATTTCGTCGGCCTGCCGCAACTGGGCCGAGGCGCCGTCCGCTCATATGCAGGGCAACCTCGACGGCGTCGGCGACACAGCCGGCATTCTCGGTGAAGTGCTGGCCGACCTGCCCGACGACCGCAAGACCGTGCGGCCGCTGCGCCGGCGGCTGGAGGAACGCATCGTCGGCTTCCAGAATGCGCTTGCCGCCGTCAAGCGCGAGCATGAATTCGCCTCGATCCGCATCATCAATCTCGCCGTTCTCGCCCGCGACATCGAGAAGCTCGCCGCCAATCTCGACCATGAGGTCAAGTCGAAGCAGAGCGAAGAGGTCACCCAATGGGCGGCCTCCCTGGTGAAGGTCTGTGAGGCGCATATTTCCGACAGCACCTTCGACCTTTCCAAAGTCGATGCGCTGAGGCCGCGCCTGGTGGCACTGCGCGACAAAGCCCGAGATCTGGCGTTCTCGATGGATTTCGGCTTCCTGTTCCGGCCCGAGCGGCGCCTGCTGTCGATCGGCTACCGCGTCGAAAGCGGTGAACTCGACCAGGCTTGCTACGATCTTCTCGCCTCGGAATGTCGCCTGACCAGCCTGTTCGGCATTGCCAAGGGCGATCTGCCAACGGAGCACTGGTATCGCCTCGGCCGCCAGGTCGTTCCTGTGGGGTCGCGCGGCGCGCTGGTCTCCTGGTCCGGCTCGATGTTCGAGTATCTGATGCCGCCGCTGGTCATGCAGGAGCGCGGCGGAGGGATTCTCAACCAGACCAACAATCTGGTCGTCGTCGAACAGATGAATTACGCCCGCAAGCTCGGAATTCCGTGGGGCATCTCGGAAGCGGCCTTCAATGCCCGCGACCATAATCTCAATTATCAGTACACGAATTTCGGCGTGCCGACGCTCGGCCTGAAGCGCGGCCTCGGCCACAATGCCGTCATTGCGCCTTATGCATCGCTGCTCGCCAGCCAGTACGACCCGCCGGCCGCGCTCGAAAATCTGCAGAGGCTGCGCAAGGTCGGTGCGCTCGGCAAGTTCGGCTTCCACGATGCCGTCGACTTCACGCCGACGCGCGTGCCGGAAGGCAAAAAATGCGCTGTGGTCTATAATTATTATGCCCACCATCACGGCATGTCGATCGCCGCCGTCGCCAACGTCGCCTTCAATGGTCATCTGCGCGAGCTCTTCCACGCCGATCCGGTCATCGAGGCAGCGGAGCTTTTGCTGCAGGAAAAGGCGCCGCGCGACATTCCGGTGATGAGCGGCAAGCATGAATCCGACACGCCGGCCAGCATCCAGGACGACCTGCTGCGGCCGGAGATCAGGAAGATCAGCGATCCGGCTTCGCGTGATCGCGAACTCGTGTTCTTGTCGAACGGCCATTATTCGCTGATGCTGACGGCTACGGGCGCCGGTTATTCCCGCTGGAACGGCCTCTCCGTTTCCCGCTGGAAAGCCGATCCGACCGAAGACCGCTGGGGCAGCTTCATCTTCCTGCGCGATACGGCCACGAATGAATGGTGGTCGACGACCTCGGAGCCGAAGGGCGTCGAAGGCGAAAAGATCAAGGTCGAATTCGCCGACGAGAAGGCGCAGTTCACCAAGACGGTCGGCGACCTCACAAGCGAGGTAGAGTGCATTATTGCGACCGAGCATGATGCCGAGGCCCGCCGCGTCACCCTGCTCAACATGGGTGGGGAAGACCGTTTCATCGAAGTCACCTCCTATCTCGAACCGGTGATCACCTCCGACGATACCGACAATGCGCATCCGGCATTTGCCCGGATGTTCGTCAAGACCGAGATCGGCAAGCGCGGCGACGTCATCCGCGCCGAACGCAACAAGCGCGATCCGAACGAACCGAACATCAGCATCGCCCACTTGATCGTCGACAATGCCGGCGACACCCGCCACACGGAATTCGAGACCGACCGGCGCAAATTCATCGGCCGTGGCCGCAGCCTTGCCGATGCGGCAGCCTTCGATCCGGGCGCTACGCTTTCCGGCAGCGACGGCTTCATGCTCGATGCGGTGATGTCGCTGCGTCGCACCGTCCGCGTGCCGGCCGGCAAGAAAGTCAGCGTGATCTTCTGGACGATCGCTGCGCCAAACCGCGACGAAGTCGACAAGGCGGTCAATCGCTACCGTCATCCCGACGCTTTCAACCACGAGTTGGTGCAAGCCTGGACGCGCACGCAGGTGCAGATGCGCCATGTCGGCGTTACCTCGCAGCAGGCAGCGGCCTTCCAGCATCTCGGACGCTACCTCGTCTATCCCGACATGCAGCTGCGCAAGGACGAGGCGACCGTCGAGGCCGGCCTGCAGTCGCAATCGGCGCTTTGGCCGCTGGCGATCTCCGGCGACTTCCCGATCTTCACGCTGCGCATCAACGACGACATGGATCTCGAGATCGCCCGCGAGGCGCTGCTGGCGCAGGAATATCTGCGTTCGCGCGGCGTCACCGCCGATCTCGTCATCATGAACGAACGCGCCTCTTCCTACGCGCAGGATATGCAGCACGCGCTCGACGCAATGTGCGAAAACGTGCGCCGCATGGGCCAGGCCGACGGCTTGCGCCAGCATATCTTTGCTGTTCGCAAGGACCTGATGGAGGAGAGCACCTATCACGCGCTGATTGCGGCTTCCCGCGTCACGCTGCATACGAAGAACGGCAAGGTGGTCGACCAGATCGGCCGCGCCGTGGCGCTGTTTGCGCCCTCCAAGGAGGAGCTGCAGGAGATGGAACGGGCCGAGCGCAACAAGGCCCCGGTCAAGCGTGTTGCGCCGGTGCCGCCGCCTGTCGTGCCCGCCGTCGTCATCGAGGAGGAAGGCGATCTCGACTTCTGGAACGGTATTGGCGGTTTTGCCCGCGATGGACGCGAATATGTCGTTCGGCTGCCCGGAGGTCACGCGACGCCGCAGCCGTGGATCAATGTCATCTCCAATGACAGGTTCGGCTTCCACGTGTCGGCTGAGGGCTCCGGCTTCACCTGGAGCGCCAATTCGCGCGACTATCAGCTGACCTCCTGGTCGAACGATGCGGTGGTCAACCGTTCCGGCGAGGCGTTCTATTTGACCGATCTCGAGAGCGGTGCCGTCATGACGCCGTTCGCAGCGCTTTCCGGCCGGCCGGACATCCGCTTCGAAACCCGTCACGGGCTCGGCTA
This sequence comes from Rhizobium sp. NZLR1, assembly GCF_017357385.1. Classification (NCBI taxonomy): domain Bacteria; kingdom Pseudomonadati; phylum Pseudomonadota; class Alphaproteobacteria; order Hyphomicrobiales; family Rhizobiaceae; genus Rhizobium; species Rhizobium sp. NZLR1. The sequence continues at coordinate 4,477,481 of NZ_CP071632.1, read as the reverse complement.
TTCGGTCTTTTCCAGCATTCAGAACGATATCGCTCTCGAGCTGACGCAGACGATCGACCGCGAAAGGCCGGTTAAACTGCAGCGCCTGCGCTTGCGCAACACCGGTTCGACCAGCCGCAAGCTGCGTCTCTACGGTTATGTCGAATGGATCCTCGGCAGCAATGCGGCACGCACGGCACCGTTCATCCTGTCTAGATATGACGAGGAGACTGGGGCGCTGTTTGCCACCAATCCCTACAGCATCGATTATTCCAGCCGCACCGCCTTCTTCGCGGCGAGCGAGGCCCTTTCGAGCTTCTCGGCAAGCCGGCGCGAATTTGTCGGCAAGGCGGGAACGATCCACGCGCCGCAGGCCGTTACCTCCGCCGCCGCCCTTTCCAGCACGGCCGACCTCGACGGTGATCCGGCCGCAGCGCTTGCCATCGACATCGAGCTCGGCGCCGGTGAGGAGCGCGACTTCACCTTCTTCCTCGGCGATACGCCGACGGAGGAAGAAGCGCGCAGAGTCATCGCCGAGATCCGCAAGGCCTCGTTCGACGATGCCGTCGAGGCGAACCGAACCTTCTGGCGGGATTTTACCGGCAGGCTGCAGATATCGACGCCAGATCGTGGAATGAATAATCTCGTCAACACCTGGTTGCCCTATCAGAGCCTCGGCTGCCGCATCATGGCCCGCACGGCCTTCTACCAGGCAAGCGGCGCCTTCGGCTTCCGCGATCAGCTGCAGGACACGCTGGCCTTCGTGCTGCACGAACCCTCCCTCGCCCGCGGGCAGATCCTCAATGCCGCGTCACGCCAATTCCGCGAAGGCGACGTGCAGCATTGGTGGCTGCCCGGAACGGGTGCGGGCGTGCGCACGTTGATCTCGGACGACGTCGTCTGGCTCGCTTACGCGATCCATCATTATTGCAGCGTCACCGGCGATAGGAGCGTGCTCGACGAGCAGATCGCCTTCCTGGAAGGGCCGGCTCTGCTCGAAGGCCAGCACGACTCCTTCTACAGGCCGGAGATTTCCGAGGACAAGGCGAGCGTCTACGAGCACGCGGCGCTGGCGCTCGATCTCGCCATCGCCCGCAAGGGGGCAAACGGCCTGCCGCTGTTCCTTGGCGGCGACTGGAACGACGGGATGAACCGCGTCGGCGTCGGCGGGCGCGGCACCAGCGTCTGGCTCGGCTGGTTCTTGGCGGGCGCATTGCGCTCCTTTATTCCCTATGCCGAAGAGCGCGGCGACACGGCCCGCATAGAGCGCTGGTCGGCGCATCTGATCGAGCTGAAGAAGGCGCTCGAAACTGCGGCCTGGGATGGCGGCTACTATCGCCGCGGCACATTCGACGACGGTGCGCTGCTCGGCTCCAGGGAAAGCCCGGAATGCCGGATCGATTCGATTGCGCAGTCATGGAGCGTGCTGTCGGGCGAGGGTGATCCGGCCCGCGCCGTCACAGCGATGGACGCTGTGCTCGACCAGCTGGTCGACGAGGATGCCCGGATCATCCGGCTGTTCACGCCGCCTTTTGTCAATTCCGCCAGGGATCCCGGCTATATCAAAGCCTATCCGCCGGGGGTGCGCGAAAACGGCGGACAATATACCCACGCCGCAACCTGGGTGGTGATGGCGTTGGCGGAGCTGAAGCGGGGCGATGATGCCTTCCGTTGCTTCCAGATTCTCAACCCGATCACCCACGCGCTCGACAAGGCTTCGGCGGAGCAATACCGCGTCGAACCCTATGTCGTGGCTGCCGACGTCTACGGCCATGAGCCCTATACGTCGCGCGGCGGCTGGACCTGGTATACCGGCTCCGCCGGCTGGCTCTACCGCGCCGCCGTCGAAGGCATCCTCGGCATCCGGCTGAAGGGCGGCCGGCTCTATGTGCGGCCGTCGCTCCCGTCGGAATGGGACGGTTTTGCGGCAGAGGTGGAGCAGGGCGGCGGCAAATACCGCATTTCGGTCTCAAAAGCGTCCAATGACAGCGGCTACACTCTGACGATCAACGGCTGCGAAGTCACCGATCCCGAAGAGGGATATCCGCTCGGATAACAGCGTCCTCCACGCTGAAAAACACGGCGATTCGCGGCGGCCAAAAGGGAACCCTTTTGGCCGCCGTCGCGTTTGCAAATCGGATGACAAGGAGACACCCATGGCTAGCACGCCGACCCAAGCCATCGTCACTGGGCGCAGTTCCCTATCCGCCGCCGCGCCAATACGTGATACAAGGCTCGACGTCTTGCGCGGCGTGGCGCTGATCATGATCTTCATCAACCATGTTCCCGGACAGATCTTCGAATATCTGACGACGAAGAATTTCGGTTTTTCCGATGCTGCAGAAGCCTTCGTGCTGATCTCGGGCATTGCCGTCGGCCTTGCCTACGGTTCCGGGTTCCGGCCGGGCAACCGGCTGACGATGGCGATCAAGGCGGTGAAGCGCGCCTTCACGCTCTATCTCGCCCACATGATCACCACCTTCATGACGCTGGCGCTGTTTATCTGCGGCGCGTGGCTGTTTCACCGGCCGGGCTTGCTGGTCGAAATCAACATCCTGGCGGTGCTGATGAACCTGAAGGAAGGCATTCCGGCGTTGCTGCTGCTCGGCCACCAGATCGGCTATAACAATATCCTGCCGATGTACGGCGCGTTGATGTTGATGGTGCCGATCATCCTGCTTTTGAATGCCCGGAGCCCGTTGCTGGCGCTCGGCGTTTCCGGCACGGTCTGGCTGCTTGCGGGCATCTACCAAGTGGCGCCGCACAACATGCTGATCGAAAGCTACTGGTTCCTCAATCCGCTTTCATGGCAGTTCCTGTTTTCGATCGGCATCGTTTCGATGCTGCATATCAAGCGCGGCGGCACCATCCCCCGGCATCGGCTGCTGCTTGCGGCCGCTGCCGGTTACGTCGCGCTGTCCTTTGTCTGGGTGACCGGCCAGCTCTGGGTCTTCGGCAATTCGCTGGCCGCACTTGGCCTGCCGACGGTCATCACCGGTTTCGACAAGACCTTCCTGTCGCTGCCGCGTCTGTTGCACGTGCTGGCACTGACCTATCTGGTCATCAGCATTCCGGCGCTCTCGCGCATTCTGCGCCGTCCTGCAGACCATCCGCTGGCGATCCTCGGCCGCCATTCGCTGAACATTTTCGTCGCCGGCACGATCCTCGCCATGATTGGCCAGGTAGTGCTCTATATTACCAATAAGGATCCGCTGGTCGGTCCGCTCTTGGTGATCGTTGGTATCGCGACGCAATTCGCCTATGCCTATTATCTCGAACGCAAGCGCCAGCAGGGCAAGGTCAAGGCGAAACTGGTCACGGAGCTCGCCAGCGTCCCGGTGCCCGTCCGCATTGGCGGAACGGCCAACGTCTATCGCCGCAACGATCGGAAATAGGCTTTGGATATGCCTGTGAGATGAAGGGAGCCGGCGGCCGATGGCCGCCGGCTTAGTTTTTGTGAACAAGGATGTTCACCAGCTTGCCCAGAGGATCGCGCACATAGAAGCGCCTGACGCCCCAGGGCTCATCGGCCGGGCCGTATTCGATGGGAAAGCCAGCCGCCGACATTGCCTTAAACACGGCGTCGAGGTCGTCGACCTCGATCGAGAGATCCGGTACCGGCGTTCCGGAGCCACCTTCGCTGGCCACGCTGAGTTGAACGGTCATCGAGCGCGGGGCGCCGAACGTCGCGATCCATCCGTGATCCATGATGACGTCAAGACCGAGGATATCCTGATAGAACCGCCGGGCCATGGTGATGTCAGGTGCCTGGACATTGGCAACGATGCGCAGGACCTTCATGGTTTTTCCCTTCGGTAGTCGGTATCAAACCGGAAATTAGGAAGATCGGTAGGGTGGTCAATCGGTTTGGCTTGGAATCGAGACGTTGCTGCGTGTGAGCCCCTTCTGCCCTGCCGGGCATCTCCCCCACAGATGGGGAGATCAGCCAGTGGTTGGCCCTCAATTCCTCTCTACTGCCGTGCGGGACATCAGTTGGTCATTGTTTGGGGAAACCATCGCGCCAGCCGATCTCCCTCCTTGTGGGGAGATGCCCGCCAGGGCAGAGGGGATATCCACACGGCACAGTGCCAATGCATATCGTCCACGGCGGTATTCGGATAAAGCAAAGTCTTAAAGCGTGTCGTAGGAATGCCGTTCGATGCAGCCTCTTAACCCAGCCCAACAAAAAAGGCCGAAAGGGAGTTACCCTCCGGCCTTTGTTTGAAACCCAAGCCGATCAGGCGGCTTCGGTGGTATGGGCCTTGCGGACCTCTTCGTCCGTCAGGATACCGCTGGCGCGCAGCAGGGCGGCGAAGCGGCCGTTGCTGTGGCTGAGTTCGTCGAAGCTACCCTGTTCGACCACGCGGCCGTCGTCTAGGAAGAGCACCATATCGGCTTCGCGGACCGTCGACAGGCGGTGGGCGATGATGAAGGTGGTGCGGTTCTGGCGCAGGTTGTCGATTGCGGCCTTGACGCGGTTTTCAGTCTCGACGTCGAGCGCCGAGGTCGCCTCGTCGAGCACCAGGATCGGCGCGTCCTTGAGGATAGCGCGGGCGATGGCGATGCGCTGACGCTCGCCGCCAGAGAGCTTGTTGCCGCGTTCGCCGACATGCGTATCGTAGCGATCCTCACGGGTCTCGATAAAGTCGGCGGCAGCGGCGGCTTCGGCCGCACGGCGCATGTCCTCTTCGCTGGCGCCTTCACGGCCGAGGCGGATATTGTCGCTGATCGAACGGTTCAGCAGGCCCGCATCCTGGAAGACGGTGGCGATGTGACGACGCAGCGACTTGCGGGTCACCTTGGTGATATCGGTGCCGTCGACAAGGATCTGGCCGCCTTGGGCGTCGTAAACACGCTGCAGCAGGTTGACCAGCGTCGTCTTGCCGGCACCGGTCGGGCCGACGATCGCGACCGTCTGGCCTGCCTTCACCGAGAAGGAGACATTGTGCAGGCCCTGCGAGCTATTGCCGAAGCCGAAGGAGACGTCGCGGAATTCGATCGCACCCTTGACGTCCTTGATCTCGCCATTGCCGGCCGGTTCTTCGCGTTCACGCACCGAGTCTTCGAGCGCATAGAATTCCTCGAGCTTGGAACGGGCTTCGAAAATCTGCGTGGCGAACTGGCGCATCAGGTCGAGGCGGCCGATCAGCAGGTTGGCAAAGCCGATGAAGGCGATGACGTCGCCGACGCGCAGCTGGCCGGCCTGAACAAGCATGGTGCCGATGATCAGGACCACCATCATTGCAATGGTCGACGCCATGCGGTTCAACGCGCTGGCGATCGCCCACCAGTCGAGCACCGGATACTGGGCTTCGAGCAGGCGGTCGGCAAAGGATTTCAGCGCCTTGGTTTCAGCCTCGATGCGGTTGTAGCTGTGCAGGACAGACACGTTGCTGATCGAGTCGCTGACATGCGAAAAGACGGTGTGATAATGGTTTTCGACCGAAGCCTGGCCGTCTTTGGTGCGGCTCATGACGACGCGACCGATCATCCAGTAGGCGACGGCGAGCACCATGAGCACGGCGGAAAGGCGCAGGTCCATCGCCATTGCCGTCGGTATCAGAAGGGCAAGCGCGATAACCGTCGACAGGTGGTTGCGCATGAATTCCAGCCAGAGACCGAACAGCGTCTCGCAGGCGCGCAGCAATGTATGCAGCGCGTTTGAGGTGCCGCGCTGATGGTGCCAGCCAAGCGGCATGGAGATGATCCGGCCGAAGGCTTCCGTCAACAGCGTCGCGCGCCGGCCATGGGCCAGCCTGTCGGCCTCGCGGGCGACCAGGACGAAGGCAACCGTGTTGAAAACGGCGAAGGTCGCCCACATGAAAAGGATGGGCTTGACCTCACCCTTGCCCGAAATCGCATCGATAATGCGACCGAACAGGATCGGCTCCGCAATGGTAATTGTCGCCAGAACGATGTTTGCGACCACGACCAGGGATACGCGCAGCTTGTAGGCGCTGAGATAGCGCAGAGCTCTTGCATAGACCTTGAATAGCGTCACGTCGAACCTCTTATGCATCTGCGAAACGGGATGATGCGATGCTACAAAAGGTTACCTGAACCGGCGATTAACGGAGTATTCAGGGTCCATCGAGGCGACGAGTAACCCGATCGCATTATCGTGGGATTCGACGAGATGACTATGGCGCTGAATTTTCTGCTCGGTTATATCCCTGCAACAATTTGCGCTTGCATTTTAATAAATATTTAGCGCAGCATTAAATTAGAGACTGCATTTTTTGAAGAAGACCGTTTCGCGACCAATTTGAAAAGCCGCCGACGGCCTCGATGCGGGCATCCGTCCGGGCAAGGGGCATTTTGTGAATATTAATTTGTTAATTCAATTGCTTATCATTCTGGAAGAAACGTCAAATCCTCAGGCCGTGGTTACCGAGCTGGAGCAGGTCATCCAAGATTGCGGCTTCGAATATTACGGCCTACGGCGCCATTTGCCGCAGAATCCGGCGCAGCAGAATCCGGAACCCTGGGCTGCGGCGCTTGCCGGCCGCTGGCCGCAACAATGGCCGCAAATCTATACCGCGAAAAAATATGTGCTGATCGATCCGATGGTGCGCTACCTCGCTCATGCGCAGCGGCCCTTCCGCTGGCGGGAAAGCCTGGCAGCATTCCGCAAGGATGCGCAGAAGCGTCGGATGGAGCAGATGATGGTCGATGCTTTCGGTCACGGACTGGAAGACGGTTATATCTTTCCGATCCACGGACGGAACGGCATTCTCGGCAACCTCAGTCTCGCCGGCAAGCCGATCGAGCTGTCGCCGGTGGAGATCGCCCTTTTCGAGGCCGTGGCACGCAAAAGCTTCTGGCGATTGCTCGAGCTGAAGGATGAGGCGGAGGCGCTGGAAACCGTGCTGCCGGCCGACACGCCGCTGACGCGACGCGAAATGGAGATCCTGCATTATCTCGCCGAAGGCATGACCTCGATGGAAATCAGCAAGATGCTGAAGATCTCAAACCACACCGTCGACTGGTATATGAACGGCTTGCAGAACAAGCTGAAGGCGAAAAACCGGCAGCAGGCGGTGGCGCTTGCCTTCCGTCACCGCTTGATAAGCTAGAGCATGATGCCGAAAGGATGAGCGGTTTTCATGCTATGCCTTTGATTTTGATAAGAAATACGATTTATGCCGATCCGGCCTGACATCATCAGCATTTAGAATGGCGAGAAATTGCATTTCGCAGTCGCAAGAGAAATTGAACTTCCTGTAACAAGAAGTTAAGAATTTCCTTCGCGGGTGCAGCATGCCCGCGTCTGAACGCCTGAGGAGACCGTTTTGCCCATTTCCAAGATACTCGTTGCCAATCGCTCCGAAATTGCCATTCGCGTGTTTCGCGCGGCCAACGAGCTTGGAATAAAAACCGTGGCGATCTGGGCGGAGGAAGACAAGCTGGCGCTGCACCGTTTCAAAGCGGACGAAAGCTATCAGGTCGGCCGCGGCCCGCATCTTGCCAAGGACATGGGCCCGATCGAAAGTTATTTGTCGATCGAGGAAGTGATCCGCGTCGCAAAGCTCTCAGGCGCCGATGCCATTCATCCAGGTTATGGCCTGTTGTCGGAAAGTCCCGAATTCGTCGATGCCTGCAACAAGGCCGGCATCATCTTCATCGGCCCGAAGGCCGATACGATGCGCCAGCTCGGCAACAAGGTCGCAGCGCGCAACCTGGCGATCTCGGTCGGCGTGCCTGTGGTGCCGGCCACGGGGCCGTTGCCGGAGGATATGGCCGAAGTGGCGAAGATGGCCGAGGAGATCGGCTATCCCGTCATGCTGAAGGCCTCCTGGGGCGGCGGCGGTCGCGGCATGCGCGCCATCCGCGATCCGAAGGATCTGGCCCGTGAAGTGACCGAGGCCAAACGTGAGGCGATGGCCGCCTTCGGCAAGGACGAGGTCTATCTGGAAAAGCTCGTCGAACGCGCCCGCCACGTCGAAAGCCAGGTTCTCGGCGATACACACGGCAATGTCGTTCATTTGTTTGAACGTGACTGCTCGATCCAGCGCCGTAACCAGAAGGTCGTCGAGCGCGCGCCTGCGCCCTACCTCTCGGAAGCGCAACGCCAGGAGCTTGCCGCTTATTCGCTGAAGATCGCCTCGGCGACCAATTATGTCGGCGCCGGCACCGTCGAATATCTGATGGATAGCGATACCGGCAAATTCTACTTCATCGAGGTCAATCCGCGTATCCAGGTCGAGCATACGGTGACCGAAGTCGTCACCGGCATCGACATCGTCAAGGCGCAGATCCACATTCTCGACGGCTTTGCGATCGGCACGCCGGAATCGGGCGTTCCCGCTCAAGCTGACATCCGCCTGAACGGTCATGCGCTGCAGTGCCGCATCACCACCGAGGATCCGGAGCACAATTTCATTCCGGATTACGGCCGCATCACCGCCTATCGCTCGGCGTCGGGTTTCGGCATCCGTCTCGACGGCGGCACCTCCTATTCGGGCGCTATCATCACCCGCTATTATGATCCGCTGCTCGTCAAGGTCACGGCCTGGGCGCCGAATCCGTCCGAAGCGATCAGCCGCATGGACCGGGCGCTGCGCGAGTTCCGTATTCGCGGCGTCGCTACCAACCTGACCTTCCTCGAAGCGATCATCGGCCATCCGAAGTTCCGCGACAACAGCTACACGACACGTTTCATCGACACGACGCCGGAACTCTTCCAGCAGGTCAAGCGCCAGGACCGCGCGACGAAGCTCTTGACCTATCTGGCCGACGTCACCGTCAACGGTCATCCCGAGGCCAAGGACAGGCCAAGGCCGCTTGATAACGCTGCCCAGCCGGTGGTTCCCTACGCCAATGGCAACACGGTCAAGGATGGAACGAAGCAACTGCTCGACACGCTCGGTCCGAAGAAATTCGGCGAATGGATGCGCAATGAAAAACGCGTGCTTCTGACCGACACGACGATGCGCGACGGCCACCAGTCATTGCTCGCCACCCGCATGCGCACCTATGACATCGCCCGCATCGCCGGCACCTATGCGCATGCACTGCCGAGCCTTTTGTCGCTCGAATGCTGGGGTGGCGCCACCTTCGACGTCTCGATGCGCTTTCTGACGGAGGATCCGTGGGAACGCCTGGCGCTGATCCGCGAGGGCGCGCCGAACCTTCTGTTGCAGATGCTTTTGCGCGGCGCCAACGGCGTCGGCTACACCAACTATCCCGACAATGTCGTCAAATACTTCGTCCGCCAGGCAGCCAAGGGCGGCATCGATCTCTTCCGCGTCTTCGATTGCCTGAACTGGGTCGAGAACATGCGGGTGTCGATGGATGCCATTGCCGAGGAGAACAAGCTCTGCGAGGCGGCGATCTGCTATACCGGCGATATCCTGAACTCGGCCCGTCCGAAATACGATCTGAAATACTATACCGACCTTGCGGTCGAGCTTGAAAAGGCCGGCGCGCATATCATCGCGCTCAAGGATATGGCCGGCCTCCTCAAGCCTGCGGCTGCGAAGGTTCTGTTCAAGGCGCTGCGTGAAGCGACCAGCCTGCCGATCCATTTCCATACGCATGATACATCAGGTATTGCGGCCGCGACCGTGCTTGCCGCCGTCGATGCCGGCGTCGATGCGGTCGATGCGGCGATGGATGCGCTATCCGGAAACACCTCGCAGCCCTGTCTCGGCTCGATCGTCGAGGCGCTGCGCGGTACGGAGCGCGATCCGGGCCTCGATCCGGAGTGGATCCGCCGCGTCTCCTTCTATTGGGAAGCGGCGCGTAACCAATATGCCGCCTTCGAAAGCGACCTCAAAGGCCCGGCCTCGGAAGTCTATCTACATGAAATGCCGGGCGGCCAGTTCACCAACCTCAAGGAACAGGCCCGCTCACTCGGCCTCGAGACCCGCTGGCATCTGGTGGCGCAGGCCTATGCCGATGCCAACCAGATGTTCGGCGATATCGTCAAGGTGACGCCGTCCTCCAAAGTGGTCGGCGACATGGCGCTGATGATGGTCTCCCAGGACCTGACAGTTGCCGATGTCGTCAGCGCCGACAAGGAAGTCTCCTTCCCGGAATCGGTGGTGTCGATGCTGAAGGGTGATCTCGGTCAGCCGCCCTCAGGCTGGCCGAAAACGCTGCAGAAGAAGGCCCTGAAGGGCGACAAGCCCTATACCGTGCGGCCCGGCTCCTTGCTCAAGGAGGCCGACCTCGATGCTGAGCGCAAGGTCATCGAGACGAAGCTGGAACGTGAGGTCAGCGATTTCGAATTCGCCTCCTACCTGATGTACCCGAAAGTGTTCACCGACTTCGCGCTTGCCTCCGATACCTACGGCCCGGTTTCGGTGCTGCCGACGCCGGCCTATTTCTACGGGCTTGGAGATGGCGAGGAACTGTTTGCCGATATCGAACGCGGCAAGACGCTGGTCATCGTCAACCAGGCGATGAGCGCGACTGACAGCCAGGGCATGGTGACCATCTTCTTCGAACTCAACGGCCAGCCGCGCCGCATCAAGGTGCCGGACCGGGCCCATGGGGCAACAGGTGCAGCCGTCCGCCGCAAGGCGGAACCGGGCAATGCCGTCCATGTCGGTGCGCCCATGCCGGGCGTCATCAGCCGTGTCTTCGTCTCTCCAGGTCAGGCGGTCAGTGCCGGCGACGTGCTCGTCTCCATCGAGGCGATGAAGATGGAAACGGCGCTGCATGCGGAAAAGGACGGGACGATCTCGGAGGTGCTGGTGCGGGCCGGCGATCAGATCGACGCCAAGGACCTGCTCGTCGTCTATGGCGCTTGAGCAACGGGCGGGCGATCGTCGCCGAGAGGCTTCGTTCTGCTGTCCAACGACTGCGGCCAATCACCCGATTGTGTATGATCGGGCGGTGAAAAGCAGATTTTTCGACGAGTTGGCAGTCTCCTTGCCTTGCCCGGCGAGGAGACTTTCTCATAGACTTGCGCTCCCACCATCCGCCCCCAAGACCCATCAGGAAATCATCTCCATGAGCAAGTTGAAGATTGCCGTCATTGTCGGCAGCACGCGTATTGGCCGTTTCGCCGAACATCCGGCCAAGTGGATTGCCGAGCTGGTCGGCCAGCGCTCCGATCTGGAAGTCGAAGTTCTCGATCTTATCGACTATCCCATGCATTTCTTCGGCGAAGCGCGCGCCACCACAGCGGAAAGCGACTCCGCCGAGCGCTGGAAGAAGAAGCTGCGCGAATTCGACGGCTTCATCTTCACCGCCGCCGAGTACAATCATGCTCCGACGGCCGTTCTGAAAAACGCGATCGATCTCGGCGAATTCATCCAGAAGCCGGTCGGTTTTGTCGGTTACGGCGGCGTCGGCGGCGCACGTGCGGTCGAGCAACTGCGTTTGATCTTCGTGGAAATGGGCGCTGCTTCCGTCAAGACCGGTGTCCACATCGCATTCAGCGAATATCTTGCCGTTCTCAAGGAAGGCAAGAGCCTTGGCGATTACGCCCATCTCAACGAGGCTGCCAAGAACCTGCTCGATCAGATCACATGGTGGGGCAATGCGCTGAAGGCTGCGCGCGCCGTCGTCACGGCCTCCTGATTGGAGTTCCAGCAATGCCGGGATGGCCGCATCCCGGCATTGCTTCAAATGTCGTAGGTATGCGCCGCGTTGATCGTCGAGATGAAGCGCTTGGTGCGTTCGCGCTCCGGCGCAGTGAAGATCGCCCTGGCGCTACCCGTTTCCACCACGCTTCCGGCTTCCAGAAAGACGACGTCATTGGCGATCTTCGAGGCAAGCCTGAGATCATGAGTCGCCATCACCATGGTCGTGCCTTCGCGGGCAAGCTGACCCAGCACATCGACCACTTCTGCCGAGAGTTCCGGATCGAGCGCCGAGGTCGGTTCGTCACAGAGAAGCACGCGCGGCGACGGCGCCAAGGCGCGAGCGATCGCCACACGCTGCTGCTGACCGCCCGAGAGCGTCGAAGGCCATGCATCGGCCTTGTGGGTCATGCCGACCTTGGTCAGCAACTCCATCGCCCGCTCGCGCGCCCTTTCCCTCGGCCATTTCAGGACTGTCACCAGGCCCTCCATAACATTCTCAATCGCGGTCTGATGCGGGAAGAGCTGGAAGTTCTGGAAGACCATGCCGGTCTGGCGGCGGATCTTCTGGATCGCCTGCCAGCTCGTTCGTTTGCCCGGCGCAAAGGCCAGCGTTTCCTCTCCGAGGCGGATGGAACCGGCGGTCGGAATTTCGAGCAGGTTGATGCAGCGCAGCAGCGTGCTCTTGCCGCCGCCCGAAGGCCCGACCAGGGCGGTGACGCTGCCTTCGGGAATGCGGATGCTGATATCCTTGAGGATGACGGCGTCGCCGAAGCGCTTTTCGATGTTGGAAAGCTCGATCATGCATTTGCCTCCAGCATGCCGCCATAACGCGCGAAGCGGCGTTCCAGCCGCACCTGCAGCTGCGAGAGGACGGAGCTTAGGGCAAGATAGATCAGCGCCGCCTCGATATAGAGGATCAGCGGCTCATAGGTGGTGGCGACGATGCGCTGCGCCGCCTGGAAGAGCTCCGGCACGGTGATTGCGGCGGCAAGCGAGGTGTCCTTGACCAGCGAAATGAAGGTGTTCGACAGAGGCGGCACGGCGACGCGGGCGGCCTGCGGCAGGATGGTGCGGCTCATCGCCTGGCGCCAGCTCATGCCGATCGAATAGGCGGCTTCCCACTGGCCCTTCGGCACCGAGGAAATGACGGCGCGGATGATCTCGGAACTATAGGCGCCGATATTCAGCGTGAAGCCGATCAGGGCGGCTGGAAAGGCGTCAAGCAGGATGCCGAGGCTCGGCAAGCCGTAGAAGATGACGAAGAGCTGAACGAGCAGCGGCGTGCCGCGGATGACCCATACATAGAAACGAGCGATGGCGGAAAGCGGCGCCGGCCCGAAGAGTCGGGCGATTGCGGTGGCGAGCCCGAGGGCCAGGCCGAAGACGAAGGACAGCAGCGTCAGCGGAATGGTGAAGATCAGCCCCGCCCAGAGGAGCGAGGGCAGCGAATCCGCCATGAGTTGGAGCCAGTGCGGCAAGGGGCGTTCCCTCTCGTCAGTTGGGTGGTGATATCTCGAATACCCCTCCCCAACCCCTCCCCACAAGGGGGGAGGGGCCATTCTTGAGTGGGACTTACTTCGAAACGTCCTGGCCGAAATACTTGTCGGCGATTTTCTTGTAAGTGCCGTCGGCCTTGATGTCGGCAAGCGCCTTGTTGATTTCGGCAAGAAGCTCCGGCTCGTTCTTGCGGATGATGATGCCGGAATAATCGGCATTTTCCTGCTCTGCGGCGATCTTCACCGGCGCGTCCGGCTTGTGCTTCTTGAAATCAAGGAAGGAGAGGCTGTCGTTGATCGTGGCGTCGGCGCGCTTGGTCAGCACGAGCTGGATCGATTGATCGAAACCGTCGGTGCCGACGAGTTCGGCACCGGCTTCGGTTGCGATCTTGCCGAAATTGCTGGTCAGCGATTGGGCGGATTTCTTGCCCTTCAGATCGGTGAAGGTCTTGATGCTGTCGTCGCCGTCGCGGATGATCAGCACGGCCTTGGAAGCGATATAGGGTTCGGAGAAATCATATTTCTGTTTGCGGGCTTCGGTGATGCCGACCTGGTTGATGACGGTGTCGTAGCGCTTGGCGTCGAGGCCGGCGATCAGGCCATCCCACTTGCCCTCGACGAACTCGGCCTTGACGCCGAGTTTGGCAGCGATCGCTTCGCCGATCTCGACGTCGAAGCCGACGAGCTTGCCGCTTTCGTCATGAAAGGTGAAGGGCGCGTAAGTGCCTTCGGTGCCGATCTTGAAGACGCCGGCCGATTTGATGGCGGCGAGGTTCTCGCCGGCATGGGCAGGCAGGAGGGCAGCAGCATGAATGAGGGCAGCGGCGGCGACGGTTTTCAACCAGTTCATTGTTTTATCCATCCTTGGGAGGTTGTCATCGGATGAGCGATAGTTCGCAGAAAATTAGGGCGTCGGAAGCGTAAAAAACTGCGAATAAAAGCAGCAACTGCAAATATTTTTCTCAAGCGGCCGGTTAAACCGTGAATCCTGTAGAAACCGGCTCCATCCGCCAACCAGGCTGTCCGGATTCCACTCTGGTCGTAGAGCTTTGTTTCAGACCGTCAGGAAACGTGTGTTTATGCATGTTGTGCGCATGATCATAAGTGTTTATGCACGTTTCTGGTTCCAATGATTTCGACCCGGTAAAAACATGCAGGATTTCCTATTGCGCGAGCGCCAAGGCGTGATTTCCGACAGGCTGCGGATCAACGGCCGCGTCCTGGCGACGGAACTTGCCCTCGAATTCGGCGTCTCCGAGGATACGGTGCGCCGCGATCTGCGGGAGATGGCCGCTGCAGGGCTCTGCGAGCGGGTCTATGGCGGCGCACTGCCGGTCTCGCCGGCGCACGGGAACCTGACGCAGCGGATGGGTTTTGCGGCTGACCGGAAACAGGCATTGGCGCGCGCTGCGGCACAGCAGATTGCCGCCGGTTCGACTGTGTTTTTCGATGCCGGCAGCACCAATCTGGCGATTGCCAACGCATTGCCGGCCGAACTGGCGCTGACGGCTGCGACGAATGCGCCGGCGATTGCCGCCGAGCTGATCGATAAGCCTGCCGTCAACGTCATCCTTATCGGCGGAATGGTGGACCGGCAGACGGGCGGTTCGCTCGGCGCCAAAGCCTTGCGGGATATGGAACAGCTTGCGCCCGATCTCTGTATTCTTGGTGCCTGCGGCGTCGATCTTGAGGCCGGCATCACGGTGTTCGGTTTCGAAGATGCCGAGTTCAAGCGGTATGCGGCGTCGAGAAGCAGAAAAGTGCTGGTGGCGGCAACTTCGGAGAAGTTCGGCACGGCTGCCCCGCACAGCATCCTGCCGGTTGCTCATTGTGACTGCCTGGTCGTCGAGCACGATGCCGATCCGGCCATACTCGCCGGTTATCGCGAGCGCGGATGCAGAACTGTTATCGCCGAGAAAACGAACTAGGCGGTTGTCATAGAGTTTAGGGAAACCGGGCGCGTATAAGCCCGGCAATGAGGAAGACCGAGAAATGGATAGTCATGTGAATGCGTCGCCGGGAGCGCGGAGCGGCTTCGTTACCAAAAGCAGGGCGGCGGTTTCCCTGCTTTTTCTGATGAACGGCTTCGTCGTCGGCTGCTGGGCGCCGAAGATCCCGGATTTTGCCGAGCGCCTGGCGCTCTCCAAGTTCGAACTTGGGCTGATGATCCTGGTCTTCGGCGTCGGCTCGCTGGTGATGATGCCGATCGCCGGGGCGCAGATTGCCAAACACGGCTCGCGTGTCGTCGTTCAGGTCCTGGCTGTCTGCGTGCTGCCATTGCTGCTGGCATTGACGCTGGCGCCAAATGTCGTCACCGCGGCAATTTCGCTCTTCCTGTTCGGCGGCTTCATCGGTGCCATGGATGTGGCGATGAACGCCAATGCGGTGTCGGTGGAGAAATCCATGCGCCGCTCCATCATGTCGTCCTGCCACGCTTTCTGGAGCCTTGGCGGGCTGATCGGCTCAGGCCTCGGCGGCATCGCGATCTCCAAGCTCGGCATTCTCGGTCATGCCGAACTGGCGACGGTGCTGGCGGCGATCTTCCTGGCTATCTCCTGGCCTATGATCCTTGCTGATCCGCCGCATCCCGACACAAGGAAGGAAAAGACAAGACTGCCGATGGTGCCGCTGCCGTGGCTGCTCGGTTTGATGGCCTTGTTCAGCATGGTGCCGGAAGGCGCGGTACTGGACTGGGGTGCGCTCTATCTCCGGCAGGAAATGGATGCATCCGTGGCGCTTTCCGGCCTTGGTTTCGCAGCCTTTTCGGCGACGATGGCGATTATGCGCTTTGCCGGCGACCTGGTGCGCGACCGCCTGGGCGGCGTCAAGACGCTGCGGATCTGCACCTTGTTTGCCATCGTCGGCATGCTGTTTGCAGGCCTGGCACCCAACGCCGAGATCGCCATTCTGGGCTTTGCCTTTTGCGGCATCGGCATTTCCAACATGGTGCCGATCGCTTTCTCGGCGGCGGGCAACATTCCCGGCCTCAAGCCCGGCATCGGCATCTCTGTGGTGACCACCATGGGCTATTCCGGCATGCTGGTTGCGCCGTCCTTGATCGGCTTCGTCGCCGAGCATATCGGTTTCGCCATCGTTTTCATGGCGCTGCCGGTGCTGCTCCTTGTTGTTCTCCTGCTTTCTAACCTGGCCCATTATGCCGATGGAGTCTCCGGAAGCGGCCACTAGACCAGAATGATTTTAGGTCGGGACGGCCTAAAATCTGAATCCTGTTCTGAGCCGCCTCCCAACAAAAGTGATATCAGGGGCGGTTGACAAGAAAGCGGTCATGATCCACCTGAAAGACACTGTTTCTAAAGCGCGTCGCAATCTCTCGGATTCGCTTCTTGCGCTTTAGGTTCTTATTTTTACGCATGTCGTTATCGCAAAACCGCTGCACACTTTTGCGCGACATGCTTTAGGGGTGCAAAAACTCTTCATGTCCTCAGCCGCCGATTTTGATCCGAAACCGCGCCGCGCTTCTATTGCCGTCGATGTCGGCGGCATCATCGTCGGCGGCGGGGCGCCGGTCGTCGTGCAATCGATGACGAACACCGATACGGCCGATATCGATTCGACCGTTGCCCAGGTCGCTGCCCTCCACCGGGCGGGCTCGGAACTGGTGCGCATCACCGTCGACCGTGACGAGAGTGCGGCCGCCGTGCCGAAGATCCGCGAGCGGCTGTTGCGGCTTGGCATGGACGTGCCGTTGATCGGCGACTTCCATTATATCGGCCACAAACTGCTTGCCGATCATCCTGATTGTGCCGAGGCGCTGGCGAAATACCGCATCAACCCCGGCAATGTCGGCTTCAAGGACAAGAAGGACAAGCAATTCGCCGAGATCATCGAGATGGCGATCCGCTACGACAAGCCGGTGCGCATCGGCGTCAACTGGGGCTCGCTCGATCAGGATCTCTTGACGGCGCTGATGGACAGGAATGCCGAAGCCGGTTCGCCGCTTTCGGCCCGGCAGGTGACCCGCGAGGCGATCGTGCAATCGGCACTGCTTTCGGCAGCCCTTGCCGAAGAGATCGGCCTGCCGCGCAACCGCATCATCCTGTCGGCCAAGGTCAGCCAGGTCCAGGACCTGATCGCCGTCAATTCCATGCTCGCCGAACGCTCCAATCATGCTTTGCATCTCGGTCTGACCGAAGCCGGCATGGGCACCAAGGGTATCGTCGCCTCGTCGGCGGCGATGGGCTTCGTACTGCAGCACGGCATCGGCGATACGATCCGCGTGTCGCTGACGCCGGAGCCGAACGGCGACCGCACGCGTGAAGTCCAGGTGGCGCAGGAGATCTTGCAGGTCATGGGCTTCCGCCAGTTCATTCCTGTCGTTGCCGCCTGTCCCGGCTGTGGACGCACGACGTCGACGGTGTTCCAGGAGCTTGCCCAGAACATCCAGAACGACATCCGCAAGAACATGCCGATCTGGCGCGAGAAATATCCTGGCGTCGAGGCGCTGAACGTCGCCGTCATGGGCTGCATCGTCAACGGTCCCGGCGAAAGCAAACATGCCGATATCGGCATTTCGCTTCCGGGCACCGGCGAGACGCCAGCGGCGCCCGTCTTCATCGACGGCCGGAAGGCTCTGACGCTGCGTGGCCCCCATATCGCTGCCGATTTCGAGGCGCTTGTCGTCGACTATATCGAGAAGCGTTTCGGTCAGCGGACGGCGGCGGAATGAGCGACCGCAAGTTCGGATGAGCCGGTACTGGTCGCCAATCGTCAGCAAGCTGCAGCCCTACGTCGCGGGGGAGCAGCCCCGTATTCCCGGACTGGTCAAGCTCAACACCAATGAAAATCCCTATGGGCCGTCTCCAACGGCGCTCGAGGCGATCCGGCAAGCTGCGGACGATCGTCTGCGGCTCTATCCGGACCCCGCCGCCACGGAATTGCGCCAAGCGATCGCCGCCGGTCACGGTTTGACGGCGGAAGAAGTCTTCGTCGGCAACGGTTCCGACGAGGTTCTCGCCCACGCGTTTCAGGCGCTGTTGAAACACGAGCGGCCGCTTCTCTATCCAGATGTGACTTACAGCTTCTATCCGACCTATAGCCTGCTATACGGCGTCGAGACGGTCGAAGTGTCTGTCGATGACAGGTTTCAGATCCGGCTGGCAGATTACGACAGGCCGTGCGGTGCGATCATCATCGCCAATCCGAACGCGCCGACCGGCATCGGCCTGCCGCTTGCCGACATAGAGGCGCTTATCGCCGCCCATCCGGATGCGGTCGTCGTGATAGACGAGGCCTATATCGATTTCGGCGGTGACAGCGCTATCCCGCTCATTTGCAAATATCCCAATCTGCTTGTCGTTCAGACCTTGTCCAAATCGCGCTCGCTTGCGGGTCTGCGCGTCGGCTTTGCGCTGGGGCAGCGGGAACTGATCGAGGCGCTGGAGCGCGTCAAGGACAGCTTCAATTCCTATCCGCTCGATCGCCTGGCGCAGGTTGCCGCGACGGCGGCAATCAAGGACGAGGCGTGGTTCGAGACATGCCGAAAGATGCTCATTGCCAGCCGGGACGGTCTCGTCCGGGAACTCGAAGCGCTGGATTTCGAAGTGCTGCCGTCTCAAGCAAATTTCGTTTTTGCAAAGCATGAGAGCCAGTCGGGTGCAGCGCTTCAAGCGGCTCTGCGGGAGCGTGGTGTTCTCGTCCGGCATTTCGCCAAACCGCGTATTTCGGAGTTTCTGCGCATCAGCATCGGCACGGACGAGGAATGCGCGCGCCTGGTTTCGGCTTTCAAGGAAATATTGTCGGCGTGATCCGACGATTCAGCTCTTCCGGTCGGCGATGAAATGCGCGGTGGCGATGAGGGTCGAGGCGCGGGCACCGTAGGGGGCAAGCAGTGTCTCGGCATCGCGGACATGCTGATGGAGTTGGGCTTCGGCCCATTCCATGCCGCGTAGCGCTACAAGCGTTCCCTTGCCGCGGGCTGCATCTTTGCCGGTCGCCTTGCCCATGGTTGCAGTGTCCGAGGTCAGGTCGAGGATGTCGTCAGCCAGTTGGAATGCAAGTCCGATCTTTTCGCCGAAGGCGCGCAGGCGGCGGCGATCTTCCGGCGGGCTGGCCGAGATGAGGGCGCCGGCTTCGCAGGCAAAGCGGATCAGCGCGCCTGTTTTCATCGCCTGCAGGCGGATGATGCCGGCCTCGTCAGGCGCTTGTCTTTCTGCCGCGAGATCGAGCGCCTGGCCACCGGCCATGCCGCCGAGACCGGCGGCGCGAGCAAGAGCCAGTACCAGCGATGCCTTGCTCGTTTCGGGAAGGGCTGTTTCCGGCGTGGCGATAATGTCGAAGGCGTAGGTCAGCAGGCTGTCACCTGCGAGGATCGCGGTGGCTTCGTCGAATTTTTTGTGTACCGTCGGTTTGCCGCGGCGGAGATCATCATCGTCCATGGCCGGCAGGTCGTCATGCACGAGCGAATAGCAGTGAACGCATTCGAGTGCAGCGCCGACGCGAAGCGCCGCCGCGGCGTCACCGCCGAGAAGGGCGGCACTTTCGACGACGAGAAATGGGCGCAGTCGCTTGCCACCGTTCAACACGGCATAATGCATGGCGTCGCGCAGCGTCTCAGGTCTGACGATTTCATCGGAGAGAGGGCTCGGTGACAGCAATGCGTCGAGCAACGCCTCGATCTCGCGGGCGTTGTTCCTCAGCCTCGTTTCGAAAGTGTCCCGGTTCGCGTCCATGGGCGCTGTTTGGCATGAGCGCCCCGGGGCTTGCAACGGAATTGTCGATGGCGCAGCAAGATTTGCCACGCACTCTGGCATAAGCTCCGTACAGGCGCTATGACAACGACAGGGGCGAAATCGGACTGGGGAACATTGGATATAGCGCCGGAGAGAGAGGACAGCGTCGACATGCCGGCTCGTCGGCAATGGTTCGGAGACCGGCGTCTATTGAAACGCATTGTTCTTTCCGTGCTGATCGTGCTGATCCTTCCCTATGCCCTGATCTTTTTCTATCTGCTGCCGTTCATTCACCCGGTCTCGACGTTGATGCTGCGCGATCTCGTGCTGCTGCGCGGTTACGACAGGCAATGGGTGTCGCTTGATGACGTCGCCCCGGCTCTGGTGCAGTCGGTGATGATGTCAGAGGACGGGCAATATTGCTTTCACGGCGGCGTCGACTGGGCGGAAATGCGGATGCTGGTCGAGGATACGCTGAAAGGTCAGGCGACGCGCGGCGGCAGCACCATCCCGATGCAGACGGCTAAGAACCTCTTTCTCTGGAACGGCCGCTCCTTCGTGCGCAAGGCGATGGAGCTTCCGCTCGCTGTCTCCACGGATTTCGTCCTGTCGAAACGGCGGCTGATGGAAATCTATCTGAACATCGCCGAATGGGGTCCCGGCATTTACGGCATCGAGGCTGCGGCCCAGCATCATTTCAAGGTGCCGGCGTCGAAACTGACGCGACGCCAGGCATCGCTGCTTGCCGTTTCATTGCCGAACCCGATCGACCGCAATGCCGGCAAACCAGGACGAGGCCTTCGTCGGCTTGCCGGCGTGATCGAGAGGCGCGCACAGGGCTCGGCCGATTACATCAAGTGCATCTATAGGTGAGATCGGAGCTTATGGTTACAGCGCCGCGCGTCCTTCAGACGCGTACAAGGGCGCTTTAAAGCCTTGAATTGCTGCATAAGATTGTCCTTGAATCGATCACGCTTTAAGGAATTATGCAGGAGAAGGACCAAACGTCATCTGACATTCTTGGTTCTGCCATATGGGCGAATGCAGTCCAACTGGAGCCCCTGAGTCGCCCATGACCATTACGACGCTTTCGCAAGAGCTTCTCTGTTACTCGAAGACACGCAATCCGAACCCGCCTGCGCACCTCGGCAGCCGCTATCGCAAGGTCGGCGGTTTTCTGCCGGAAGCCGGCAATACCATCGTCTGCCATCTCGACACGGGCTCGCAGACGCAGGCGGCGTTGATCGAGGCGCGTGAGAGATATCTGGCGATGCCCGAAGCGTCACAGTTCCTGTTCACGCCGATCTCCAGCCTTCACATGACGCTGTTCGAAGGCATCATCGAGACCAGGCGCCGGCAGGATTGCTGGCCGGGCGATCTCCCTCTCGAGACGCCGATAGACGACATGACGGAACTGCTGGCTGCCAGGCTTGAGGGTTTTTCGATGGCCGAGCCCTTCAAGGTGGAGATCGTCGAAGCTCGCCCGTCGGGCCTGCTCGTCGACGGGGTGACGGAGAACGACCGCAAGGTCATGCGCGCCTGGCGCAACGCGTTTGCTGATCTTCTGGGCTACCGCCAGCCGAACCAGGAGGACTACAAGTTCCACGTGACCTTCGCCTATGCGATCGAACGGCTGGAGGATGAAGCCTTGCCGCGCTGGCAGGCAATGCTCGACGAGGTCGCCGACGATATCCGCCGCAAGGCCCCTGTTTTAGAACTGGCACCGCCGGCATTCTGCGTGTTCGAAGACATGAACCATTTCCACGAATTGCTGATTTTCGATTTCGACGCCTGAACGGGAGAGGCCCATGGCTAGACCGACGCTCTACATCGCCAACAAGAATTATTCCTCCTGGTCGTTCCGACCCTGGATGGCGCTGACGGGCGTCGGCATCGATTTCGAGGAGGTGCTGATCCCTTTCGACGACGCGGGCGGCAATCCGAATATCAAGGCGGTCTCTCCGACCGGGCGCGTGCCGCTTCTGCAGCATGGCGCATTGAAGGTCTGGGAATCGCTGGCGATCATCGAATATGCCGCCGAGCTTTATCCGGACGCCGGTCTTCTGCCCGCGGATCGTGCCCAGCGGGCGCTCGCCCGTTCGGTTTCGATGGAAATGCTCTCAAGCTTCCGGGCTCTGCGCGGCGCCTGCCCGATGAATATCCGCCGGCCGAAGGCCAGGATCGCGCTGCCGGATGGGGTCGAGGCCGACATCAGCCGCATCGAGACGATCTGGCGGGATCTGTTGCAGCAATCCGGCGGGCCGTTTCTCTTCGGCGCGTTCGGGGCCGCGGATGCGATGTTTGCGCCTGTCGTCAACCGGTTCGAGATCTATGACCTGGTCAGCGGGGACGACACGCTGGCCTATATGGCGACCATGAAGGCGCATCCGGCCTGGCGCAAATGGGAAGAGGCAGCCCGCGCCGAGGCTTGGATCGTGCCGGAAGACGAAGTCTGATACGGAATCATCGGCTTCGCAAAAAATACGCATGGGGACTGGTCAAGGCCACCCCTTGCATGTATAAGCGCGCGAAATTCCGAAATCGCGACATGTCCGTTTCGGCCGCCGGTGTGGCCGTGGGAATGTTTTGCCCGCAAGTGGAGTAAGAGAAATGGCTGTACCGAAGAGAAAAACAAGCCCGTCCAAGCGCGGTATGCGCCGTTCGGCAGACGCCCTTAAGGCTCCGACCTACGTCGAAGACAAGAACTCCGGCGAACTGCGCCGCCCGCACCATATCGACCTGAAGACCGGCATGTATCGCGGCCGCCAGGTTCTGACGCCGAAGGAAAGCGCATAATTTCCGATCCGGCTTGTCCGATCGAAGTTGCAAGGCCGGCCTCAAGCCGGCCTTTTGCTTTTCGGCGATATGATATTTGCAATGACTTGCAGTGTGGCAGCGGTTTGCGGCAGTATTCTTCCAGCCCGCTACAGCGCCGTGCGTCTTTTCAGGCGCGCAAAGGACGCTGTAGCACTTTGAATCGACGCAATATGCTTTGCGAAAATCGAATCTGATTTGCGCAAAGCATATTGCGCTGGGAGATTGCCGATGATCGCCGCCATGCCTCTGATGATTATCCCGTTTATTCTCTACAATCTGGCGATGCTGGGCCTGATGGGCGATGGCGGCATTCCGGCCCTGCAGCATGATATCATCGTGCTGTCGATGATCTCGGGCGCGATATGGAGCATGGCGCTCGGCGATCTCATTATCGTCATAGCGCTTGTCGTGCTGTTCTTCGAAATCCTGAAGGCAACCAGAACCGGGCCTGGCAACCTTATCAACCACATGCTGTCGATGCTGGTTTTCATCGCCTTCCTGGTCGAGTTTCTACTCGTCCGGGACGCTGCGACGCAGGTATTCTTCATTTTGATGACGATCGCTTTGATCGATGTGATCGGCGGCTTTGCCGTCTCGATCCGGAGCGCCGGGCGAGATGTTTCTATCGGCTTATAGGTTGTCGAGCTTGTTCTGAAGGGCGCGGAGCTGTTCCTTCAGCTCATCGATATCCTTAGCCTCGGCCTTGCGGCTTTCCTTGGCGGGTGGCGTCATGAAGGGCGAGAACATCTGCATGGCCTGCTGAAACAGCTCGGTGTTGCGGCGAACCTGGTCCTCGACCATCTGCATCGGCAGTTGCAGGTTCTTGCCGAGAGGTGTTTCGCCCAAGGCGCGGTTCACCTGCTCGCGCATCTGAGACTGCTGTTCGGCGAAGGCGCGCATCGAATGTTCGAGAAAGCTCGGCACGACCATCTGCATCTGGTCGCCGTAATAGGTGATGAGCTGGCGCAGGAAGGAGATCGGGAGCAAGGTGTTGCCGGTCTTCGATTCCTGTTCGAAGATGATCTGGGTCAGCACCGAATGGGTGATGTCATCTCCGCTTTTTGCATCCTGGACGGTAAAATCTTCGCCCTTCTTCACCATCTCCGCCAGGTCTTCCAGCGTGACGTAAGTGCTGGTGCCCGTATTGTATAGCCGGCGATTGGCGTATTTCTTGATTACGATCTGACCCTCATGCTTCGCCATATCAGTCTCCTGGACCCCCGTCTGAATTATGGATATTCCTCCACTTCAGACTGTAAACGCAAAAGAAGGCCGGTGACAATCTCTTTGTGCGATGCGGCAAACCTTTAACAGAGCAGATGAATCGGGCTTTCGCAGGCTCTGCCGAAAAATGACCGCAGCCGGTCTTCGCGTTTGACTTGCGCTCCAAGCTTTGCCAGTTTCCTCTTATGTAAGTGAGACGAAAACGAGGAGCGTCCCCATGAGCAATTCATCCATCGTCATCGCCAGCGCAGGTCGAACAGCAGTCGGCTCGTTCAACGGCGCTTTCGCAACGGTTCCCGCGCATGAGCTCGGGGCGGCCGTCATCAAGGGTGCGCTCGCGCGCGCCGGCGTCGATGCCGGCGAAGTGGATGAGGTGATCCTCGGCCAGGTTCTCGCTGCCGGGGAGGGCCAGAACCCGGCTCGCCAGGCGGCGATTAAGGCCGGAATTCCGAATGAAGCGACGGCCTGGGGCGTCAATCAGCTCTGCGGTTCGGGTCTGCGCGCCGTCGCGCTCGGCATGCAACAGATCGCCAACGGCGACGCCAAGATCATCGTTGCCGGCGGCCAGGAATCCATGTCGATGGCGCCGCATGCCATGCATTTGCGCGGCGGCGTCAAGATGGGCGACGCGAAGATGATCGACACGATGATCAAGGACGGCCTGACCGATGCCTTCCATGGCTACCACATGGGGATCACCGCCGAAAATGTCGCGCGTCAGTGGCAGCTTTCGCGCGACGAGCAGGATCGGTTCGCCGTCGCCTCGCAGAACAAGGCGGAGGCGGCGCAGAAGGCCGGCCGCTTTGCCGACGAGATCATCCCCTACATCATCCAGACGCGTAAGGGCGACGTTACGGTCGATGCCGACGAATATATCCGCCACGGCGCTACGCTGGAGGCGATGGGCAAGCTGCGCCCGGCCTTCGATAAGGAGGGCACCGTTACGGCCGCGAATGCGTCCGGCCTCAATGACGGTGCGGCCGCAGCGGTGCTGATGAGCGAAGCGGAGGCGGTCCGGCGCGGCATCCAGCCGCTCGCCCGCATCGTTTCCTGGGCAACGGCGGGCGTCGATCCGCAGATCATGGGCACTGGCCCGATCCCGGCTTCCCGCAAGGCGCTCGAAAAGGCCGGCTGGTCGGTCGGCGATCTCGATCTCGTCGAGGCCAATGAGGCATTTGCAGCGCAAGCCTGCGCCGTCACCAAGGATCTCGGATGGGATCCTGCGATCGTCAACGTCAACGGCGGGGCGATCGCCATCGGCCATCCGATCGGCGCTTCCGGCGCGCGCGTTCTCAATACGCTGTTGTTCGAAATGAAGCGCCGCGGCGCCAAGAAGGGCCTTGCAACGCTTTGCATCGGCGGCGGCATGGGCGTCGCCATGTGCTTCGAAGCGCTTTAAAGTAGCATACGATCCGTCATTGATTGAAAATCTCGCCACAAGGCGGGGCAAAAACAAAAAGGGAGCGGAACATGAGCAGAGTGGCTGTGGTCACCGGGGGTACGCGTGGAATCGGCGCGGCCATATCCATGGCGTTGAAAAATGCCGGATACAGGGTTGCTGCCAATTATGCCGGCAACGACGAGAAGGCCAAAGCCTTCCATGACGTTACCGGCATCCCGGTGTTCAAATGGGATGTTTCGGATTACCTCGCTTGCGGCGAGGGGATTGCCAGGATCGAAAGCGAGATCGGGCCGGTCGAAATCCTCGTCAACAATGCCGGCATTACCCGTGACGCGATGTTCCACAAGATGACGCCGCAGCAATGGCACGAGGTGATCAATACCAACCTCACCGGTCTGTTCAACATGACGCATCAGGTCTGGACCGGCATGCGCGACCGCAGCTTCGGCCGGATCGTCAACATCTCCTCGATCAACGGCCAGAAAGGCCAGATGGGTCAGGTGAATTATTCGGCAGCCAAGGCGGGCGATCTTGGCTTCACCAAGGCGCTGGCCCAGGAAGGCGCGGCCAAGAACATCACCGTCAACGCCATCTGTCCCGGTTATATCGGAACGGAAATGGTGCTTGCCGTGCCGGAAAAGGTGCTGAACGAACGCATCATCCCGCAGATCCCCGTCGGCCGTCTCGGCGAGCCGGAAGAGATCGCGCGATGCGTCACCTTCCTCGCCTCCGACGATGCCGGCTTCATCACAGGTTCGACGCTGACGGCCAATGGCGGGCAGTTCTTCGCCTAAAGTACATCTCGCAAAACTGTATTGTCGTTTGCGATTACGACATGCGTGACTTTCCGAGTAGATCAGCGGTGGATTGAAGCAAGAGCGCGTCCCGTCGGATGCGCTCTTGCTTATTTCATGCCCCATGCCCGCGCGAGCAGCAAAGAAAAACGGGCGCCGAAGCGCCCGTTGGGAGTCCGATATGCTTTTTGCCGATCAGCAACGGGCCTCGTAGCGGCGGCCGTAACGGTCGCGATAGACGCAGTAGCCGCGGCGTTCGACCGAGTGGCCGATGAGAGCGCCGGTCAGACCGCCGGCAACGGCGCCGACCGCAGCACCACCCCAGCTGTTGGTGACAACACCGCCGATGACCGCACCGGTGCCGGCGCCGATCGCGGTACCTTGCTCGGTCGCTGTGCAGGATGCCAGAGCGCCAACGAGCGCACCAATAAGAACAATCTTCTTCATCATGTCGTAACTCCCCAGGTTTGTTGGCCTTTAGACGCGGCCCATGAGTACAAGAATAATGATAATCACGAGAACTAGCCCCAAACCGCCGGAAGGTCCATAGCCCCAGCCACGGCTATAACCCCAATTCGGCAAGGCTCCGATCAAGAGCAGAATGAGGATAACAAGAAGTATTGTGCCAAGCATGGTGTGTTTCCTTCATTTCATCGGCAATTTGAATGGACGAGAAACACGTATTGGCGATTTTTGTTCCCGGTTAAGCCAGGAAATGTCATGCGTCCTGACCTCCGCCTATCGGAAATTTGCTCGTATGGTTAAAAAGGCGTTTAAATACAATATGTTGCGGTGAACAAAGCGAGAAAGTCCCGATGTCGCCGATTCGTCAGCGATTCGTTCCGTTTTTGATCGGTGCGCCGCCATTGACCATCCCGAGTTAACCGCATCTGAATCCGCCTTGCTAAAGCTTAACGCCAACACGACGAGGCGGAACGGGACATCCGCTACCGATCCGCATCTAGCGCGCCGATTGAAATCCGGCCACCAGATATTGCCGTGAACAGAAGGCGAAACCAATACAGTCGGCGATTCGTCGCCGATTTGTTCGGGCTTTGGTCGACAGGTTAATTACGGGCGCAATTTTCGATTGTTCGTCGCAGGACAGACTCGTCTTCTACGACAGCGAAATACAAAAGGGGAGGGAGTCCAGCGATTCAGCATCTAGTGGGAAAAACTGATTCAAAATCAATACTTAGCCGTGAACAAAAGCTGAATCAGCGCGAGTGAGCGATTCGTCGCTGATTCGTTCTCACGCTGTTCCGAATCGGAAATTCGGGTGTTCCGCAAGACTCGCAAAGGTCGTAATCCCAGAAGCAATTTGAAATCTGCCCTTGCGTTTGCGGTGACAGCTGTCCATGTGTTCTCTAGCTTCCATGAGAAGCCGAGATTTTCCTGGGGGCGCCCGCCCTCATTTGCATGGACCCATGATTCTGACTTCGCAGCCGACTATTCTGAGTGGACGCGGTGTGACCGCGGTGCTCGGGCCGACCAATACCGGCAAGACCCATTATGCCATCGAGCGCATGGTCGCGCATGGGAGCGGCGTGATCGGCCTGCCGCTCAGGCTGCTGGCGCGCGAGGTCTATACGCGGGTGGTGGAGAAGGTCGGCGTCCAGAATGTGGCGCTGGTTACCGGCGAGGAAAAGATTTCGCCGCCCAATGCGCGTTTTTCGGTCTGCACCGTTGAGGCGATGCCGCGCGAGACCAAGGCCGCCTTCGTCGCGATCGACGAGGTGCAGCTCGCCGGCGATCTCGAACGCGGCCATATCTTCACCGACCGCATCCTGCATCTTCGCGGCCGTGAGGAAACGCTGCTGCTCGGCGCGGCGACGATGCGGCCGATCCTGCTGCAGCTTCTGCCCGGCATCAATATCGTCGAGCGGCCGCGGCTTTCGCATCTTTTTTACGCCGGGCAGAAGAAAATCACTCGGTTGCCGCAGCGCTCGGCCATCGTTGCCTTCTCGGCCGACGAGGTCTATGCCATCGCCGAGCTCATACGCCGGCAGCGCGGCGGTGCGGCCGTCGTGCTTGGCGCGCTCAGCCCGCGCACCCGCAACGCGCAGGTGGCACTTTATCAGGCGGGCGATGTCGAATATCTGGTGGCGACCGATGCGATCGGCATGGGCCTCAACCTCGATGTCGATCACGTTGCCTTCGCCCAGGACCGGAAATTCGACGGCTACCAGTTCCGCAATCTCAATCCGGGTGAACTCGGTCAGGTCGCTGGGCGCGCCGGGCGGCACGTGCGAGACGGTACCTTCGGCGTCACCGGACAGGTTTCGCCGTTCGACGAAGAGCTGGTGCAGCGCATCGAGGGGCATGAATTCGACAACGTCAAGGTTTTGCAGTGGCGGACGACCGAGATGGACTTCTCCTCGATTCCATCGCTGCGCGCCAGCCTCGAGGCAGGGCCGCGCGTGCCGGGGCTGACGCGGGCGCTGCCTGCGGTCGACCAGCAGGCGCTCGAACAGCTTTCGCGCTACCCCGAGATCGTCGGTCTTGCCGACAGGCCTGCCCGCGTCGAAAAACTCTGGGAGGCTTGCGCGCTTCCCGACTATAGGCGTATCACCCCGGCACAACATGCCGATCTTATCTCGACCCTCTTTTCCGATCTCGTCCGCTATGGCACGGTGAACGAGCAGTTTCTCGCGGAGCAGGTTCATCGCTCCGATCGGACAGATGGGGAAATTGACACGCTTTCGGCGCGAATCGCGCAGATAAGAACCTGGACCTATGTTTCGAATCGGCCGGGTTGGCTTGCCGATCCGACACACTGGCAGGAAAAGACGCGGGAAATCGAAGATCGATTGTCCGACGCGTTACATGAAAGGTTGACGAAACGCTTTGTTGATCGCAGGACATCTGTGCTCATGAAGCGCCTGAGAGAGAATGCGATGCTGGAAGCTGAAATCAGTGTGAATGGCGATGTCTTCGTTGAAGGACATCATGTAGGGCAATTGAGCGGATTCCGTTTCACGCCGGTGACGGGAACGGACGGGCCGGACGCCAAGGCGGTTCAGGCTGCGTCGCAGAAAGCGCTCGCGCTCGAATTCGAGGCCCGTGCGGCTCGAATCCATGCCGCGGGCAACAGCGACCTGGCGATCGGCTCGGATGGGTTGATCCGTTGGATCGGCGACCCGGTGGCGCGGCTTTCGGGCAGCGATCACATCATGCGTCCGCGCGTGATTCTGTTGGCCGACGAGCAGTTGACGGGCAATGCCCGCGATCATGTCGCCGCCCGGATCGAGCGCTTCGTCAATCATCATATTAGCACGGTGCTGAAGCCGCTCGATGATCTGTCGCGCGCCGAGGACCTGCAGGGTCTTGCCAAGGGGCTGGCCTTCCAGCTCGTGGAGAATCTCGGCGTGCTGTTCCGCCGCGACGTGACCGAGGAAGTGAAGTCACTCGACCAGGAGGCGCGAGCCTCCATGCGCCGTTACGGCGTGCGTTTCGGGGCTTATCATATTTTCGTTCCGGCACTTCTGAAGCCGGCGCCGGCCGAGCTCATCACCCTGCTCTGGGCGCTGAAGAACGACGGTTTGGACAAACCGGGCTACGGCGATCTCATTCCGGTGCTTGCCGCCGGCCGTACCTCCGTCGTCACCGATCCGAGTTTCGAGCGGATGTTCTACAAGCTTGCCGGCTTCCGGTTCCTCGGCAAGCGTGCCGTGCGCATCGACATCCTCGAACGGCTTGCCGATATCATCCGTCCGCTGCTGCAGTGGAAGCCGGGTCAGAACAACCGTCCGGAAGGCGCCTATGACGGCCGCCGCTTCACGACGACGACAGCCATGCTGTCGATCCTCGGTGCGACGCTCGAAGACATGGAAGAAATCCTCAAGGGCCTCGGTTATCGCGCCGATGCCGTGAAGGCGGAAGAGGCATCGGCACATCTTGCGACGCAGGATGCGGTTTCGGCACCGGCTGCCGCCGCCGAAACGCCCGCGGACGAGGCGGAAAAGGCCGATCACGACGACGCCGACGGGGCAGCGGACGAGATTGCCGCCGAGCCATCGGCAACCGAGGCGGTTTCGGCTGACGTCGACACGGCTGTGGCAGAAGCGGTCGAAACCCCCGCTCCTGATGAAGCGATCGAGACGTCCGCTCTGGCGGAAGCCTCCGTTCCCACAGATGCGGCTTCCGCGTCTGTGGAAGCGGTATTGACTCCCGAGGAAGCGGCATCCGCTTCCGGGGAAGCCGGCGAGCCGGCGGAACCGAAGCCGGTTCTTCTGTGGCGCCTCGGCGGCCGCAACGACAATCAGCGCCAGGCGCGCGGCGGGCATGGCGAACGCCGTGGCGGCCAGGGCCAGGAGCGCGGTCAGAACCAGGAGCGCGGCGACCGCAATCGCCGGCCGGGCGGTGGTGAAGGCGGCGAAAGCCGCGACAACAATCGTCAAAACCGCGGCAAGGACGGCGGCAATCGCGATGGCGGCCGGCCGCAGCAGGCAAGAGGCGATCGCAACCAACCACGGGGCGACCAGCCGCGCAGCGACCGGCAGGACCGCAAGGATCGCGGCGAGCGAAATGACCGCAACGATCGCAACAACAATCGCGGCGGTTCGCAGCCGTTGCGCTTCGAGGCCAAGCCGCCGCGCAAGGAAAAGCCGATCGATCCGGATTCACCTTTCGCCAAGCTCGCGGCTCTCAAGGAGCAGATGAAGAAGTAGTCATGAGCGGGGAGACCCAGCCGACAAGCGGTTCGCGCCAGCGCATCGATAAGTGGCTGTTCTTCGCGCGCATGGCGAAGTCGCGCTCGCTGGCGCAGAGCCACATCCAATCGGGCCACGTGCGCATCAACGGCGAGCGCTGCAAGCATCCGAGCCAGATGGTCAAGCCGGGCGACCGTATCGAGATGACGCTGGAGCGGCGCGATCTCGTTCTTCTCGTGCGCCTCGCCGGCGAGCGGCGAGGGCCCTACGAGGAGGCACGACTGCTTTACGAAGACCTGTCGCCGCCGCCCGATGAGGCAAAACGTCTCACGCCCTACGAGCAGGCGATCCGGGCGACCGGCACCGGCCGTCCGACCAAAAAGGAAAGACGGGCAATCGACAGGCTGATGTCGGACGAGGATTAGAAAACTCTGTCTGCGGCGGCGGCTTTTGCAGGTCGTTTATCCTTGAAATCCGGCGTTAAAGCCGATACGTCACTGACAACCTGCCGGAAGCGTGCTTGCCTCCCAAGCCTGCCCACGATTTTCCTCCGGCACGGGGATAGGCGCGACGTTCCAGGTTGCCCGGCCCCATTCGCATGGAATCCTGGAGTTCTTCATGACCTATGTCGTGACCGACAATTGCATCAAGTGCAAATACACCGATTGCGTGGAAGTCTGCCCTGTCGACTGCTTCTACGAGGGCGAGAATTTCCTCGTCATCCATCCTGACGAATGCATCGATTGCGGCGTCTGCGAGCCTGAATGTCCCGCCGAGGCAATCAAGCCCGACACCGAGCCGGGCCTCGACAAATGGCTGAAGATCAATACCGAATATGCCACCATCTGGCCGAACATCACGGTCAAGAAGGACCCATTGCCCGAGGCCAAGGACATGGATGGCGAGACCGGAAAGTTCGAGAAATATTTCTCCGAGAAACCCGGTTCCGGCGATTGAGACGGCGGCCATATTCGGTCGCCGGATTCGGGCGGCCGCGGGGCGAAACGTTTTAAAAGCTGCGGGAGGCATATGGGTGACATGTGTTGCCCGCATGACTCAAGCGAAGCAAATTATTGATTTCCTCATATTTTTATGATAGGTTTTGGCTACTGTTCCATTTGTGGCATGACGCATGCCCAAAACCATCACGAAAGCAAAACCAATCCGCACGCGGTTTCCGTGACATATCAACGCTTTGAGCGCCGGGTCCCAAGATCGTGCGCAAGAAGTTCTTTGCTTTTGCCCGATGGGACCAGAGTGAAGTCACCCGACGGATACTACCGTCTCACCCGGGCCTGACTGACCCGGCTCCGGCCGCCGCCGGGAGCGTAACAGGGAGTTTTTGAATAGAATGACGACTCAGCAGAAAAAGCCTTCCATCGCACGCCATGGCTTCAAGACCGGTGAATCGATCGTCTACCCCGCTCACGGCGTCGGTACCATCACCGCTATCGAAGAGCAAGAAGTTGCCGGCATGAAGCTCGAACTTTTCGTTATCGATTTCGAAAAGGACAAGATGCGGCTGAAG
The DNA here is from genome assembly GCF_017357385.1 of Rhizobium sp. NZLR1. Classification (NCBI taxonomy): domain Bacteria; kingdom Pseudomonadati; phylum Pseudomonadota; class Alphaproteobacteria; order Hyphomicrobiales; family Rhizobiaceae; genus Rhizobium; species Rhizobium sp. NZLR1. The sequence goes on along the minus strand of NZ_CP071632.1, from coordinate 4,445,363 downwards.
GTTCCGGTCGCCAAGGCGATGAGCATCGGCATGCGCAAGCTTTCGGAAACGGATTTCGTCGAGCGTGCGTTGAAGGTCGTGCAGGGTAAAGCGCGCGTCAAGCGCACCATGTGGTCGCGCCGTGCCCAGGAATATGATGCCAAGATCAATTCCGGCGACCTGATTTCCATCGCTGAAGTCGTGCGCGATCTCTATCGTGCCGAAAACCAGCCCGAACAGTCCTATTCCGAGCGTCAGCTTTATGAGGCTGCGCTCGACCGCATGGCGCGCGAAATCGCCGCCGTCAACAAGATGTCGGAAACTGAAGCCGTCCGCCTGGTCGAGACCAATCTCAACAAGGGTCCGAAACGCGGCAAGGCGATAGAAGAAGACGACTCACAGGACGAAGCCGCATAAGGCGACCCTGTTTTTCCCCTATCAAAAAACCCGGCTTGCGCCGGGTTTTTTTTGGAACTTTTTTTCGACTGCCGCGTTTAACACACGTAATTGCGGACTGCTCGCAGGGCAATGGGCCTCGACGGGCGAACTGTCATTCCGTCAATGTTCGATGAGGAGCGGATCATGCCTTTTCAATATTGCCCATCCGGCAACGTGAAGAAACAGGTCCGGCCCGGCCGTCTTAACGGTACATGATGAGAAATAGGGCCTCCCCCTGAAAAGTCCAGGGGCGAGGCCTTCATGCATTCAGAACCCCATTCAGTCCGGACAGCGATGTTCCGGAAGGTGCGTTTTATTGTTCATTTAGGGCGAGAGGCCTGTTTCAGGAGATCGAAATGAAGAACATGTCTGCAGATCGGCGCATGATCAAAATCGCGATGGCCGCCCCCTATCTCGCCCGTCAGGAAGAGCACGATCTTGCCATTCGTTGGAAGGATCACGATGATCGCGGCGCGCGCAACCAGATCGCCATGGCCCATATGCGCCTCGTCATATCCATGGCGGGTAAGTTCCGCAATTTCGGCCTGCCGATGAGCGATCTCGTGCAGGAGGGCTATGTCGGCCTTCTGGAGGCTGCCGCTCGCTTCGAGCCGGAACGCGACGTACGTTTTTCCACTTATGCGAGCTGGTGGATCAGGGCTTCGATCCAGGATTATATCCTGCGCAACTGGTCGATCGTGCGCGGCGGCACGAGTTCGGCACAGAAGGCGCTTTTCTTCAATCTGCGTCGTCTGCGCGCCAAGCTCGCCAAGGGTGACACGCAGCTGACTCTGCAATCCATTCACCAGGAAATCGCCGCGGCGCTCGGCGTCAGCCTCTCCGATGTGCAGACCATGGACGCCAGGCTTTCCGGCAATGATGCCTCGCTGCAGGCGCCTTCGGTCTCCGGCGATGCCGAGAGTGCGGAGAAGATGGACTTCCTCGTCAGCGATGATCCCCTACCGGACGAGCAGGTTTCCAACATGATCGACGGAGAGCGGCGCCGCGTCTGGCTCGCCTCGGCGCTGACACATCTCAACGAACGCGAAATGAAGATCATCAGCGCCCGGCGTCTGGCGGAAGACGGTGCCACGCTCGAAGAACTCGGCGCCGATCTCGGCATTTCCAAGGAACGTGTGCGGCAGATCGAAAGCCGGGCGATGGAGAAGCTCCGCAGCGCGCTTGTCAGCGCCGATCCGCATATGGCGGCTTACGCCTGAACCGAAACTATTCCCTGCAGCAGCACAGACTGGCCCGGCGCAAGCCGGGCTATTTTTTTACTCGGCGATGATCTTGACGCGATCGCCTGGTGAAACGGCTGCACCCGTGGGCAGGGCGTTGATGAGTTTGAAGAGATCGAGCTTGCGGTCGGTACCCATCATGCGGGCGGCGAGCGTCGAGATGTTTTCACCCAGACGGACGGTGACGACGCGGATGCGCAGCGGCTTGAGCGAGGCTGCCTCTGCCGGCGTCATGCGTCGGAAACTCGCACGCAGGACATTGGCCGTTGGCTCAAGGGCGTCGCTGCCTTTCGGCACGGCGGTGAGGAAGCGGAAGATCTGCGAATTGTTGCGGATCACGGTGACATCGAAATCCCAGCGGTCGGCGCTTGCCCGCGCTGTGGCTGCTTCCATTCCGTTGATGGTGACCGGTTGGATGGTCGACGGGTCGAGGCCGGTCACCCAGCCGCTGGAGATATAGTTGGTGAGGCTCTGGTTCTGATTGTCGGCGACGCCGTCGAAGCGGACGGCGATGTCGTTCGGGCCGGTGGCCATTACGGCTTCGACCTTGTTGTCGATGTGGAAGTCCGGCGGCACGTCGAAGCGGATGCCGAGGCCGCCGTGCAGGAAGGTCTGGCCGCGCACGTAGCCTTCCTCAGGGCTGTCGCCATAGAGCAGGCCGTCGATGCCGTCGAGATAATAGTCGCGGCCCTTGTCCCCGACCGAACCCTCCTGGCCGAAGGCCCGGGCATGGGTGCGGGCAAGCTCGATGCGCTGCGCCGAATTCGGATGGCTCGACAGGAAGTCTAGGCTCTGGTCGGCTTCGGGATCGACCGACATGAAGCGACTGTAAGCCGCCATGGAATCGAGGAAACGCGCAGCGGAATAGGGGTCGTAGCCGGCTTCGCCAAGCATGCGCACGCCGATGACATCGGCCTGCAGTTCCTGCTGGCGTGAGAAGGCGGCGAGCCGCAGCTTGCCGCGGGCCAGCGCCTGCTTGCCGGCGATATCGCTGGAGAGAACCTCGGCGACGACGCGGCTGGCGATGACCTCAGCCTCCTCGCGCTTCTGCCGCTCGATGCCGTGGTTCGCCGTCACGTGGCCCATCTCGTGCGATAGCACGGCGGCGACTTCCGAAGCGTCGTTGGCAAGGGCAAGCAGGCCGCGGGTGACGTAGAGATAACCGCCGGGCAGCGCAAACGCGTTGATCGCCGGCGAATTCAGGATGGTAATGCGGTAGGATTGGCTCGGATTTTCCGACACCGCCGTCAGCGCGCCGGCGATGCGGGCGACGAGGCGCTCGGTCTTGGCGTCCTTGTATTCGCCGCCGTAGCTTGCGACGATGCGTGGATGCTCACGGGCGCCCATCGCCGCGCGCGGATCGTTCTTCTGCACCTCGTCGACGATCTGCGGATTGGAAGAAGGCGAGACGCTCGGCTGGTAGGATTGGTCGATCAGCGTTTGACAGCCATTCAGCGCCATTGCGACGGCCGAAAGCAGCATCAGGCGACGCGCGAAACGCCGCGGCGCGGAGATGGCATCACTGGAAAGCGCGGGCGATTTCCACGTCGTCAAGCTGTCCAGTCTGGTTCTCCGCATCATGTCGCTGTCTTGCCGGTTTGCCGCAGATTGGCACCGACCGTGGCAAGGGGAATTCAACAGGTGCGCACCCCTGATCTCGCGCTGCACAATCGGCCGATACAAGTCCTTGCTGTAGCTGATTTATGCATCGGTTGCATAGCGAGACTCTGTTTAAATGTGGCGCCGTTGCATTTTAGCCAGCCTCGATCGTGAGGCCTTCCCTTCGCTCGGATGAAATTATGGCGAAAGTTCCGTCACAACGCGGAGATTCGTCGGTGGCGAAGAAAAAGAACGGGCCGATTGAAGTAACCGAGCCGATAGCGACAGCGATGCGAGAAAATTGCAACCACCGATAATATCATCGCGGAAGGAACTCCTCCCGATGAGGTATTCTGCGGGGTCGATCCGGTTACTCCGCCGCATTCGCCGTCGTCGGTTGCGGCATCTTCGCTTCACCGGCGCGGGGCAGCTGCACAGGTTTCAGCATGATGGCCGCCACAAGGCCGATCAGGGCAATAGCACAGGAGGTCATGAAGAGCGGCGAGAAGGCGGCGGCATAGACATCGGCGACAGCCTGGCGGCTTGCTTCGGGAAGGGCGGCCATCATCTTCGGCGTCAGCTGCTCGATATCGATAACACCGGGAATGGAGACGCCGACCTTGTCGAGCTGAGAGGCGATGATGGCGCCATAGATGGAAATGGCGATCGATGCACCTCCCATGCGCGACAGCGTCACCGAACCGGTGGCGGCGCCGACATCGCGGGCCGGCGCTGCATTCTGTACGCCGATGATGGGAACCTGCTGGGCAAGGCCGATGCCGATGCCATGCAGCATCATGATCGCCCCGATGAAGGCGATCGGCGTTCCCGCGTGGATCTGCGACATCAGCGCAAAGGCGATGGCGCTGCAGGTCAGGCTTGCGATGGCAAAGGGCTTGTAACGCCCCGTTTTTGAGATGATGCGGCCTGCGGACAGCGATCCGCAGACGAGGCCGCCCGTCAGAAGAATGAAGAGCGCGCCGGCGGCAGAGGGCGAAAGGCCGGTGGTGGTCTGCAGGAAGAGGGCGAGATAGTTGACCATGCCGATGGCGATGGCGCCGCCCATGATCGACATCACCAGGAGCAGGCTGAATGTCGAATTGCGAAAGAGCTGTAGGGGAACGATCGGTTCCGGCGCGCGGCGTTCGACGAGCACCCAGGCGACGGCGCAAACGATACCGAAGGCGATGATGACGATGCTCTGTGGCGAGACCAATGCGCCGAAGAGTTCGCTGCTGTCGGTGGCAAGCACGATGCTGGTCGTCGTCAGGGCGAGAAGCAGCGCACCGGCATAATCGATCTTGGGCCGGCGATGCGGTTTGCGATAGGGCAGCATCACGGCAAGGCCGGCAAGTGCGATTAAGCCGATCGGCACGTTGACGAGGAAAATCGAGCGCCAGCCGAAAAGGTCGCTCATCGTGCCGCCAAGCACCGGTCCGATCGCACCTGACGCCATCAACACGAGGCTGGAATAGCTTTGGTAGCGGGCCCGCTCGCGCGGCTCGAACAGATCGGCATTGACGGAGAAGATCGACACCATGATGCCGCCGCCGCCAAGGCCCTGTAGCACGCGGGCGGCGATCAGCGTGTTCATGGAGACCGCAAGGCCGCAGACCGCCGAGCCGACAGTGAAGATCATGATCGCCGTCATCATCACGTATTTGCGCCCGAAGAGATCGCCAAGCTTGCCATAAACCGGCATGACGGCGCTCAGCGACAGCAGATAGGCCGAGCCGATCCAGCCGAAGCGCTCCAGATGGCCGAACTCGCCGACGATCGTTGGCAGCGCCGTGGAAACGATCTGATTATCTAGTGTCGCCATGAACATGGCCGTCATCAGGAAGAAGAAGAGGATGAGCCGGCGACGAGGATCTGTCACGAGCGGCGCAGGCGCGAGTTGCATATCCATGGAGCATCATTCCGGGTTGGGTAGATTTTTATGTGCTAACAGCATGTATTTGTCAATGGCACATTAATGACATCGGCATATTCAAATTCCGCCGCGGCTCTGTTATGGTCCCGGCATGAACGAAGTGCTGACCAAGACCATTTCCACCGAGCCAGAGCCGGTTGAGGAAAACGTGCCTCGCATCGGCCGGAGCATGGGGCGCATGCGGTTGATGACCGGGCGGCGATTGATCGGCCGGCTGGCGATCCAGAGTGCTGCACCGGGCCTTGAACTTTCGCATCTCGACGTGCTCGATGCGGTGCGGAGGGCAAAGCCTGCCGGCGAGGTCACCGTCGGCATGATCGCGGAGATGCTGCGCATCGATCCGTCACGGGCTAGCCGGGTGGTGGCCGACATGGTCGGGCGGAACGTGCTGCGCCGCGAAGCTTCGCAGGCCGATGCGCGACGGATTGTCGTTGTCATGACCGAGGTCGGCCAGAATCTGCTGGCCGAGATCGTCGCGCAGAAACTCGCGATCATCTCCGAGATCGTCTCCGACTGGCCTGAGCAGGATGTCGCTCGTTTCGCAATGCTTTTCGAGCGTTTCATCGGCGGTTACGAGGCGGTCTTCCGGTCGCGCGACAAGGATACGCCGGGCTAGAGCATGATGCCGAAAAGTGTGTGCGGTTTTCGGGCGACATCCTGTTCTAGTGGCGCTCGAAGGGAAATGGCGCCGATCCGCCGGCGCCCCTTCCCCTCGACCCCCGGTTTGCGCTAAGGGCAATGCCCATGAGCCCATCCACCTTCACCATTCTCCTCGGCGGCGAACTCAGCCTGACGGAGCGCCTGCGCCAAGCCATCGGCGGCAGCCGTTCCATCGCGGCCGATGGCGGCATGCGGCATGCGGTGGCACTCGGTATCGAGCCGGAGCTCTGGGTCGGCGATTTCGATTCGACGCCTGATGATCTCGAGGGTGCCTTTCCCGATGTGCCGAAACAGCCCTATCCCGCGGCAAAGGCGGCGACGGATGGCGAAATCGCCGTGTCGGAAGCGATCGCGCGGGGTGCGCGGCGGCTGATTCTGGCCGGTGCTCTTGGCGGCGAACGCTCGGACCACGCGCTTCAGCATCTGCTGTCGGCCGTCAGTCTGGCGGAGGAGGGTTTCGACGTGCTGCTGACCTCGGGCAAGGAAGAGGCAGTGCCGCTGCTTGCCGGGACGGTCGAGCTGGATCTTCCCAAGGGGAGCCTGTTTTCCGTGCTCGGGTTCAGCGAGCTGACCGGGCTTTCCATCGAGAATGCGCGTTATCCGCTGGCCGATTTCCATCTGCCTTTCGGCTCGTCGCGCACCATTTCCAATGTTGCAGAAAGCAAGATTCGCTTTTCGCTCCGCAGCGGCCGGGCGATCGTGCTCGCCAGGCCCTATGATCTTTCCGGAGTCTGATTTTTGGCCCCTCCCATTCTGAAACTCGACGATATCTTCCTGAGCTTCGGCGGCGCACCGCTGCTGGCTGGTGCTAGCCTGCAGATCGAGCCCGGGGACAAAATCTGCTTGGTCGGGCGCAACGGCTCGGGAAAATCGACGCTGCTGAAGATCGCCGCCGGCCTGGTCGAGGCGCAGTCTGGCGAAGTCTTCCGTCATCCTTCCTCGACGGTGCGCTATCTCGAACAGGCGCCGGATTTTGCCGGCTTCAACACCGTCCATGCCTATGCCGAAGCCGGTCTCGGGCCGGGCGACGACCCTTATCGCGTCACCTATCTGCTGTCGCATCTCGGGCTGACCGGCGAGGAACATCCGAGCATGCTGTCCGGCGGCGAATCGCGTCGGGCCGCCCTTGCCCGCGTGTTGGCGCCGGAGCCCGATATTCTCCTGCTCGACGAGCCGACCAACCATCTCGACCTGCCGACCATCGAATGGCTGGAAGGCGAGTTGCAGAAGACGCGCAGCGCCCTGGTGCTGATCTCGCACGACCGACGTTTTCTCGAAAAGGTCTCGACGGCAACCGTCTGGCTCGACCGCGGCACCTCGCGCCGGCTCGACAGGGGATTTTCGCATTTCGAGGCCTGGCGCGACCAGGTGCTGGAGGCCGAGGAGCTGGAGCAGCATAAACTCGGCAAGGCGATCGAGCGCGAGGAGCACTGGCTGCGTTATGGAGTCACGGCGCGGCGCAAGCGCAACATGCGCCGCCTCGGCGAGTTGCAGACGATGCGCTCGAATTATCGCGGCCATAAGGGGCCGCAGGGCTCGGTGCAGGCGACGGCTTCGGACGCGCAGGAATCCGGCAAGCTGGTGATCGAAGCTCACAAGATCACCAAAAGCTTCGGCGACCGGGCAATCGTCACGCCCTTCTCGATCCGCGTGCACCGCGGCGATTGCATCGGTCTGGTTGGGCCGAATGGTGCCGGCAAGACGACGCTCTTGAAGATGTTGACCGGTCAGCTTTCCCCGGATAGCGGCACGATCAAGCTCGGCACCAATCTGGAGATCGCCACACTCGACCAGAAACGCGAGGATCTCGATCCCGAGGATACGCTCGCCAACTACCTGACGGATGGGCGCGGCGAAAACCTGCTCGTCAACGGCGAACAGCGTCATGTCACCGGCTACATGAAGGAGTTCCTGTTCCAGCCGGAACAGGCGCGGACGCCGATCAGAAGCCTTTCCGGCGGCGAGCGCGCCCGGCTGATGCTGGCGCGGATTCTCTCGCGCCCTACGAACCTGTTGATCCTCGACGAACCGACCAACGATCTCGATATCGAGACGCTCGACCTGCTGCAGGAAATCGTCGCTGGCTTTCCCGGCACCGTCATTCTCGTCAGCCATGACCGCGATTTCCTCGACCGCACCGTGACCTCGACGATCGCACCTGCCATGGCGGACGCACCTGACGGCCGCTGGATCGAATATGCCGGCGGCTATTCGGACATGCTTGCGCAGCGCAAGGGCGCGATCGAGGAGCGCAAGCGGGCCGAGAAGGCGGCGGAGAGGCCGAAGACCCAGGAGGCAGCGTCTTCTGCTGGAAGTTCGAGGGGCAAGCTTTCCTTCAAGCAGAAATTCGCGCTGGAAAATCTGCCGAAGGACATGGCGAAAGCCGAAGCCGAGATCGCCAAGCGCGAACAGGTGATGGCCGATCCCAATCTTTTCACGCGCGATCCCGTAGCTTTCAACCGGCTTGCCGTCGAGATGGAAAAACTACGCGCCGGCCTGATGAAAATGGAGGAGGAGTGGCTGGAGCTCGAAATGCTGCGCGAAGAGCTGGAAGGCTGAGGCTTCGCAAACTCGCAGTCTCACCTTTCCTTGATTGGCCAGTGTATCGACGCGCGGCATAGAGTGTCGCCCGGCAGCTGGGGATAGCGCCGATAGCAATGGCGACAAGGAAAAGTCATATGTCTCGCAAGGCCTATTCCAAGATTTTCACAGCACTTGCCGGCGGCGGTCTTGTCGCGATTGCGCTCTTGCAGGCCGCACAGGCGCGGGATGGCAACCGCGTTCGCGTTCGTGGCACCATCGAAAGCCTCAGTGGCGATAGTCTCGTCGTCAAGACGCGCGAAGGCAGCGATGCGATAATTACGCTGAAAGCCGGCTGGAAAGTCGGCGGCATCAAAAAAGCCTCGGTCGAGGATATCAAGCCCGGCGATTTCGTCGGGGTCGCCTCGCTTCCGAAAGGCGCCGGCCCTGACGGGGCGATCGAGGTATTAATCTTTCCGGCGTCGATGAAGGGGACCGGCGAGGGCAACCGTCCCTGGGATGCTCAGCCGAACAGCCAGATGACCAATGCGACCGTCAGCAATGCCGTCAAATCCGTCGACGGCCACACGATCACGCTGACCTATCAAAGCAAGGAAAAAACCATCACGATTGCCGACGGCACGCCGATCGTGACCTTGGCGCGGGCGACCAAGGACGATCTGAAGGCCGGCGCCAGCGTCATCGTCACCGGCGAGAAGGCGGCAGACGGCAGCATCTCGGCCAGCCAGGTGGCCGTCGGCCTGAATGGCATCACGCCGCCGATGTGACCAGCGTGAAATTCAAAGTGATATAGTGTCTATCGGACGCACGGCGCTCTACAGCGCCGGCGCGGGCATGGCGGCAGCGCCTGTACTGGCGCTGGTGCCGGTCTGAGCGACTTGCTGTTGCTGCTGCGGTTCCTCAGATCTTGCCGGCAGCGCCTGCAGATGCAGTACGCGCGGCTTGAGCGCCTCGAGATAGGCCTCGGAGCGGCCGATGTAAATCATGCCGCTTTCCGGCATGGAGGTCAGCAGTTTGGCCATCATCTCCTGCCATTCCGGCTCCATGCCTTCCAGCACTTCGTCGAAGATGATCCAGCGCGGGCGCACAAGAAGCAGACGGGCAAAGCCGATCGCCTTCTGTTCATCGCTGTCGAGCAGCTTGTCCCAACGGGCGCGGGTATCGAGCCTTGCGATCAGCGAATGCAGGCCGGCTCTGTCGAGGGCCGTCTCGACAGCGGCTCGCTCGTAGGCATCAGGACTTGCGGGAAAGGCCAGCGCCTCGCGCAGCGTGCCGCCGGGAACATAAGCGATCTGCGGGACGAACAGCATGTCGTCGATCGGCGGCAGGCCCATCGTGCCGCTGCCGCACGGCCAGAGGCCGGCCATCGCCTGGAAGAGTAGCTTGCGGTTGACGCTGTGATCGCCGTTGATCATGATTTTTTCGCCGGCCTTGATCACGACATCGGTTTCACGCAGGCGGAAACCGCCGCATTCGTCGATCTCTTCACCGATCTTGGCAACGATCACCACATCCTTCAACGTCAGCGTGTCGGGCGCAGTGTTTTCATAGGCGATGCCGTCCTTCTGGGCGAATTCCTCCTCCATGTCGAGCAGCGCCTGGCGGAAATCGGTGACGCGCATCAGTGTCGCGCGCCATTCGGCGATCGGGCCAAAGTTGGCGACATACCAGCGCAGCGCCGTGTTGACCTGATTGAAGGCGCCGACCGACATCATCAGCTGGCCGAGGGTGAGGCCGCCGGAGAAATAGGCGGGGGCGGCGACGATGATCGGGATGACGATCACCAGCCAGCCGTAGCCGGCCGAAACCCAGGTGAGGTTGGTATTGGCCATGGCGAGCCGCTTGACGACTCTCAGTACCGAGCTGATGTCGGTGTTGATGCGCCGGCGCTCATTCTCCTCGCCGCGGGCGACGGTGATCGCCGGCATGTTCTCGTTGGCGTGCATCAACGTGAAGCGAAGCTCGGCCTCCTTCGAGAAGCGGTCGGCATTCAGCTTGACCAGTTTGCGGCCGACGACCTGGCTCAGCACCGAGGCGGAGGCGGCGTAGAAAATCGCCGCCCAGACCATGTAGCCGGGAATGGAGAAGCTGTGGCCGCTGATGTGGAAGATGAAGCCGCTGGAAAGCTCCCAGAGCACGCCGATGAAGCTCACCAGAAGAATGGTCGACTGCAGCAGGCCGAGAACGAGCCCTGTCGTGCTTTCGGCGAGGTTGCGGGAATCCTCATGCAGGCGCTGGTCCGGATTGACGCCGATCAGACCGCTCGAAGCAAGCCGCAGTGCCCGCTTGCGCTTCAGCCACTGATCGACGAGGTCGCGCGATAGGCCCTCGCGCATATAGAGCGCGGTCATCTGATTCAGCCATGCCTGCAGCACGTTGAGCAGCAGCAGCGTGCCGGCGATCATCGCGAAGATTTCGAGCTGGTGGAAGAATTCACCGAGATCGCGGCGCTCCAGCGAGTCGTAGAAGGGAGCATTCCACTGATTGAGGATGACCTGGCCGTAGGACGTCAACAGGATGACGAGGATCAGCACGGTCGCCAGAAACAGCACCTTGCCACGCACTTGCGAATTCCAGAATGCGGAGAACATAACCCCGAGGCGATTCGTCAGGCTGAGATCATACCCCACCCTATCGTGCCTTCGGATGCCCGGCCTCCCCTCGATCTTATCTGCCATTACGCTTTTCCAACATCGCCCATGCTTACCATTATTAACATGGTGGCGTTACCGGTCTATCAACAGATTCTATCAGTCATTAAACTGTGATGATGCTTGCATGCATCGCTCCTGCGTGCATTCGGCAGTTGATTCGCGGTCCGACTGGGGCTAATTAAAGCTCCGTGGTGATTTGGCCGGCCGGCTTGCAGCCACGTTAAAAAAGTCGCTAAAGGGCCGCGTGCGGACCGGTAGCGATTTTTTTCGCCGCCGGTTTTTTGTTTTTTTGATCGAGTGACCGCAATGCCCATCAAGATCCCCGATACGCTGCCCGCCTTCGAAACCCTGGTTCAAGAGGGTGTGCGGGTGATGACCGAGACGTTGGCGATCCGTCAGGATATCCGACCGCTGCAGATCGGGCTGCTCAACCTTATGCCGAACAAGATCAAGACCGAACTACAGATGGCCCGACTCGTCGGCGCCTCGCCACTGCAGGTCGAGCTGTCGCTGATCCGCATCGGCGGCCACAAGGCGAAGAACACGTCCGAAGATCATCTGCTCGCCTTCTACCAGACCTGGGAGGAAGTGAAGCACCGCAAGTTCGACGGTTTCATCATCACCGGGGCGCCGATCGAGCTTTTGCCCTATGAAGACGTCACCTATTGGCCGGAAATGCAGCAGATTCTCGACTGGACGGAAACGAACGTGCATTCGACGATGAACGTCTGCTGGGGCGCGATGGCGGCGATCTATCATTTCCACGGTGTTCCGAAATACGAGTTGAAAGAAAAGGCCTTCGGCATCTACCGCCACCGGAACCTGAAGCCATCCTCCATCTATCTCAACGGCTTTTCCGACAATTTCGAGGTGCCAGTGTCGCGTTGGACCGAGGTGCGCCGCGCCGATATCGAGCCATCCGAAAGCCTGGAGATCCTGATGGAATCAGGCGAGATGGGTGTCTGCCTCGTGCACGAAAGGAGGGGGCGGCGGCTCTACATGTTCAATCATGTCGAATATGATTCCACGTCGCTTTCCGACGAGTATTTCCGCGACGTCAACGCCGGCGTGCCGATCAAGATGCCGCACAACTACTTCCCGCATAATGATCCGGCGCTGACGCCGCAGAACCGCTGGCGCAGCCATGCGCATCTCCTGTTCGGCAACTGGATCAACGAGATCTACCAGACGACCCCCTTTGATGTGGAGGAGATCGGCACGGACCTCTGAAGCGTCGGACTGCACCTCGGCCGATGCCGGGGCGTTTCTTCTGATCCGACCGGTTGCGGTTTGGAGCAAATGCGGGCAGGTTCCGCTCCTGAAACCGAAAGCGTTGTGGGTCTTTGTGACGCACAACGCTGAAAAACTTTGAATGAGAATGGACGGTCGATCATGTCGGATAAGTTGGAGCGGGAAGTTTTCGGGCAGACGAAGGCAGGCGAGACCGTCTATCGCGTCGAGATCAAGGGCGGCGGGCTGACGGCCAAGATCATCACCTGGGGCGCGGTCATCCAGGATCTGCGTCTTAAGGGACATGAGGCCCCACTGCAGCTCGGTTTCGACGATTTTGACAGCTACCCGCTCCATTCGGCCTATTTTGGCGCGACGCCGGGCCGCTGCGCCAACCGTGTCGGTGGCGGCGCCTTCACGCTCGACGGCAAGGACTGCCAGCTCGAGCTGAACGAAAATGGCGTCACCCATCTGCATGGCGGCAGCGACAATATCGCCAAACGCAACTGGACGGTCGTCGAGCATGAGGTCGACCGGGTGGTGCTGAAGATTGTCGATCCCGATGGCCGCGCCGGCTATCCCGGCAATTGCACCATCCAGGCAACCTTCTGGGTGCACGGCAACGGCGAACTGTCGGTGATCTATGAATCGACCAGCGACCAGCCGACGCTCGCCAATGTCTGCCAGCACGCCTATTTCAATCTCGACGGCCGTGAAGATGCGCTTGGCCACGACATCATGATCGCTGCCGACCACTATCTGCCGACCGACGAGAAACAGGTGCCGACCGGCGAGATCCGTTCCGTCGAGGGCACGGAATTCGATTTCCGCGAGATGGCGCCGATGAAGCGTTTCGTCGGCAGCGAACAGGCCTTGTACGACCATAATTTTTGCCTGTCCGGCGAGCGCACCGCCAAGCGCAGCGTCGCGCTTGCCCGCAGCCTGTATTCCGGTGTGTCGCTGGAAGTGCGCAGCACCGAGCCGGGCGTGCAGTTCTATGCCGGTTTCAAACTGGATACCGGCGCTCCCGGCATCGGCGGGCGCAAGTACGGCCCGTTTGCTGGCTTCTGCCTGGAGACGCAGGTCTGGCCGGATGCCGTCAATCACCAAGGTTTCCCGAATGCGGTGCTGCGCCCCGGCGAAGTGTTGCGCCAGGAGACGGACTATATCTTCACCAAGAGCTGACGTCTTTTTCAGACGCACGGCTCTATGGACGCACGGTTGTCAAATTCTAAAGCGCGTCGCATCAAATTTGATTCATGCGACGCGCTTTAGTCCTTTGTTTTTATGCATGTCGTTATCCCGGAATCGCTGCGCCCTTCTGGGCGACATGCATCAGCGCTATGAACCTCTCCGGTCTCCGGGGAGGTTTTTTCTTGGCCGGGTGCGATTCCGCCTTGTGGATTGGTTCTAGATAGGTTCTATTGTGTGCTTATGGATAGAACCAGTCTGATAGCGGAACTGAACAACCGCGGCCTGCGTGACGAGGCGTTGTCCGGCCCGCTCTATAAGCGGCTGGCGCAGGCGCTGACCGGCCTTATTCAGGAAGGCCTGCTGAAGCCTGGCACGGCGCTGCCAGGGGAGCGCGACCTTGCCGAGGCCTTGAAGCTCGGCCGTGTCACCGTGCGCACCGCCTATCGCGATCTGATGGCTTCAGGTGCACTGGAATCGCGCCACGGAAGCGGTACCTTCGTATCGAGCAGAGTGGAGCGTATGGAGCAGTCGCTCTGGCGGCTTTCCTCCTTCTCCGCCGACATGCGTTCGCGTGGGCGTCTGCCAGCCGCGCGGATCTTGTCGCGGGCGGTCAATACGCCGTCGCCGGAAGAATCCTTCCTGCTGGGCCTTGGCGGCGACGAGCCGGTGTTGAGGCTTGACCGGCTGCGTCTCGCCGACGGCCTGCCGCTTGCGATCGAACGCGCCGTGGTGCCGATCAAATTCTTAGGCGGCGATCCCGGCGGCGAGGGGTCGCTCTATGATGCGCTGGCGGCCAACGGTCACAAGCCCGTACGTGCGCTGCAGCGGCTGACCGCAGTTACGCTCGATCCGTCCTCAGCGGCGATCCTGAACGTCAAATCAGGCGCGCCGGCGCTGCTGATCGAACGCGTCTCGCGCCTGGAAGACCAGCGCGTCGTTGAGTACACCCGCTCGCACTATCGCGGCGATGCCTATGATTTCGTTGCCGAATTGAGAATCGGAGATGACCTATGAATGAGAACCAGTCGTTGATGCTGCAGGAAGCCGGCCAATCCCCAGAGGTGGTGGCCACGCTTCTCGAAAAGGAAAAGCCGGCCTTTGCCGAGATCGCCCGGCTGTTTTCGTCCTCCCGCCCGAGCGTGGTAACGACGGCGGCGCGTGGCTCCTCGGACCATGCCGCCACCTTCTTCAAATACCTCTTCGAGATCACCTGCGGCGTCCCGGTCGCCTCGGTCGGCCCGTCGATCGCTTCGGTCTACGGTGCCGCGCTGCATCTGAAGGGGGGTGTGCATTTCACCGTCTCGCAGTCGGGTGCAAGCCCCGACATCATCGCATTGCAGGATGCGGCCAAAAGGGGCGGGGCGACGACGATTGCCGTTGTCAACGTCGCCGACAGTCCGCTTGCCAAGCAAGCCGATATCGTTCTCGGGCTTAATGCCGGCGCGGAAAAGAGCGTCGCGGCGACCAAATCCTTTATCGCTTCCGTCGCCGCCCTTGCCGGCGTGACCGTTGCGGTCGGCGGCGCGTCCGACCTACAGGCTGCGCTTGGCAGGCTGCCGGAGGCGCTTTCGGCAACCGCCGGGATCGACACGGCGGCAGCCGAGGAGGTGCTTTTCAATGCGACCTCGCTCTATATGGCCGGCCGCGGCCCGGCCTTTGCAATCGGGCTCGAAGCGGCGCTGAAGGCCAAGGAAACCTCCGGCCTGCATGCCGAGGCCTTCTCGCTGGCGGAACTGATGCACGGCCCGATGCGCCTGGTGCAGCCGGGCTTTCCGATCATCGCCTTTGCGCCCGACGATGCGGCCTTCGTCAACAACGTTCAAGCGCTGGAGCGCCTGCAGAAGCTCGGCGCCACCACCGTCGGTTTCTCCACGCAGCCGCTTTCCGGGGTCAATCTGCGCGTGCCGACGACGGGCAATGGCCTTATCGATCCGCTGGTGTCGCTGCTCGTCTATTACCGGCTGATCGAGTCGGTGACGCGCCGCAAGGGCTTCGATCCCGACAAGCCGGCGAACCTGCTCAAGGTGACGGAGACGGTCTGATGGTCCGCAAGATCTTCATCGGCGCCCGCATCTTCGATGGCGAGCGCTTCCATGACGAGAAAGCACTCATCGTTGCCGACGGCCGCGTCGAGGCGATCGCTGCTGGAAACGATCTGCCGGACGGCGAGACGGTGACGCTTGCCGGCGGGGTTCTGTCGGCCGGCTTCATCGATGCGCAGGTCAATGGCGGCGCCGGGCGGATGCTGAACGACGAGCCTTCCGTCACCTCGATGGAGATCATCGCTGCTGGACACCGGCCCTATGGCACGACATCGCTCTTGCCGACGCTGATCACCGACACGTCCGAGGCATCCATTGCCGCAATCGAGGCCGCCAAGGAGGCGGTGAAGGCGAACCGTGGCGTCGCCGGCTTGCATCTCGAAGGCCCGCATCTGGCGCCTGCGCGCAAGGGTGCGCATCTGGCCGAACTGATGCGGCCGGTCGAGGATCGAGACGTCAAGGCCTTCATCCGGGCACGCGAGGCGATCGGCACGCTGCTCGTCACCATGGCTGCCGAGCAGGTGACGGTTGCCCAGGTGCGTGAGCTTGCCGAAGCCGGCGTCACCGTCAGTATCGGTCATTCCGATTGTTCGAGCGAGGCAGCGGAACAACGTTTCGATGCCGGAGCGCGCGGCGTCACGCACCTCTTCAACGCCATGAGCCAGCTCGGACACCGTACCCCCGGTCTCGTCGGCGCGGCGATCGATCATCCCTCGATCTGGTGCGGCGTCATTGCCGATGGTCACCATGTCGATCCGAAGGCTTTGCGCACGGCGCTGCGTGCCAAACGCGGCGAAGGCAGACTGTTTTTCGTCACCGATGCGATGTCGCTCGTCGGGTCGGAGAAGGATTCGTTCACGCTGAACGGGCGCGCCGTCCGGCGCGAACGGGGCGGGTTCTGCTCGAAGCTGGTACTATCCGACGGCACGCTGGCCGGTTCCGACGTCGACATGATCTCGACGATTCGCTACGGCGTCACCTATCTCGATCTGACGCTGGCCGAGGCTTTGCGCATGGCAACGCTTTATCCCGCCCGCTTTCTCAGACTGGGCGATCGCGGCCATCTCGCACCAGGCGCGCGCGCCGATCTCGTGCATCTCACCGATGCGCTCTCGGTCACCGCCACCTGGCTCAGCGGCGAAGCGGCTTGACTCAAGGAGAAGTGGGATGACTGACATCACGGATGCCTATTTCTCCAACCTGATCGGCCGGCTGGAAGAATTGAAGCAGACGCTTGCCGAGCCGATGGCGCAGGCGGCGGCGGTTATCCTCGATGCTGCCCACGGCGACAAGCGCGTCTATGTCTTCGGCACTGGCCATTCGCATATGCTGGCGGAAGAGGTGCACTATCGTGCCGGCGGGCTCGCCTTCACCGTGCCGGTGCTCGTCGGCTCGGCGATGCTGCATGAGGGTGCGGTCATCAGTTCGGTCTATGAACGCACGCAGGGCCTGGTTCGGCCCATGTTGGAGCGTTACGGCATGCAGCCGGGCGATGTCATCATCATCGCCTCCAATTCGGGCGTCAATGCCGCGCCGATCGAAGCCGCCGACTACGCGCGAGAAATCGGCGCAAAGGTGATTGCCATCACTTCGATCGCCTATTCCTCAGCGATCGCCAATGGCCGCCGGCGGCTCGCCGACGCGGCCGATGTGGTGCTCGACAATGGGCTGCCACCGGGTGACGCCGTTCTCGACCTCGAAGGCACGGGGCTTCGGGTCGGGCCGGTCTCGACGGCGGTCGGGGTGACGGTCATCAATGCGATCTTCGCCGAGGTCGCCTCCGAGCTTTCGAAATCCGGCGATGCGCCGGTTTATCTCAGCGCCAACATGCCGGGTGCAGCCGAGATCAACCAGAAGCTTGTCCAGAAATACCGGCCGCGCAACCCGCATCTCTGATCAGCATTGTTGGCGGCGGACACAAAAAAGGCCGGTCGGAACCGGCCTTTTGTATGGAATGAACCAGGGATCAGTCCTTGGCGCGTTCGACGTAGGAATTGTCTTCCGTCGCGATGACGACGCGAGTGCCGGCATTGATGTGCGGCGGCACCATGGCGCGCACGCCGTTCGACAGGATGGCCGGCTTGTAGGAGGACGATGCCGTCTGGCCCTTGACGACCGGTTCCGTCTCGGTGATCTCAAGCGTGACGTGGCGAGGCAGCTCGAGTGCCAGCGGAAGGCCTTCATAGATCGAGAGGATGCAGGACATGCCTTCCTGCAGATAGACCTTCTGATCGCCCATAGTGTCGACATCAACCACGACCTGATCGTAGTTGCTCGGGTTCATGAAGTGGAAGCCTTCGCCGTCTTGATAGAGGTACTGGAAGGACACGTCCTCGACGAAGGCGCGCTCGACCTGTTCGGTGGTGCGCCAACGCTCAGCAACCTTCACGCCGTCAACGATGCGGCGCATGTCGACCTGGGTGACCGGCGTACCCTTGCCCGGATGAAAGTTCTGAGCGGTGAGAACGACGTAAAGCTTGCCGTCGACGTCGAGAACGTTGCCCTTGCGGACCGAAGAGGCGATGACCTTGACCATAAGACTTCCTTGTAACTCGGCTTTCGGCGTCGTAGAGAACTGCCGAGACGCCTCGAAGACGCAAATATTTTTCTTTGGGGGCGCAACTAACCTAAAATCCGGGAAATAGCCATCCCCATACCGGCTTCTCCGGCGAAGAAAGCTTGGAATGAACTCTTCGGCGAAAGTGTCCCCCTGGTGGAACCCGTCCGTACACGCCGATCGCCGTCCGTTCCTGATCGGGCGCAATGCGATCCAGGCGGCGTTGCGCGGGTTTTTCGCGCGCGAGGATTTCATCGAGGTGGATACGGCGGTGCTGCAGATCTCCCCGGGCAACGAGGCGCATCTGCATGCCTTCGCCACCGAAGCACTGACGACGGACGGGCAAAAGGCGCCATTCTATCTGCACACCTCGCCGGAATTCGCCTGCAAGAAGTTGCTTGCGGCGGGTGAGGAGCGCATCTCGTGTTTTGCCCATGTCTATCGCAATCGCGAGCGCGGGCCGCTGCACCATCCTGAATTCACCATGCTTGAATGGTATCGGGCCGGCGAAAGCTACGAGAGCCTGATGATGGATTGTGTGCGGATCCTGGCGCTCGCGGCCGAAACGGTAAAGACTGAAAAACTTGCCTATCGCGGTGGCGAAAGCGATCCCTTCGCCGGTCCGGAGCGGATTGGCGTTGCCGAAGCATTCGAGCGTCATGCCGGCATCGATCTTCTCGCCTCGGTCGCCGCCGACGGGTCGACCGATCGCGATCATCTGGCGGCAGAGATGAAGCGCGCCGGCATGCGTGTTGCCGATGACGATGGCTGGGCCGATCTGTTCAGCCGGGTGCTGGTCGAAAAGATCGAGCCGCATCTCGGCTTCGGCCGCATCACCATCCTCGACGAATATCCGATCTCGGAGGCTGCACTTGCGCGTCCCTCGCCACGCGATCCCAGGGTTGCCGAGCGGTTCGAACTCTACGCCTGCGGCGTCGAGCTTGCGAACGGCTTCGGCGAGCTCACCAATGCTGCCGAACAGCGCCGGCGGTTCGAGATCGAAATGGCCGAGAAGGCGCGTGTCTACGACGAAACCTATCCGATTGACGAGGACTTCCTTGCCGCAGTTTCGCTGATGCGTGAGGCAAGCGGCATCGCGCTCGGCTTCGACCGGCTGGTGATGCTGGCGACGGGAGCATCGCGCATCGATCAGGTGCTCTGGGCGCCGGTTGCGGAGTACGGAAGATGAATGCCGTCAAACCGCTCAAAAGCGTCGACGATCTGGTGATGGCAGGGCTGGTCGCGCCCGCCGATCGCGCAACGCTCGAGCAGGTTGCGGCGCGTTACGCGATCGCGCTGACACCTGTGATCAGCGAGCTCATCGACCTCACCGATCCTGATGATCCGATCGCACGGCAATTCGTGCCTGACATAGCCGAACTCACGATCGCCCGAGAAGAACGCGCCGATCCGATCGGCGATCATGCCCATAGCCCCGTCGAAGGCATCGTTCACCGCTATCCCGATCGTGTGTTGCTCAAGGCCGTGCATGTCTGCCCGGTTTATTGCCGCTTCTGCTTCCGGCGCGAAATGGTCGGGCCGCAGGGCCTCGGCACGCTCGATGCGGCGGCGATGCAGGCAGCTTTCGACTACATCAGAGGTCACGAGGAGATCTGGGAGGTCATCCTCACCGGTGGCGATCCGCTGGTGCTTTCTCCGCGCCGCCTCCATGATATCATGCAGGCACTTGCCGGGATCGCCCATGTGAAGATCGTGCGATTCCACACCCGCGTTCCTGTTGTCGATCCCGGGAAGATCGATGCGGCGATGATCGCCGCGCTGAAGGCGAGCGGCAAGACGGTCTATGTGGCGCTGCATGCCAACCATGTCAGAGAACTGACGGCGGAAGCGCGTGCTGCCTGCGCCCGCCTCGTCGATGCCGGCATCGCCATGGTCAGCCAGTCGGTGCTGCTCAAGGGCGTCAACGACGATCCCGACGTGCTTGCGGCACTGATGAAGGCCTTCGTCGAAATCCGCGTCAAACCCTATTACCTGCATCATCCTGATCTGGCGCCCGGCACCGGTCATTTCAGAGTGACGATCGAGGAGGGGCAGAGGATCGTCGCCGCGCTGCGAGGGCAGATTTCCGGTCTCTGCCAGCCGGCCTACATCCTCGATATACCGGGTGGTCACGGCAAGGCCGTTGTCAGTGGAAGCGCCATCCGGGCTAGCGGTGACGGGTGTTATTCCGTCTCGGATTATCGCGGCGGCGAACATTCCTATCCGCCCGCGGATTGACGCAAACGGGTGCTTTTCGTGTCATTTCTGTACTCGCTGCGCTCCAAACTGCGGCGTCCGTCGCGCTCGAAACGAGTTTAAACGACTGATATAAAACTATTATTGCCGCTTGCATGGAAATGGTCGCTAAAATTCTAACTGTGAGCGCTAATCATATTTAACCCAATAAATTAGCGGAATTTTCTGTTTTCCGCACTAAAAGAACGCTCATGACAAGGCGATGAACGCCGGTTCGGGATCATGAGAATCTTGGAGTGATGGGATGAATAAGACAATCCGCGACCTCGTAGCCAAATTCGGCAAACTTCCTGCGTCGATCGACCAGGTCGCCGACGATGCCGACCTTTATGCGGCCGGTCTGACATCCTTTGCTTCGGTGCAGCTGATGCTTGGCATCGAAGAGGCGTTCGACATCGAATTTCCCGACAATCTCCTGAATCGCAAATCTTTCGCGAGCATCTCTGCCATCGCCAGGACCGTCGATCTCATCCGGGACAGCCGGAAGGTCGCCTGATGAATTTCCCCGTCAAGATCATGCAGGACGGTCTTGTCGCAAGAGTGGCCCGCGTCGTCGAAATCGCGGCGAAACACGCCGATGCGGTCGACGTCGAAGCCCGCTTTCCGCGCGAAGCCGTGGATGCGATGAAGGCCGAAAGGCTGCTCGGCATCCAGGTGCCGCGCCAATTCGGCGGCGAATCCGCCTCGATCACCGAGATCGCCGAATTGTGCTCGATGCTCGGCCAGGCCTGCGCTGCAAGCGCCATGGTCTTCGCCATGCATCACATCAAGCTGTCGAGCCTTGTTGAACACGGTGCCGACAGCGAATGGCACCGCGACTTCATGCGCCGCATTGCCGCTGATCAGTTGCTGATCGCATCGGCCACCACCGAAGGTGGTATCGGCGGAAACCTTCGCAACAGCATTTGCGCGGTCGAGGTCGATGGTGACACCTGCCGCCTCGAAAAGGATGCGACCGTCATTTCCTACGGTTCACATGCCGACGCCATTCTCATCACCTCGCGTGCCCATGCGCAGGCGGCTTCCTCCGATCA
Source organism: Rhizobium sp. NZLR1 (assembly GCF_017357385.1). Classification (NCBI taxonomy): domain Bacteria; kingdom Pseudomonadati; phylum Pseudomonadota; class Alphaproteobacteria; order Hyphomicrobiales; family Rhizobiaceae; genus Rhizobium; species Rhizobium sp. NZLR1. The sequence goes on along the minus strand of NZ_CP071632.1, from coordinate 4,424,005 downwards.
GGTGCTGACGGCCTTCCTCAAGGACCAGTACACGCTCGAGAAAACGCATGTCTGGAATACGCTCGGCATGCGCGGCACCTGCTCCGACGGATTCCTCTTCAAGGGGCAAGCGTCGGCGCATCAGATCCTGCCGAAGCCTTTCGCGGAGATCGCCGCGCAATCCATGCTCGCCTCCTCGCATCTGTTGTGGAGCGGCGTCTGGTACGGCATCGCGGTCGACGCCGTCGTCCGCGCCCAGGCTTTCGTGCGCGCTGCCGCCCGCAAGGCGCCGGATGCGCAGCCGCCGGGCGCGCTGCGCCTGGCCGAGGTTTCGAACCTGCTGCAGATGGTGAAATCCAATGTGGTTGCCGGCCTCAAGGCCTATGAGGATGCCAAGGTCGATGTCGACCGGCTGTCTTCGATGGGATTTGCGGTGGCGATGAACAACGTCAAGATCGCCTCGTCCGAGACGATCCTGGAGATCGTCAACCACGCCATGCTGATCTGCGGCATCATGGGCTACAAGAATGGCACGCCCTTCAGCCTTGGACGCCATCTGCGCGACGCGCACTCCGCACAGCTGATGATTTCGAACGACCGCATCCTCGGCAATACGTCGAGCATGCTTCTTGTCCATAAGCAGGACACTAGCCTACTGGGGTGACAGTCATGGATATGCAGACCTCGTTTCTGGACCGGCTTTTCGAAGCCGGGCTGCTGATCGATACCGGCATCGATGGGCTCTATGGCCGCAGCGGCCAGTTCGAAGAGGTGATCGCTGCCTTCGAGCGCCTAATCGACACGTTCGGCGGCGCCGACGGCGCGGAGGCCATGCGCTTTCCGCCCGGCATGAACCGCGCCTTCTTCGAGACGAGCGGCTACATGAAGAGTTTTCCGCAGCTCGCCGGCACGGTGCACAGCTTCTGCGGCAGCGAACTGGATCATGTCAGTCTGCTGCAATGCATGGAGGTCGGCGAGGACTGGACCAAGGGGCAGGAGGCGACCGACATCGTGTTGACGCCGGCCGCCTGTTATCCACTCTATCCAACGATCGCCAAGCGCGGCAACCTGCCGAAGACGGGCGGCCTCTTCGACCTGCAATCCTATTGCTTCCGCCACGAACCGTCGAAGGATCCGGCCCGCCAGCAGCTGTTTCGCATGCGCGAATATGTCTGCATGGGCACCGAAGAGCACGTTACCGATTTCCGCCAGCGCTGGATGGATCGCGGTGTCGAGATGATGAAGGCCGTCGGCCTCGAGGTGACGATCGATATCGCCAACGATCCGTTCTTCGGCCGCGCCGGCAAGATGCTCGCCAACAACCAGCGCGACCAGAACCTGAAATTCGAACTGCTGATCCCGATCACCTCGACCGCCAATCCGACCGCCTGCATGAGCTTCAACTACCATCAGGATGCCTTCGGGACGAAATGGGGTCTCAATCTTGAAGACGGCAGTGTCGCCCACACCGCCTGCGTCGGCTTCGGACTGGAGCGCATCGCGCTGGCTCTCTTCCATCATCACGGGCTCGATGTGAAGGAATGGCCGGCCAGCGTACGGAAAGCGCTGTGGGGTTGAGCCGGTCGATGACATCGGTATTTTCGGGAATCGACCCGGAGACCTATCGTCAGCACGCGCTGCATTCCGGCGAGCGTACCTGGCCGGAAACCAATTGCTATGTCGATCTCTGGATCGAGGTGCTGGCGACCTCAGGCGTTGCGCCCGAGGCGATGCTCGGTTTCACCCTGACGCAGGATTTCGAGGGCGACCAGTTCACCTTCTTCAAGGTGCCGCTCGAAGATCTCGAAGCGCTCTACGGCATTCGCGCGACCGAGCTTGCCATTTACGACCGCGTCGAACGCCATGTCGAAGTTCAGATCGCGCGGGGCCGTCTCTGCCTGATCGAGATGGATTCCTTCTACATGCCGGATACGCGCGGGACCGCCTACCTGTTGGAGCACGGCAAGACGACGGTGGCCATCAACCGGCTGGATGTTGCCGCCAAGCGTGTCGATTATTTCCACAATGCCGGCTATTTCCGCCTCGAAGGCGAGGATTTCAACGGGCTGTTCCAGCTGCAGCTGACGGAGAATGAGCCGCCGTTCCTGCCCTATGCGGAATTTGCCCGGTTCCCGGAAAAGCCCGCTGATGAAAAGTATCTGCGCGCGACCGCCCGGCGGCTTGCCGGCGTTCATTTCAACAGGCGTCCCAGCGAAAATCCGATCCGTGCATTTGCAAGCGTTTTTCCGCAGCAGGTCGAAGCGGTGGCGGAGCGGCCGTTCGGCTTCTTCCACAAATATGCCTTCAATACGCTTCGCCAGGTGGGCGCCAATTTCGAGCTGGCGGCCGATTATCTGGTCTGGCTTTCTGCTGATGAATTCGCCGCGGCCGCCGAGCATGCCCGGCGCATTTCGGATACGGCGAAATCCGTGCAGTTCCAGCTTGCCCGTGCCATCGCTCGCCGGAAGTTCGAACCGCTGCAGGCAGCCCTTGATCCGGCTGCCGATGCATGGGATTCCATGATGGCGTCGCTTGCGGGGCGAATCTGAGGCCGGAGATCTGACCATGCGGGGGCGTTTGGCAAGCATCGGTGCCGAGGAAAGTCTGATTTCCGAAGGCTGGAACCTGATCCTGACGGAGCCGGGCGCCTGCGCCGTGCCGCACGATATCCCGCTCTCCGCGCGGCTCATCCCAGCGCCCGTTCCCGGAACCGTCGCCGCAGCGCTGGAAAAGGCCGGGCTGTTCGATCGGGAAAATCCCGAACCGTTGAACACCAGGGACGCCTGGTATCTCTGCCGACTCTTCGATGCCGAGCCCGGCGAGGCAATCCTGCGTTTTGCAGGGCTCGCGACGCTTTGCCATGTCTTCCTGAACGGCCAAGAAATCCTGTTTTCCGAGAGCATGTTCACGGCGCACGAGATTCCGGTGACGCTTTCGGGCGGCGACGAACTGGCGCTATGCTTCCGGGCGCTCGGCCCCCGGCTGTCGGAGCCGGGCCCGCGCGCACGCTGGCGGCCGCAGATGATCACGCCGGCGGGGCTGAAGAATTTCCGCACGACGCTGCTCGGTCATATGCCGGGTTGGTGCCCCGATATCCATGCCGTCGGGCCATGGCGGCCGATTTCGATGGTGCGGCGCAATCCCGTCTCGATCGACAATGTCTCCATCCGCGCGGTGTTGGAGGAAAGCGGCGTCGGCCGCCTCAGCGTTTCCCTGCATAGCAATGCCGAGCATCCCGCGATGCTGCTGCACTGCGGCGGGATGGAGCAGCCCTTCGAGAAGATCGGCGACAATCATTACTCGGCTATCCTCAAGCTTTCCGACATCGAGCCCTGGTGGCCGCATACGCATGGCGCTCCGCGCCTCTACGAGCTGACGCTGATTTCCGACGGCGTTGAATATCCGCTGGGCAGGACCGGCTTCCGGCGGATCGACGTTGACCACGGCGAAGACGGCGACGACTTCGCGCTCACCGTCAACGGCGAACGCATCTTCTGCCGCGGCGCGGTCTGGACGACAGCCGATATCGCGCGTCTGCCGGGCGGGCGGGCGGATTATGAGCCGTTCCTGCGGCTTGCCGCTGGCGCCGGCATGAACATGATCCGCATCGGCGGCACCATGGTCTACGAGACGCCCGATTTCTTTACGCTCTGCGACGAGCTCGGCCTGCTGGTGTGGCAGGATTTCATGTTCGCCAATTTCGACTATCCGCGCAACGACAAGGCTTTTCTCGGCCATGTGCATGCCGAGGTCGAGGAATTCCTGCACGGCGTCCAGGCGTCGCCTTCCCTCGCAGTGCTCTGCGGCGGCAGCGAAATCCACCAGCAGGCGGCGATGCTGGGTCTGCCCATGGAATTCTGGAGCGGGCCGGTCACAGATGAGATCATCCCGGCCATCGCTACGCGCATGCGTCCCGACGTGCCCTATGTCCCGAACTCGCCCCATGGTGGAGCGATGCCGTTTTCGCCCAATGCCGGTATTGCCCATTATTACGGCGTCGGCGCCTATATGCTGCCGATTGCCGACGCGCGTCGCGCCAACGTGCGTTTTGCCTCCGAGAGCCTCGCCTTCGCGCATGTGCCGCAGCAAAGGACGCTGCAACGGCATCTCGATGTGCCGGCTGTGCACAGCCCGCTCTGGAAGGCGCGTGTGCCACGCGACCGCAGCGCATCTTGGGATTTCGAGGATGTTCGCGATTTCTATCTGCAGCTTCTCTACGGCTTCGATCCGGCCCAGCTGCGCCGCGAAGATCCGGGGCATTATCTCGATCTCTCCCGCGCCGTCACCGGCGAAGTGATCGAAGAGACCTTTGCCGAATGGCGGCGCAAGGGCTCCTCCTGTAACGGCGCCCTCGTCTGGACGTTGCAGGATCTGCTGCCCGGTCCCGGCTGGGGGGTGATCGATTCCACCGGAGAGCCGAAGCCGGCCTGGTATGCGATGCGCCGTGCATTCCGGCCGGTTCAGGTGGTTTTCACCGACGAGGGAACCAACGGTCTCGACGTGCACATCATCAACGAGACGGATGCCGCTCTCGATGTGGAACTCGAAGTCATCTGCCTGCGGGACGGAAAACAGCAGGTGCTCAGCGGTAGCAGGGCTTTCAAGCTGGCCGCAAGGGACACGGAGCGTATTGCCTGCACCGCGCTGTTCGGCGCCTTTTTCGATACGACCTATGCCTTCCGTTTCGGGCCGCCGTCGCATGATGCGAGTGTTGCGCGCCTGCGTTCGCTGGCAGATGGCGCCATCCTCGCGGAAAGCTTCCACTTCCCGTGCGGACGGGGGAAGGCGTTGCATGATGCCGGCATCGAAGCATCACTCGGCAGGGACGGCGACGACTGGTTCGTCGATCTGAGGACCGACCGGCTGGCGCAATCGGTGCATATCGACGTCGAAGGCCACCGGGCCGACGACGACTGGTTCCACCTCGCCCCCGGTGCGATGCGGCGCGTGACGCTCTCGGCGCTGCCCGGCACCGAAAGCGATATCGCGCCTGCAGGCGAGATTAGAAGTCTGGGAAGTTCGCATCGTGTCGCCCTCTCGGGCTGAATCTCGCGAAAAACGATGCCGATCCATTGAGAAAGACCGCGATTTGAGAACGACATACCGCTTTTTGCGTGCCCATGTGCTGCAGCGGCTGATCCCGCGATCGCGGCTTGCCTTCAATCCGCGCAAGCCGGTGGAAATCGTCGGCTATCTCTCGATGGCTGTCGGCGTCGGCGAATCGGCAAGGCTTTGCGCCGGCGCTCTGTCGGAGGCGGGAAGGGCGATTTCGCTTTCCGACGTCAGCACGCATCCCGACGAAGAGTCCTTCGCCGGATGGACACCGTCGCCTCTCTCGATCGAGGCGCCGGGAAGCCGTATCTGGCATCTCAATCCGCCGATGCTGCCGCGCGCCATTCTGAAGAAGGGCGTTGCGAATTTCACCCGCGCCTTCAATATCGGGTATTTCGCCTGGGAGCTCGAAGTCGTACCGGCCGAGTGGCGCAACGCTATGCACTATATGAATGCCGTCTTCGTGCCGTCGGAATTCACCCGGCGGGCGATTGCGCCGCTCACCAAGGCACCCGTTATCGTCGTTCCGCATCCCGTCACCGCGGCGCCGGCAACGGAAGGCATGCGGGAGAAGTTCGGCATCGAGAAGGACGCCTTTCTCGTCAGCTTCATTTTCAGCGCCGGCTCCTCGATCAACCGGAAAAATCCGCAGGCGGTGATCGAAGCCTTCAGGATATTCGCCGCCGAGGCCCCAAGCGCTTTCCTGTTGATGAAGGCCAGCGGCGATGTGAACAAGGACAAAGGCCTGCGCGCACTGGTCGCTTCGGTCGCGGGTGACGCCCGGATCAGAATCGTCACTGACAGGCTGTCGAACGCCGAGATCAACGGCCTCATCCGCTCTTCCGACGCCTATCTTTCGCTGCATCGTTCCGAGGGGTTCGGGCTGACGGTTGCCGAGGCGATCATGCAGCGCACGCCGGTTATCTCAACCGCCTGGTCGGGCACGGCGGATTTCTGCGATCCGGACAATACATGGCTGGTCGACTCTCCCCTCATTCCGGTCGTCGATACCCATCCGGAATTTGCCGGGCTCGAGGGCGCGGTCTGGGCAGATCCTTCTCCGGAAGCCGCGGCCGCGCGCCTCGGGGATATCTTCCGCGCGCCCGAGCTTGCGAGAGAGAAGGCTGAAAAGGCGCGGGCCTTCCTGCTGCGCTACCTCGCTGAGAACAGCTATGAGAAAGCGCTTCAGAAGCTATCGGCGATGCAGGCAAGCTAAGGTGAGGTCGCCACTCCGCTTTATTTTAACATTTTTGCATTAGAGGTGGCGGGTATCCGGCTTTAGAGCATGTCGCGCAAAGGTATGCAGCGGTTTTGCGATAACGGCATGTGTAAAAACAAAGGCCCAAAGCGCGAGGCGCGAATCTGAAAGATCGCGACGCGTTTTAGGCCGATCCTGGCGGATGGACAGATGTCGAAGGGTATTATCGCAAATTCGATGATGAATGCGGCGGCAGGCATGTTGCTCTTGCTGACGGGCTTCATTTCATCGATCATAACGGCGCGGCTGCTCGGACCGGAAGCCAACGGCATCGTCGCCTTCTCGCTCTGGCTGGTGGTCACGGGCGCCTCGATCGCCGAACTCGGCTCCAGCATCACGCTGTTGAAGACCCTACCGCAACTTTCTGCGGAAGGATACGACGCGCGCCGCCGGCGCGGTTTTGCCGCCATCCTCGTCAGCTTCATGATGTTCTCGACCGTCGTGCTGCTGGCGCTCTACGCTCTGTTTTTCCTGACCTCCGAGGAGATGCACTGGGCCGATACCGCGCCGTCCGTCGCCCTGGTTACCGGCGTGCTGTTCTTCGTCCAGGCGATCGGATCCTTCGTCAAATTTTACCTGATTGGCGAAAAAAAGCTTGGCGCCTTCTTCCGGCTGACGGTCGCAGTCTCGATTGTGCAGCTCGCTGGTGTTGCCGTCGGCGCCGTTTTCTATGGCGTCGAGGGTGTTCTCGTCGGTTATGCGCTCGGCCAGCTCGTGCTGTTTTTCGCTACGCTGCCGATCCTTCTTTCGCGGCGCGACTGGTGCGGGGTTTCGCTGAAATCTCTCGCTTCCTCCTCCGTTATCCTGTCGATCCAGTTCATCATCGATTCCATCTTCCTCAATCGGCTCGAACTGCTCTTCCTGCAGCAGTTCTGGTCGGTGGAGATGGTCGGCTACTACGCCGTCGGACTGTCGATCGCCAATATCGCCCTTCAACTGCCGATCCAGATGACCGGCAGCCTGCTGCCCTATTATTCCGAGCGGCGTCACAACAGCGACGATTCGACCTTGCCGGTCGAGGTCTTCGCAGCCGTTACCCGCAGCATGGCCTATATCGTGTTGCCGATGAGCCTCGGGCTGGCAGCGATCTCCAGCGAGCTGGTGCTTGTGGTGTTCGGCGAGGCGTTCCGCCGCAGCGGCACGGTGGTGGCGCTGCTGGCGCTCGTCGCGCCCGCCTATACCTTCATGCAGATCCTCAGCCTCTATCTGTTGTCGATGGACCGGGCCCGCTCCCGCCTGAACATCAGTGTGATAGGTGGCCTTCTCATGGTAGCGGGTTGTTTACTGATCGTACCTAGGCTTGCAGCCGAGGGTGCCGCACTCGTGCGCATCCTCGTTTTCGTTGCGATGTCGGTGATGATGATCAGACAGACAGGATTCGGATCCCAGCTTTCGGGTCTCTACGCAAGCCTGACGAAGGTGACACTCGCCTCCGTGCTCTGCGCTTGCGCGGCGATTTCCGTGCTGGAATTCCTCCATGGCCCGGTCGGACTGGTCGCTGCAATCGTCGCCGGTACAGTCTGCTATTTCGCGGCGCTCCGCGTGCTGCGCGCCGTGCCGGGCGAGGATGTCGACGTCATGCGCTCCATTCTCGACAAGATGCCGTCGCTGTTGCGCCGGCCTGTGGGGCACGCAATCAATTTCATTGCACCGCGGCTTCCCGGCGATCCCGATCGTGCCAAGGTCGCGCCCGGCGAATTCTCGCTCGATCCGGCTGCGGGTGCCGGACGCAGCGCTGCCCTGCCTGTCGTGTTCGACGGCACGGTCGGGCTGTTCATGCCCGAGAATCCTCTAGTGAAGAAACGTTCGGCGGCCGTGCTCTTTGTCAGCCCGTGGGGTTTCGAGGAGATGTGCAGCCGCAAATTCTTCCGCGTTGCGGCCGAGCATTTTTCCGATATCGGCGTACCGAGCCTGCGCTTCGACTATCGCGGCACCGGCGATGCGCTCGATTTCGGCGCGCTGCCGGCAAGGCTGGAGACCTGGGAAAATTCGATCCGTGCGGCCGCCGTCAAGCTGAAGTCGCTGAGCGGCTGCGACCGCGTCATCCTCATCGCCCAGGGCCTTGGGGCAACACTTTCCCAGCGCATCGGCTCCTCGATCGACGGTGTCGACAGCCTGGTCATGCTGGCCCCGGTGCTGAGCGGCCGGGCCTATCTGCGTGAACTCAACATGTGGTCCAGGATTATCGATGCCGATCTCGGCCTCGGCAAGGAGCACGTCCAGACGGCAAAGGTGCAGATCGCCGGGTTGGTCATGCCCGAGGAGATCGCTGCCGAGCTCGGCAAGCTCAGCATCGCTTCACCGCAGGGGCTTGCAGCCCCGCGCTATCTGATCCTCGAACGTCCTGCGAAGGCCGAGGATACCGGCTTTGCCGATGCGCTGAGGGCGCTTGGCGCCGATGTCGAGCAGAGGGCTTTCGAGGGCTATGACGAGCTCGCCACCAATCCGCTGTTTGCCAAGACGCCGATTGATGTCATCGCGCTGTTGACGACGTGGCTGGAGGCAAGGACGACGGAGACGTCCGCAGCCCATTCATCGGCAGCGATCGAGAACCCGCCGCTTGCAGGTGACGGCTTTACGGAAATGCCGGTGCGTTTCGGAAGCCATGATCACCTGGTCGGCGTCGTCAGCCGGCCGCTGGGCGAGATCAAGGGCAATGCCGTGCTGTTCCTGTCGACGGCCTATGACCGGCATGCCGGCTGGGGACGGACGACGGTTGATATGGCCCGCGAGCTCGCGCGGCAAGGCGTCGTTTCGCTGCGCTTCGATTCCGCTAATGTCGGCGACAGCCCGCCGCGGCCGGATGCACCGGAACAGGTGCTTTACTCCGATACGCAGACCGCGGACGCGGTCGCCTCGCTCGATCTGCTCGAAAGCATCGTCACCGGTCCGGTCATGGTCGCCGGCCGATGCAGTGGCGGTTATCTCGCCTTCCGCGCAGGGGTCGCCGATGAGCGTTTGAAGGCCGTCGTGTCGATCAATCCCTTCGTCTACTACTGGGATCCGAAGATCCCGGTGCGCAAAGAGCATGTCGTCTCCGTTCCCCGCAGCCTGGATGACTACGGCCAGCGCCTGGCGCGGCTCGATACGCTGAAGCGGCTGCTGCGCGGCCAGGTGGATGTGGTTTCGGCGCTGCAGAATGTCGTCATCGCCGCCGGCCGCCGGTTGTCGCCGTGGATCGCGCCGCTGCTCGAGCTGCTTCCCGACCGACGCCATATCGCCCGCGAGGTCAGGCATTCCTTCGCGCTGTTCGGCAAACGCAAGGTGCCGCTGACGCTGATTTACAGCGAAGGCGATGTTGGGCTCGATCATGTCTATTTCCATTTCGGGCCGCGCGGCGCAAGGCTTTCCCGCTATCCGAACGTCCGGCTGCTGATGCTGCCGGATGCCGACCACAACCTGACGCCGCCGCAGTCGCGCAAATTCGTGCTGGACGAGATCATTCGTCTCGCAAGAGCGTGACGGGAATTTCAGCAAGCAGAATCAGATGTTTTCGACGGCGACGATATCCAACGATCTGTAGAGATCGATATAGCGTCCGGCGACGATATCCCAGGAATAGCGGCGCGTAGCGTCGAGAAGCCCAGCGCGAATGGTCTCAGGTTGGCGCGAAAGACCTTCATAGGCCGCTTCGATTGCGGTGGCGGCGGCCCCAGGATCGGTGAAATCGGCAAGCATGATAGCAGGATGCCGGCCGGCAAGTGTCGCGAAGGCATCGTTGGCGTTCAGCACCGGCAGCAGGCCGGCGCTCATCGCCTCCAGCGCCACCAGACCGAAACCTTCATATTCAGAGGCGGAGGCAAAGAGCGAGGCATCCGTGATGATCCGTCGGATGGCGCCGTTGTCGGGTGAGACGTGCAGGGTGGCCAGGCCGGAAAGGTTACGGCTTTCGATCGCGGCTTCGACATCCGCCCGGTTCAGGTCGGATTCGGCGCCGACGATATCGAGATGCCATTCCGCATCACGGGTCGTCAGCATGACCATCGCATCGAGGAGATGGTCCAGCCGCTTGTTCACCGAGAACCGGCCGATGGTGACGATGCGGCGCTTTGCCCGGCGCGAAGCGGTGTCGGCGAACTTGCCGATATCGGCGCCGTTTTCGATCAGCAGGCTGTCGGGCACGATTTCCGAAAACTGCTTGAGGTCGGACGCGCTGCAGCAGACGACCCTGCGATAGGCCAGTGCCGAGGCGCGGGTCAACGTCCGGAACCAGATCTTCTTGATCGCCGCGTATTTTCGCGTGTGGAAGAAGCCGCCATGGGTGGTGACGATCATCGGCTTACGATGCAGCAGCCGGCCCCAGGCGAGCGCGTCGAAGAAAAAGTCGATGGCATGGACATGCACGAGATCGGCATCGGCGAGATGACGGAAAACCTTAGGCGCCAGCGGATAACGGCTGCTGCCGGACCAGGGAATGCGCACCACCTCGATGCCGTCGATGTTTTCGCGCGGCTGCAGTTTGTCCTCAGGCGCGGTGAACAATGAATCGAGCGTGACCACGCGGACGCGATAACCGCGCCGGACAGTCTGGCGGGCGAGATTGGCGACCACGTCTTCCAGGCCGCCGCGGTTGGGCAGGAACTGGCGCACGACATGGACGATCAGCGGCGCCGTTTCCGGCTGCGCCTTCTCGCGCACCCTATCTGCCTCGACGATCGCCATTTTCCACCTATAGCTGCGCACGTTGCCCCGAGTTGAGGCGGGACTCTTATAGCAACGACCAGATCTCTCCGGCGTTAAGCCGCGGTTTAAGCGGCGTCCCGAAAGGCGATTCTTCGCGAAAAAGGTTAACCGCGTCTGATTGATTCAGAGCATCTTTGTTTTTACGCAATTCCGGACGTAAAACCGCAGCACACTTTTGTTGGAATTGCTTCAGAAGGCCTTGAAAGTCAAGGTCGTCAGCGAGCGGACGATGCCGGGAATATTGGCGATGTTGTCGTTGATGAACTTGCCGATATCCTGGCCTTCTTCGATGTAGACCTTCAGCAGCAGGTCGTAGTCGCCGCTGGTGGAATAGAGCTCCGAGACCAGTTCGGTCTGGTAGATGGCATCGGCGACCTCATAGGTCTTGCCGGGGGCGCATTGGAGCTGGACGAAGATCGGCTTCATGGGGATTTCCTGCAAAGGGTTGGTTGGTGGCATAATGGTCGAAAGCGCCATGCCGATGCAAGCCGTTCGTCACGCGGCCGGATCGGCGGCCGCTTCCGAGACGATCCAATCGCGAAAAGCGGCAAGCGGCGCATAGTCGGCCCGCTCGGGCGGAAAGGCGAGATAATAGCGTTCGCGGCTTTCCATTTCACGGTCGACAGCGGCGACGAGATCGCCGCGGCTGATCTCCTCTTGCATCAGAAATGTCGGCAGGAGGGCGATGCCGAGGCCGGCGATCGCCGCTTGGGCGGCGGTGGCGAACTGGTCGAAGAGCATGCCGTGCACGCTTTCGAAGGAAACGCCGTTGCCGGCGAACCATTGCTCCCAGGCATCGGGCCGCGTCGTCAGGTGCAGCAGCGGAACCGAAAGCAGATCCTGTGGTCCGGAGATTGCGTAGCGCTTCAGAAACTCAGGGCTGCAGGCCGGCACCGTGCGCTCCGACATCAGAAAAGCCAGTTCGGCGCCCGGCCAGTGCGGGTGGCCGAAATGGATGGCGGCGTCGATCGAATCGAGGCGGAAATCGAAGGGCGAAAGCCGGGTCACCAGATTGATGGTGACGCCGGGATTGGCGGCGAGGAAACGCCCCAGGCGCGGCGCCAGCCAGCGCGTGCCGAAGGTCGGCAGGATGGCAAGATTGAGCGTGCCGCCATACGGATTTGCGCGCAGGTTCAGCGAGGCGCTGGATATGCGCCGCAGCGCCTCGCGGATTTCACGGGCATAACTGTCACCGGCAAGCGTCAGCCGCATGGTCTGGCGTTCGCGCCGGAAGAGTTCGACGCCAAGCTGCTGCTCCAGCGCGCTCACCTGACGGCTGACGGCGCTCTGGGTCAGATCGAGTTCGCGCGCGGCTGCCGTCACGCTGCCGGTGCGGGCGACCGCCTCAAAGGCGGCGAGATGCGAAATCGATGGCAAAAATCGTCTTGAAGCAAACATGATCATTCCGCTTCAGAATGAGCTATTTCCAAAATGTCGATATTTCTGGGTTTGTTACGCTTGTAAAGAGGTTCATCCTGCAAAAGCGGAATGAGCCTGAGTCCCCGATGCCGAAAGCCTTCGTTTCCACAGACCGTATCCGTTCGCTCTTTACCGAGGCGATGTCGCAGATGTACCGGGCAGAGGTGCCGCAATACGGCACGCTGATCGAACTGGTGGCGGATGTGAATGCCGGCTGCCTCGAAAACGACCCCGAACTGCGGGAGCGACTGGCCCGCGCCGGCGAACTGGAGCGCATCGATGTCGAGCGCCACGGCGCCATCCGGCTCGGCACGGCAGAAGAACTTTTCACCATTCGACGGCTGTTTGCGGTCATGGGAATGCAGGCCGTCGGCTATTACGATCTTTCGGTTGCCGGCGTGCCTGTTCATTCCACCAGCTTCCGGCCGGTCGACGAGGCTGCGCTCAACGTTAATCCATTCCGCGTCTTTACCTCGCTGTTACGGCTGGAGCTGATCGAAGACGAGGGGCTGCGCGGCGAAGCGGCGGCCATTCTGGCGGCACGGCGCATCTATACGCCGCGCGCCATCGCGCTGATCGAGCGTCATGAGCGGGACGGCGGCCTGACCGGGCCGGAAGCAGTGGAATTCGTCGCCGAGGCGCTCGAAACCTTCCGCTGGCACGGTGAGGCGACAATCAGCGCCAAGACTTACAAGCGCCTGCACGATGCGCACCGGTTGATCGCCGACGTCGTCAGCTTCAAGGGGCCGCATATCAACCACCTGACGCCGCGCACGCTGGATATCGACGCAGTCCAGGCCCGCATGCCGGAACGCGGCATCACGCCGAAGGCCGTCATCGAAGGACCACCGCGCCGTCATTGCGATATCCTCTTGCGGCAGACGAGTTTCAAGGCGCTGGAGGAAAGGATCGGCTTTTCCGATGACGACGGTGCGATCCGGGGTACGCATACTGCCCGCTTCGGCGAGATCGAACAGCGCGGTGTGGCGCTGACGGCCAAGGGCCGAGCGCTCTACGACCGGCTGCTCGCCTCGGTTCGCGGCGAGGTCCAGGTCGTCGCCGGCGGCGCCAAGGCCGGCGCCTACGACAGCGAACTTGCCGAGCGTTTCAAGGCGCTGCCGGACAGCTGGGAAGAGCTGCGCAGGCAGGGTCTGGCCTTCTTCCGTTATTCCGCCACACCTGCTGGCATTGCCGCCGCCGTCCGCGGCACGCTGCCCGACGATCCGGAAGCGTTGATCACCAACGGTTACCTCGCCTTCGCCCCGATCGTCTATGAAGACTTCCTGCCGGTCAGCGCAGCCGGCATCTTTCAGTCGAACCTCGGCGCCGACCAGCAGCAGAATTATGCGACCCGCTCGAACCGCGACGCCTTCGAGGCAGCACTTGGCGGGACCGTCCAGGACGAGCTGGCGCTTTATGCCGAACGCCAGACGGCATCGCTGGATGCGGCGATGGAGGCGCTCGGTCTTGCGGGCCTGCAACTGAAGACCGTCGCGTAAAATGGTGGCTTCAACCCTTCATCATATGCGTTAGAGTACCGCGATTTCGCTCCGATCGGACTGAGCCATGCTGAATGATCCGCGCTCCCACGGCCTCTGGGAAAAGACCGCAGCCGAACCACCGGCCACCTCGCCGCTTGCAGGCGCGGTGTCGGCCGATGTCGTCATCGTCGGCGGCGGTTACACCGGCCTGTCGTCTGCTCTGCATCTTGCCGAAGCCGGGTCGAAGGTGGTGCTGCTGGAAGCCAAGGAGATCGGCTTCGGCGGGGCGGGGCGCAATGTCGGCCTGATCAATGCCGGCATGTGGGTGATGCCCGACGATCTGCCCGGCGTGCTCGGCCCGGTGCATGGCGAACGTCTGCTCGAGCTGCTCGGCAATGCGCCAAAGCTGGTCATGGAACTGATCGACAGGCACGGGGTTGCCTGTGAACTCGAACGCAACGGCACGCTGCATTGCGCTGTCGGTGCGGACGGGCTGAAGGAGATCGAAGAACGCGCGGCGCAATGGTCCGCCCGCGGCGCCGCCGTAACGCTGCTCGATGCGGCGGAGACGGCCAGACGCATCGGCAGCGATGCCTATACCGGTTCGCTGCTCGACATGCGCGCCGGAACGCTGCAACCGCTGGCCTATGCGCGCGGTCTTGCCCATGCCGCCGTCAAATCAGGCGTCGTCATTCACACATCCAGTCCGGTCGTTGCAACGGAGCGTCACGGCAGCCGCTGGAAGGTGAAGACCGAAAGCGGCGAAGTCAGCGCCGAATGGATCATCGTCGCGACGGACGCCTACAGCACCGGACCGTGGGAGCAGGTGCGCAGCGAACAGGTGCATCTGCCCTATTTCAATTTCGCCACCGTGCCGCTCGGCCACAATCTGCGTCAGTCGATCCTGGCGGGCCGGGAAGGCGCGTGGGATACCAAGGAAATCCTCTCCTCCTTCCGGATGGATCAGGCTGGACGTCTGGTGTTCGGCAGTGTCGGGGCGTTGCGCAATACCGGGCTCACCGTGCATAAGGGTTGGGCCAAGCGCGCCCTGAAGCGGCTGTTTCCGGTTATCGGCGATGTCGAATTCGAGTGCGAATGGTATGGCCAGATCGGCATGACCGACAATGCGCTGCCGCGCTTTCACAAATTCGCGCCAAATGTCGTCGGCTTTTCGGGTTACAATGGCCGCGGCATTGCGCCCGGCACGGTCTTCGGCCGGACGCTGGCAGAGCATATCCTCGGCCGGCTTGCCGAAGCCGACCTGCCGCTGCCGCTGACGTCGCCGACCGAACCGAGGCTCCGTGCGCTGAAGGAACTATGGTACGAAGCGGGCGCTCAAGTCGCCCATTTCGCCGATGCCCGCTTTTGAGAACCGGTAAACGCTTCCGGGAAGCGAAACTCGCTTCTGAGAATAATAAGATTGGAACCACGACAATGAATATCGCCGTCCTCGATCTCGCCACCGAAACCGCCAAGCTGCTTGCCGAACTCGGCGTCGATGCCGGCCGCTATCACGGCGGCACCCTGTCGGTCAGCTCGCCGGTCACCGGCAAGGAAATCGGCAAACTCAGAGAGCATTCGGTTGCCGAGGCGAATGCGGCGATCGAAGAGGCGCATAAGGCCTTCCTCGAATGGCGTGCCGTACCTGCACCGAAGCGCGGCGAACTGGTCCGCCTGCTCGGCGAGGAACTGCGCGCCGCCAAGGCAGCACTCGGCCGTCTCGTCTCGATCGAAGTCGGCAAGATCACATCCGAAGGCCTCGGCGAAGTGCAGGAGATGATCGATATCTGCGATTTCGCGGTCGGCCTTTCCCGTCAGCTCTACGGCCTGACGATCGCCACCGAGCGCTCCGAACACCGGATGATGGAAAGCTGGCATCCGCTCGGTGTGATCGGTATCATCTCCGCCTTCAACTTCCCTGTTGCTGTCTGGTCGTGGAATGCGGCGCTGGCGATGGTCTGCGGCAATTCCACCGTCTGGAAGCCCTCGGAAAAGACACCTTTGACCGCCCTTGCCGTGCAGGCACTGTTCGAGAAGGCGCTGAAGCGCTTCATCGCCGAGGGCGGCACGGCTCCGGCCAATCTATCGACTTTGATCATCGGCGGCCGTGAAGTCGGCGAAGTGCTGGTCGACCATCCGAAGATCCCACTCGTTTCCGCCACCGGTTCGACGGCCATGGGCCGCGCCGTCGGTCCGCGGCTGTCGCAGCGTTTTGCCCGCGCCATTCTCGAACTCGGCGGCAACAATGCGGCGATCGTCTGCCCAAGCGCCGATCTCGACCTGACGTTGCGCGGCGTTGCCTTCTCCGCCATGGGCACGGCCGGCCAGCGCTGCACGACGCTGCGTCGTCTCTTCGTGCATGACAGCGTCTACGACCAATTGGTGCCGCGCCTGCAGAAGGCCTATGGCTCCGTCACCATCGGCAATCCGCTCGAAACCGGCACGCTGGTGGGACCACTGATCGACGGCAAGGCTTTCGAGAAGATGCAGGCAGCACTTGGCGAAGCGAAATCGGCCGGCGGCAAGGTGACCGGCGGCGACCGCGTCGACAATGGTTCGACTGACGCCTTTTACGTTCGCCCGGCGCTGGTCGAAATGCCTGATCAGACCGGCCCGGTCGAGCACGAGACCTTCGCGCCGATCCTCTATGTGATCAAATATAGCGATTTCGACGCGGTGCTGGCGCTGCACAATGCCGTGCCGCAGGGACTGTCGTCGTCGATCTTCACCAACGACATGCGCGAGGCCGAAACCTTCGTCTCCGCCCGCGGCTCGGATTGCGGCATCGCCAATGTCAATCTCGGGCCATCGGGCGCCGAAATCGGCGGCGCCTTCGGTGGCGAGAAGGAAACCGGCGGTGGCCGCGAATCCGGCTCGGATGCCTGGAAGGCCTATATGCGGCGCTCCACCAACACGATCAATTACGGCAGGACGCTGCCGCTTGCGCAGGGCGTCAAGTTCGACGTCGAATAAGCCGGCTGCAACGGGCGGCATTCCCTAAAGCGCGTCGCATGCAATTGATTCATGCGACGCGCGTTAGCTCTTTGTTTTGAAGTGTGTCGCTATCCGGAACCACTGCACACTTCCGGGCGACATGCAGGGGCGTCGCCTTTTTGGCCAATCGCGATTTATTCCACTATAACATGAAACATTTAGTCAAGATATTGTGATGGCTTTTTCGGGCAAGCCAAACTTGAAATCCTCAGTCAGGAAAAATATACGCCTCTCATCACCCGTGGAGACCTCGGGTGACATCGCCACGGAGGCCATCATGAACATTGCTCTTAGCCGTTTTTCCCTCGCGCTTGCCGCTTCGCTTCTCGCCGCCACCGCGCTCGCCGGTAGCGCCAATGCGCAGGACGAAAGTCTCGTCGTCTACAATGCCCAGCATGAAAGCCTGGGCCGCGAATGGATCGATGCCTTCACCAAGGAGACCGGCATCAAGGTCACCATGCGGCAGGGCGGCGACATGCAGTTCGCCAACCAGATCATTCAGGAAGGCGACGCCTCTCCGGCCGACGTGTTCCTGACCGAGAATTCGCCGGCGATGACGCTGGTCGATGGCGCGGGCCTCTTTGCCCCCATCGAAAAGGACACGCTGGACCAGGTTCCCGATCAATATCGCCCGGCTGACGGCATGTGGACCGGCATTGCCGCCCGCACCACCGTTTTTGCCTATGACAAGACGAAGCTCACCGAAGACAAGCTGCCGAAGTCGATGCTCGACCTTGCTGATCCGGCCTGGAAGGGTCGCTGGGGTGCGTCACCTGCCGGCGCCGATTTCCAGGCCATCGTCGCTGCGCTGCTGCAGCTCAAGGGTGAGCAGGCGACCGCCGACTGGCTGAAGGCTCTCAAGGAAAACGCCACGCCCTACAAGGGCAACAGCGTCGCCATGAAGGCCGTCAATGCAGGCGAAGTCGAGGGTGCGATCATCTATCACTATTATTGGTTCGGCGATCAGGCGAAGACCGGCGAGAACAGCAAGAATGTCGGCCTGCACTACTTCAAGAACCAGGATCCCGGCGCCTTCGTCAGCGTTTCGGGCGGCGGCATCCTGAAGTCAACGCAACACATGAAGGAAGCCCAGGCTTTCCTGAAGTTCCTCACCAGCAAGGCCGGCCAGGCGGTTCTCAAGGATGGTGACTCCTACGAATATGCCGTCGGCAAGGACGCGCCCTCCAACGACAAGCTCGCTCCGCTCGCCGATCTCGACGCGCCGAAAGTCGAAGCTTCGACGCTCGACAGCAAGAAGGTTGTGGAGCTGATGACGGCCGCCGGCCTGATCTGACCTTCTGGCGCAGGCGACTTCCGCCAAAACTATTGCTTTTGGCTCAAGAAAACCTTAGGGCATGACGAAATCCGGCAACCGCTCCTCAAAAGCGGTTGCCTTCCTTTTTCAGCGTGTAAAGGCATAGGCCTTGCTGCAGGACAACAGATTGCTCGCATCCGGTAACGCGGCGCCGGTCGCGCCTGGGGGGCGGATGGGTTTGCCGCGCGCGCCCATGCCGCACGCTTCCGTGGTGCTGCTGGCAACCATCGTCGCGATCTTCAGCCTGGTGCCGCTCGGCTTCATCGGCTGGGTCACCTATGATGTCGGCTGGGAAACGGTAAACGCCCTGGTCTTCCGGCCGCGCGTCGGCGAACTGCTCGTCAACACGGTTCTGCTGGAATCGCTCACCATTCCACTATCGATCGCGCTTGCGGTGACGCTTGCCTGGCTGACCGAGCGGACCGACATTCCTTTCGCGCGGCTCTGCGCCTGGCTTGCGATTGCTCCGCTCGCCGTGCCTGCCTTCGTACACAGCTATGCCTGGGTCAGCCTCGTCCCCGGCATGCACGGCCTGCAGAGCGGTGTCTTCGTCTCGGTGATCGCCTATTATCCCTTTCTCTACCTGCCGGTCGCCGCGGCGTTGCGCCGTCTCGATCCGGCGATCGAGGATGCCGCGGCCTCGCTGGGTCTCAATCCCTGGCGGGTCTTCTTCCGGGCGGTGCTGCCGCAGCTCCGACTCGCCATTTGCGGCGGCTCGCTGCTGATCGGGCTGCATCTGCTTTCGGAGTACGGCCTGTTTGTGATGATCCGGTTCGACACTTTCGCGACGGCGATTGTCGACCAGTTCCAGTCCTCCTACAACAGTCCCGCCTCCAACATGCTCGGCGGCGTGCTCGTCGCCTGCTGTCTTTTTCTGCTCGGCTTCGAGGTGCTGGTGCGCGGCAACGAACGGTATGCACGCGTCGGCTCCGGCTCGCCGCGTCCGACAGATCGCCGCCGGCTCGGCTGGTTCGTGGTGCCGGCCGTTTTTCTGCCTGTCGTCCTGGCGGTGCTGACCCTCGGCGTGCCGCTGGTGACGCTTGGCCGCTGGCTCTATCTCGGCGGCACCGAGATCTGGCGCATCGAAGTCGGCAGCGCTTTCCTGCAGACGATCGTGCTTGCCATTGTCGGCGGCGTGCTGGCGACGATTGCCGCAGCACCGATGGCCTGGCTTTCCGTGCGTGCGCCCGGCCGTTTGCAGCGCGTGCTCGAAGCCTGCCATTACTATGTCGGCTCGCTGCCGGGTGTCGTCGTGGCGCTGGCGCTGGTGACGATCACCGTGCGTCTCGTGCTGCCCCTCTACCAGACCTTTGCAACGCTGCTCGTCGCCTATGTGATGCTTTTCCTGCCCCGCGCCATGGTGGGGCTGCGCGCCAGCATCGCCCAGGCACCGGTGGAGCTGGAGCGCGCCGCGATGGGCCTCGGCCGCACCCCGGGGCAGGCGGTACGGCAGATCACCATGCGGCTTGCCGCACCCGGAGCGGCGGCCAGCGTCGCGCTCGCCGCCCTCGGCATTACCAATGAACTGACGGCGACCCTGATGCTGTCGCCCAACGGCGTCGATACGCTGGCGACGAAATTCTGGTCGCTGACCAGCGAGATCGATTATGTTTCGGCTGCGCCCTATGCCTTCATGATGATCGTGCTGTCGCTGCCGCTCACGCTGATGCTCTATACCCAATCGAAACGGACTGCCGGCCAATGACGCTGCTTACGATCGAAAACATCAGCAAGCGCTACGGGCCTGTGCAGGCGCTGAAGGATATTTCGCTCGATGTCCAGGCGGGCAGCCGCACCGCCGTCGTTGGCCCGTCCGGTTCGGGCAAGACGACACTGCTGCGCATCATTGCCGGCTTCGAGCAGCCCGACGTCGGGAGAGTGACGCTCGATGGCGAGGTGCTTGCCGACGGCCCCGCGACGGTGCCGGCTCACAAGCGCGGCATCGGCATCGTTTCGCAGGACGGCGCGCTGTTTCCGCACTTAAGCGTCGCCGAAAATATCGGCTTCGGCTTCGAGCGGGGTGCGGCCGACCGTGAGAAGCGTATCGTCGAGCTGCTCGATATGGTCGAGCTCGACCGCGGCATGCTGGTGCGGCGCCCGCATCAGCTTTCCGGCGGCCAACAGCAGCGCGTGGCGCTTGCCCGCGCGCTCGGCCGCAAGCCGCGGCTGATGCTGCTCGACGAACCTTTCTCGGCACTCGACACCGGGTTGCGCGAGAACATGCGCAAGGCGGTTGCGCGCGTTCTCAAGGCGGCCGGCATTACCACCATTCTGGTTACGCATGATCAGGAAGAGGCGCTGACCTTTGCCGATCAGGTCGCGGTGCTCAGAGAAGGACGGCTGGTTCAGGCCGGGTCGCCGCAATCATTGTATCTGCATCCCAGGGATCGTGAGACAGCACTGTTCCTCGGCGATGCCGTGCTGCTTCCCGCGATCATTCGGAACGGTCTGGCCGACTGCGCGCTTGGCCGCGTCGCCGTCGAAGGCAGTCGTCAGGGCAAAGCGGAGATCATGCTGCGGCCGGAGCAGATCCGCGTCGTTGCCGATGAAAGCGATCGCAACCATGGCGGACGTGTCGTCGAGGTGGAGTTCGGCGGCGCGGTCTGCACCGTTGCCGTTTCGCTCGACGGTGTTGCCCTGCCGCCGATCCTGATCAAGACCTCGAGCGTCGCGCTGCCGGCGCGAGGCGATCTCGTTCGCCTCGATATCGCCGGCAAGGCGCATGTTTTCGAGAGCTGAGTGAAAGCGTCGCGCGTCCGAGGACGCTCAGAACCCCCATAACTTCTTGTTTTAACGCAATTCCGGACGGAAAACCGCTTCGCACTTTTCCTGTAATTGCTTTAGCCGAACTTGCGCACCACTTCTTGCGGCTCGATGCCTTCAAGCCAGCCGCCGGTAAAGCCGGCGCGCTCGAGCCCGAGCCGGATGGCCGGCGATTGCCTCATCAGCTTCCAGATGAAGTCGGAGCGCTCGTTCTCGACGGTCATGACGAGAAGACCCTGATCAATGCCGACGGTGCGGTCGTCGACCCAGCCTTCCGGCCGCGTGGTCTTGACCGTCGGGTTGAAGCCGCCGGGAAAGCCGCCTTCCAAGAGCAGGTTCGGATAGCTGGTCAAAAGTGCCTTGGTGCCATCCAAAGCCGCCTGCCGGTCATAGGGCAGGCAGGCAAGGGCTGCCCAGGGTGCGATCGTGCCGTCATCCGGGCCGAGCGGGGCTCCGCGGGCGGCATAACCCAGAACCTTCGGCTGGCGGCCGCCGCGCATGCGCCGCGTCGGCGGCGGGCCGTCGCAGGCGGAGAAACCCCAGATATTCTTGTTATAGCCGACGAACTGGCCGGGATTGCGCTCGGCATAATCACGCTGGACGTTGATGACCGCCTGCGTGTTGCGGAAATAATCCCAGTTCCGCTCCGCCATCGGCTTGTCCTGAATGCCGCGGAAATCGATCCAGGCATGAGAGAACAGGTGGATGAACAGCGGCCCGGCATAGAGATAGGACTGTTCGCCGTGCAGCATCCAGGAATAGCTTGACGTAAAGGCGTCGTAGCAAGATTGCGGGATGGGGTGCGTCGGCGATGCGAGCGCCAGTGCGTAAAGGATGATCGCCTCGTCGAAGCCGTGATAGCGCCAACGCAGGAAGCCGGAAGAGGGCTTCCAACCCATGGCAATGGTGTCGCCCTTGTTCAACGCCCAGCGCCAATCGACGCGCTCGTAGATGAAGGTCGCGAGCTCACGGATTTCCGTTTCCGTCTCGTCGTCTTCGCGGATGAAATACTGCGCTGATGTCAGGATGCCGGCGACCAGCAGCGCCGTATCGATGGTCGACAGCTCGCTGTTCCAGGCGCGGTGGCCGGTATCCATATGCAGAAAGTGGTAGAAGAAGCCGCGGTGGCCGGTGGCGTGGCGTTCCTCGCCCTGACGCGCGCCGGCGAAAAACCGCAGCGTATTGACCGTGCGTTCGGCTGCTTCCGCGCGGCTGATCCAGCAACGCTCGACACCGACGGGATAGGAGGAAAGGGCAAAGCCGACGGCTGCGATACTTGCCGGCACGCCGCCGATCGAGGTATCGGCCACCAGGCCATTTTCGGGATTGGAATATTTCAGGAAGTACTTGAATGCCGAATGCTGCAGCCTGTCGACAAGCGCTGCATCAATATCTTCAATCCGTTGCAGCATAGGCTCCTACCCAACTGTTGCATCGCCCCATGCTTGAACATGACGGCCGTCCCCCGGCAAATCAAACCTTTTTGATTCGCAGGGATAAGAGAACACAAATGGGCAGAAGTGGTCGTTAATAATTATCGGTGAAATAATATCTAGTAGAAGTCATATAAGCGGTGCAGCAAAAGCAGCGGTTACGCGCCGGTCCGCAGCCGTTGTTTTCGGCGATATTCGGTTCCTCCGATCTTCCGCGGAACGGGTGACAGTCGCTCAATCGTATAGGCTGGTATGAGGCGTCGTAGTCTCTACTGCGCGCATCTACCCCTTGGCATCGCGCCGCGAGGCAGTGAAGATGAAACACGCCTCTC
Source organism: Rhizobium sp. NZLR1 (assembly GCF_017357385.1). Taxonomy (NCBI): domain Bacteria; kingdom Pseudomonadati; phylum Pseudomonadota; class Alphaproteobacteria; order Hyphomicrobiales; family Rhizobiaceae; genus Rhizobium; species Rhizobium sp. NZLR1. The sequence continues at coordinate 4,401,296 of NZ_CP071632.1, read as the reverse complement.
GCCGATCGGTCGTCTCAAGTCCCCGCCGAACGCGCCGACAGGAAGACCTGCGGCTCGAAGGCAAAATCCTTGTCGAAGGGATAGGTTGGATGCTGCTTGCGCAGCCGTGGCAGGCGCTCGACGAACTGATCGACGACACCGGTCGAGAGCGCCATCAGGCTGGGATTTGCAATCGGCGCCAGCTCGGGAGAGAGATAACCCGATTTGACGACAATGATCCTCGCCTTGTGCGGATCGAGGCCGAGCCGGGTGAAATCGGCTATGTTGTGATAGGGCCGGCGTTTGGCGGACAGTACGAGATCGATGCCATCGATCGAAACCACCGCCTGGCGGTCGGCGGGTTCGGCGGTTCCATGCAGGAACTTGACGATGAAACGAGCATTGACCGGCTTGCTGCCCTCGCTGTCGAGTGAGGCGCCAACGCTGAGGTCCAGTTTGGCGCCCACGCCTGCGGCATAGCAGGTCTCGGTTGCCGCCTTGTCGGTGATGCCGGCGAAGACGACGCCGGCAGCACCCCTACCGATCAACTCGGCCAGCACGTCGGCTCGGTCCCCGACGCCGCCGCCGGTCGGGTTGTCGCCGGATTCGGCGAGCACGACGGGGATTGTCGGGCTTGCAATGGCTCTCGCGACGCATTCCTCCAACGAGCCGGTCTCGCAGCCGAAGACAAAGTCTTCGCGCGCATCCCAATAGGCCTTGGCGAGACGTCTGGCCTCGCGCTCCATTACCGCGCGGTCGGTGCCGGTGATGATGGCGGCGGCCGTGGCGCGCGGTTCGTCGGCCCAGACATAACCAACCATCAGTGATGCATCCCAGACACCATCAATCGCATCGATTTCGGGCAGCATCTCATAGAGGCTTTTCGCCGGCTCATCGACGGTGCTGGTGCGCTCGCCGGGCAGCACGACCGGGACCGGCGCCCAGAGAACAACCGGCCGCACACCTGATTTCAGGCTCTTCACCAGCATGGAGACCGAGCGGCGCATCGTCTCCTCGACATCGATATGCGGCGCAGTGCGATAGGTTGAATAAATATCGAGCGCATCGATGATGCGCTGGGTGACGTTGCCATGCAGGTCGTAGCTTGCCGACACCGTGCAGGCCTCGCCGACGAGCGCGCGGGCCGCACAAATCCAGTCACCTTCGGCATCCTCCATGCCCTCGACATACATGGCGCCATGCATGGCGAGGTAGAGACCGTCGAGCGGCAGCATCGGCTTCAGCCGCTCGAGGAATTCGCCCTTGAAGGCCTCGTAGGTGGCGCGTGAAACCGGGCCGCCAGCAATGGCGCGGGCATGGATCGTCGGTAGGAATTCGGCGTCGTAATCCCTGAGGAAGCCAAAGTAGGGTGATGCCAGCAGTGCGTCCCCGCGCAGCACGCGAAAATCCTTCTCCTCGTTCAGGACGGGATTGTATGTGCTGCATTCGATATGAATGCCACCAACGGCGATGCGCATGGGAAACCTCAGTTGATATTGGGAGCAATCAGGAAGGTAGGGCCGCAATGCCGGCAGCGCCCTGGACCTCGAGGCCGGTGCTGTCGTCAAGAATTTCTCCGGTCATCTGACACCAAGTGAGGGATTGTCGCAAGCGGTGCGGCCCATCTCATTGAGTGCGCCATCTGCTCCTGCCGATGACGATGATCAGAACATCATCTTATGGGTCGAGGCCAAGCAGAGTGGCGTTGCTATGCGGCGAGTCATTGGGTGCACGCAAGATCGCGTCAAACTCAGCAGTTTACGCGCCCCGGCCGCGAGGAGCACACGCCCCTTATTCGCCGATCAGCGAGCTCGCGGATCGGCAAACATTCAGAACAGGCACGCTGCACGGCAAAGGTGCGCTAAGGCTTTGAAAATTTGAGAAACTGGAGCGGGCGAAGGGATTCGAACCCTCGACCCCAACCTTGGCAAGGTTGTTGTTGCCAGACATCAGCGCTTGTCAGCAGTTGTCACTGGATATCAGTGGTTATCTCAAATAACTGACAAATAAAGGTATTTTCGATTTTTATTTTTCGGTTTGCTTTGGTCTGATTGATTCAGATGGCTCTACGGTGGTAGCTATGTGGTAGCTGATAGGTTCTAGCTACCACAGGAGAAGACGTTGCCTAAACTGACGAAGGCCCTCGTTGCCGCACTCGTCCCGCCGGATGCTGGGGACAAAATTGAATGGGATAGTGGCATACCGGGCTTCGGCGTCCGGGTTTGGGCTGGCGGCGCGAAGACGTATATTCTTAAATACAGAAACAGTGACGGTAGGGTCAGATGGTTGACCATCGGCCGCGTGGGCGGCCTCACTCTAGACGAGGCGCGGGACGAGGCGACGAAGGCGCGCGGCGCCGTTGCCAAGGGCGAAGACCCGGCGGCGGAAAAGCAAGCGCATCGGAAAGCGGAAACTGTTGAGCAACTCATCGAGCTTTATGCGGTAGAAGGTCTCTTCGTCCAGCGAGGCATCAGGCAAGGCGAGCCGATGAAGCCCCTCACCGCCGCCTATACGGTGGCGAGGTTACGGCACCACGCTGTACCCCTGCTCGGTAAAATGAAGGCTAAGGCCATCAAGCCCGGCGACATCGAACGCTTCGTCAAAGACGTGACGAACGGCAAAACGGCGCGGGACGAAAAGATCAAAGATGAAACCGGGCGAGAAAAGCGGGTCATCGTCCGTGGTGGCGAAGGCGCCGCCAGAAAGGTTGTCCGCGATCTCTCCGCCGTCTTCAGTTTTGCCAAACGCCGGAGCATCGTTGAAAAGAACCCGATCGAAGATGCTGCCGTTCGCAAGACTGATAACAAGCGGGAGCGCTTTCTATCGTTAGAAGAGATTCAGCGGCTCGGCGCGGCCTTCGAGGACTTGGAAGCCAGCGGCACAAATTCCAAGGCGCTTGATATCTGCCGGTTGTGGGCACTGACGGGCGCCAGGCGTAACGAAATCGCGGGCCTAAAATGGAATGAGGTTGATCTTTCTTCAGGCTTCTTACGTTTTGAGGACACCAAGACAGGGAAGTCACTCCGTCCCCTCGGAACCGCTGCCCGTGCGTTGCTCGCCGCGCGGTACGCCTCTCGTGAAAAGGAGAAGCCGTGGGTGTTCCCTGCGGAACGCGACGGAGATGGCTTCTATGTGGGCACCAAACGCATTTGGCCCATGGTGACGAAGAAAGCTAATCTGCCCGGTGTCACACCACACACATTGCGTCACTCGCTGGGAAGTGTTGCGGCTTCCAGCGGCGAGGCTCTTTTGATCGTTGGCAGTTTGCTAGGCCATGCCAACGCGCGGTCCACGCAAATCTACGCGCACATTGATCGAGATCCCTCGCAGCGGGCGGCCGACAAAGTTGGCGATACCATTGCGGCAGCACTAGCAGGAAGAAAAAAGGCGGAAGTGATTCCCCTCCGAGTCGCTGAATAATTCCCTCACCTCTCACCTAAAGGACGCCCGCCAGTAGCATTCTGGCGGGCTTTTTTGTGGAGTTGTGTCGGCAAATACGAGGAATGCGGCAGGTTTCTTGACGGGGCGCCCTATCAATAAATAGCAACATCTATCAACACCCAGACCTTCGCAGAATCGTGGAATGACGGCGGGCACCTCAACCATCAAATTGCATCAAACTAAATAGGAGCAAATGATGGAAACCACATCTAGGAAAACAACCTCGCGGATGTCGCTACTAGAAATCGCCAAGCTGCACGCCGCGATTTCGGACATGCCCGATGACATCCAATTGGATCCGGCCAAGGCGGCCGAAGCTCTTCAAGTAATGGGCGTCAACATCGGGACGCAGATGTTAGCCACGATCAGGTGCAAGTCTTCGAAAGGCCCTGCGTTCAAGAAAGTGGGCAATGGCCGCATCGTTTATCGCCTCGGCGATCTCCGTCGTTTCGCCGGAATGGATGCGTCCTAAGACGAAAAGAAAAACCCCTCCCGCCGGCAAGCAATGAAGGGGTTTCACACAATGAAAAGTATGCATCATGTATAGCGAAAACAACGATTTGGGTCAAGTCGTTCAAGCCTGCCTTGGCAGGCAGATACATCAGCGCCTAGCTTTTGCCGGTGCTCGCGAGCGCATTCTTGAAGCGCTGGAACCTATTCTTGAAGCCAGGGAGCATCTTGCAAACGGCGAGCCCGTTGCGGCGGCTCACCGTATCGAAGCTGCCACGGACCAAATGGAGGCCGCAGTGGATCAAATCGAAGATGGCGGACGGGAGGAATTAGCCATCATCGACGCGCTTGCTGATTTTCCTCCCGTGTTTCTCATCGACGCATGGCTCCACGGGCAGCGGCAGAATGTTTTGAACAAGCTCGCTGGAAATTTGGGATGGACATCTGCATGGGTTGGCGAGGAGTTCCACGCGACGCAGGATGAGAGCGGCCTAGACCTGCATATCAACGCTACTGACGGCTGGCGATGCACATCCGGTATGTCGGACATGTTCGTCTGCGGCGTCGGCCTCACCGCTCTCCACGCACATTTGAAAGGCCAGGACTTGGCGGCCACCGTTGCACGTCTCGCGCCTTGGTATTTGAAAACTATGAAAGGCGGCAGGGTGTGAGCACTTTGACCTCTGAAGACGATCTCGGCTTTCTTGATGATATCGCCGAACCCGCCGTTGATGCTCCCGGTTCTCGGTTGCGAAGCCCGGAAAGCCTACCTGACCACATTCGGGCCGAATATGAGCGCGTCAACTTACCTGCTCCGCCATTGGCGGCTCCGCCGGAAGTCCGAGGCTCGTTTGAAGATTATGAGTCCTCGCACGAAACCGTCATTAATGACGACGCGTTGGCGCTGGAGCTTGGCCAAAAGCATTGGGATGAAAACGCCAAATTCGTTTCTGCTCTGGGGCAGTGGTATTTTTGGCGGGGATCGCGGTGGGAGGATGCGGATTATCCGGTGACACGGGGCCAAGTGCGCGATTTTCTCCGAATGAAGGCAGATGAAGTTTTCGAGTGGGCGCAACGCCAAGCGCTCGAGTCCAATGAAGATAAGGCGAAGAGCATTTCGGCAGCGGCTGCCAAACTTCGGCGCACGCTCGGCGCTCACTCCACCGTCACCGCCGTAGAGCAGATGGCGAGATCAAATGCGAAGAGCATCGCCTACGCCGATGACTTCGATGGTGACACCCTCCTTCTTGGCACTCCCGGCGGAACCGTAGATTTGAAAACGGGGAAGCTCCGCCCGGCCCGGCGTGAGGACATGATTACGAAGTTCACAGCGGTGTCGCCCGCACCCGCGGGCACTCCGGCCAAAGTGTGGTTCGAATTCCTATGCCGCGTCTTTCCCGGTGAGGACGGGCGTGGTGACCTCGAAACCATTGCCTTCATCCAACGCGCCGCCGGCTACGCTCTTACCGGCGAGACAACAGAGCAAAAGTTGCTTTTTCTTTACGGCACCGGCCGCAACGGCAAAGGCACCATAATGCAGACCCTCACCGGGATTCTCGGCGAGTACTCCCGCACGGTATCGTCATCGCTCTTCATGGCGACCCATGGGCAGGAACACCCAACCGGGCTCGCGCAACTCAAGGGCGCCCGGTTGGTGGCGTCGAATGAGATACCGAAGGGTGCGACGTGGAACGAAGAGGTTATCAAGTCTCTCACGGGTGGCGACACGATTTCGGCGCGCCTGATGCGGCAGGACTTCTTTGAGTTTCAACCGCAGCTTTCCCTCTTCATCAGCGGTAATAACAAGCCGCGATTCAAGGGAGTAGGCGTCTCGATGCGGGAGCGATTTATATTGGTGCCGTTCACTCGAAATTTCACGGACGAGAACGGAAAGCGCGATCCGCACCTTGGTGACAAGCTCAAGGCTGAATGGCCTGCCATTTTGCGCTGGTGCATCGACGGCGCCGGGGAATGGCTGAAGATGGGATTAGCGCCTCCGGAAAGCGTGAAGGCCGCCAGCGCCGATTATCTGGACGAGGAAGACGATATCCTAGCCTTCGTTCGCGACTGCCTGGTGCTAGACAAGGACGCCCGCACCGCCACCGCCGATATCTATCCGGCCTTCCGGAAGTGGCAGGAAGAACAGGGCGTGAAGTCGCCTTGGACGCAGACCGCGATGTCTCGCGCGCTCGGCGAAGAGGGCAACTTAGAACTGAAGCGGACGCGGCCAAGCGGCGGTGGGTCAGTGGTCAATTGCGTCATCGGCTACCGTTTGAAGATCAACCCTGATGCCTATTCCAGTTATAGCGATATCGAATGAGCGGGGGTTTGTTGCACTTGTTGCACTTCCTCCCCTTATCACCCGTAGTAGCTTTTTATGTATACTTTCCCGCGTGCGGGATAAAACACCACTCGCATTAGATGTCTGCATTCAAGACGGGTGATAAGCGAGTGAAGTGCAACAAGTGCAACACGGAAAGGATCAAAGTGGCACATCCGCACATCACCGGCAGCGAATTCGTTGACCGTCAGATTGCCCTTTTCCGAGAAAATCTTGATCCCGATTCCAGATGCTACCTCGATAGCCTGTTGCGTCAGCGTGAGGCGCCCAGAAAGAAACCGGGGCCATCTGAACGGCGCGTGCGTCATCAATCGGTCCGGGATCGAATGGCGGTTGACCTCAAGCGCTCCCGGTATGGCTCGATGACGGCCAGAAATTTTGCCCTGATTATTGAGAGAAAGATCAGCAAATACAAATTGACGTTTGATCCTTCTTTGCCGATGCCAGCCGAGGAGGAAAGCGCATTTCTCCATTTCGTCTGCCAACACTTCGGCGGGAAGTGGTCCGCGAAAAGCATTGCAAATCTACTGGCGCAAAAAGTGTCCCAAAGTCTCGGCACCCCCTAATTTTGGGATGCTGAACCTTTCTTAGTGGTCGTCATGGACACTACCGAAACCCTTCATGACCTAAACGTCGCCGTCCGTCTCCGGGGCGAAGCATACGGCGAGCACGCGGCTGCACGCGCCGCATTGGAAGAAGCGGAACGCTTGCTGCATGCGGCGACCCGCGCGGTTCAATTCGATGCCGGTCTTGATCCGGTCCTTTCCGCAACACTGAACGGTCGGGAGGCTATCGCGCGGGTTCGCGTTGAAGAGGTTCGCGAACGTTTGCGCGAGGCCCAACGTGACCTGCAGCGTGCCCGCCAGCTTTCCGCACCAATTACTTCCAGGGAGTTTGAAATTGAGCATCTCGATTGATCGGCTTCGGCGTCTCGCCGAAGACAGGACCTCTGCGCATGTAGCGATGAGGCGAGCATGGGACGATGTCCTTGCGGCACGCAAGCCCCTCTCGGACGCCAAGATTGCACTCGATAGTCATATCGAAAAGGGCGGTCGACGGCGCGACCTAAACAGCGACAAGCCGTTTGAGGCTGCCGTCAAGATGGCGCAAGAGCGCCTAGCAGTGGCTGAGGCCGCCCACAGCCGGCTGCAAGAGGCGTGGAACTTGAACTGCAGTCTTGCGAGACGCGGCTACGAGTATGCTCGCGACCACACAAACATCCCGGCCGATATCGAGGAGTCCTTCCAGTGAAGATATTGGACAAACTTCGCGCCGCCTCAAAGAAGGCCGTCGATGCCCGCACCGATTTGCAGCTCGCCGTGGAAGAGCTTCGTAACGAGCTGTTCAAACTCAACGGGGAACGCTTCCACATCGAGGAAGCGCCAATCTCTCGCGAGGAGACGGCGGCAAAAATCAAGCTGCACCTTGACCACCTTGAAGGTGAAGCGATGCGACGCTGGGTTCCTTCTACGTTTCGTTCTTCGGCGAGCGGCAAGATGGCGCCGAATGCCGATGGCGTTTTCCATTTGTCCGGCATCGCGGGTAGTGGCGGTGGCGGTGGATTCTTTGCGACGCCCAATACCTTTCAAGGGGTCGGGGGTCTGTGCGTTCTAGGCTTTCGTAATCAGATCGAGGCGGCGCTTCTGGCTCATGCCATTGCAGCAAGTCCCGGCGACGGCCTTTCCGAATCGGAACGTGCGGCAAAACTTCGTAAAATCGACGCAGATATCGATGCGGCCGAACGCGCCGAGGAACATCTCATCCGTGAAGCTGAGAGCGCCGGAATCGTTGTCCATCGTCGCCGTGACGCGCGTCCGGAAATCTACTTGGCGGAAACCGTATGACCGAGAAACCAACCCCATCTGCCCTCCGCGCCGCGCTCCTGCTGGGCGGTCGGGCCAAGATGGCCAAACCGGCGGATGCTGGCATTCGCGGCAAGAGAGCACACGAGCGAGAGCCGGACCGGTCGGCGATGTGGTCAAAGGCGATACGTCCGAGTCAGGCTGCATGTGCCATCGCTTCCCCTTCTGCGACGCCGGTGGTGGCTGTGACCCCGGTGAATGTTGCTCGGCGCGCCGCTCCTGTTGACCGGAACGCGATGTGGGCAAAGGCTATCAAGGATGCGCAGTCCTTGCCGCCTCTCGATTTCGAGCCTGACTGAATTCAGATGGTTGGGCCGTCAACCCCGACCGTGCCGCCGGGCTCCGTCCTCATCGCCTGGCGGCGCACCCCTTTCAGATAGGTGGGTCTATCCAATCCTCAGCCCACCTCGCGCCGCCGGTCCAGTCAACGGGGTCGGTGGCGCACCCCTCAACATCCATGAAACGAGATTGCTGTGAGCAAAAACCGGAAAGCAACAATAAACCCAGTGGCACCGCCTTCGGGGCTGACAAAGCGTGAATTCTTCGCCGCGCAAGTGCTTGGCGGACTGGTTTCTAATGGTCTCCCGCCGAAGATTCTTTTTGAAACACGCCATAACGATCTCGCACTGCAAGCAATTCAATATGCGGACGCTTTGGTCGCGTGGCTGGAGTTAGACGCTCCGGAGATCAGAGAATACGTGCATGCGTTGCAGAGATTGTAGAGAACATCGTCGGGTCCTTCCCCCACTACCGGCACCTGCGGGGAACGTGGCCGCGCAGGCTTTCGCTAGCGACAGACTCTCTCAGGATGGTTATGAACCACGCATAGTGCATAGGCCTCGTGGGGTGGGCGAGTCAGGAAAATCCATACGCTTCAACATGATTCCGTGTCCAGTAGATCCGCCTCGGTCGATGTGCGGTTATTGGTGTTGTCACGGATACAAAAAAGCCCCGCTAAACGGGGCTTGGTGTCGCGTTAGCGAGCGAAATTTGGATCGCCGTGCTTTTCATCACCGCGATACGCCAACGCGCGCTTCTTCTGATCGTCACTGAGGTTAGCAAAGAAACCTGTTGCAGGGCGCGGTTTTCCATACGTAGGCTCCGGTTCCGGAAGAGCCTTCGGTGTGAACCAAACTCGCGAAAATGCGGCTGAAACTTTCTTTACAGCGTTCATCTCATATTCCCTTTTTGCAAAAGGGCGTTCCTCTTGCCGGTCGAACCACTTCAAACCCGTATGTATTCTCATACACATCAATGAGTTTTTCATTAATTGGTTCCAGAACGAGCTCTCGCTTGCCCCGCATCTGACCATAGAGCGCCATCACTTCTAATGCAATTAGAATCCGAAGACCTTTGAGAGGACAGTTGGGATCCGGTGATCCTTCAAGAAACCTGAGTCTCAAAGACTGACCCGATGTAGTGCCGATAGCAAGCCCGCACAATCTCTCACCGACCCAGAAAGCAATTTTTATGCAATCGGGCTCGCGGTACGATTCGTGAATCTGCTGCCAAGGAAAATCTGATGAGCCCCATTGACTTTTCACCGCCTCAAGCGCGCTTCGGCTTAAGTCCGATATGCGAAATTCGATACCAATTACCCCACGTAAGTTGGTGACCGCCTTGTGACAGGAGTCAAATCGGTTTTGATCGTAACGGGCTTTCGCCGCATGGAAATTGTTCAAAGCTGCACCGCCCGCAAAATATCGATGCGAGATATGCTTTAACAATCGCCGCGCGACAACTGCAAATATGACTATTGACCCCTGGCAGTTGTGGAAGACGAGTATATCGCTGATTCGCTTTGCTGAATTGCCACCGGATTCCCTTTTACGAGATTGGTGGCCAAAAGCGGACATGGGACATTGCGGGAGTTAGAAACTCTTGCGATGAGACACACATTATGGGCTTCCACATCGGTCCCGGTTCCGCGTTTTCTCTTGGCCTCGCCGCCTCCTTAAGAAGGCGCGGCGGAGGGCTGCCATCCCTCAAGGCATACACTTATGAGGCGGAGACCGAAAATCTCGTCGCCGCCTTCGCCACCGCTCCGAGCGGGGGTGATAAGAGATCGCGGAACCGCTTCATCAAGCGGCTGAAAAAGCAGATCGATGGTTCAAGCATCTGGTCAAAGGCCAAGATGATTATGGCCCTCGGCGCAGATGAAAACTCTTCACTCCGCTGGTGGAATGACCCTTCGCGGACCGCGACGTGTCGATTCTTCGTTCATCGAATACGATGGTGTGGATCCTTGGAAGACTCCAGGGGTTCCCGCATCCGGCCCCATCAACATGCTTACCGCGGTTCGTTCCACGTTCACGCCGGGGCTCAACACGCTTCCCGCGGCGGGCACCGCAGACGATAAAATTCAGGCATACAACTTCCGCATGACAATGACGAACTCGGCGAAGTGGCGGAAGCCGTTGCCGACCACTCCTCCTCCGGGATACGACGTCGCGGATTACGAGGTGCTTCTGCGTTTCATGGCGGCGAACCCCACCAAGGTCAGCTTCTTTGACTACTTCAAGGCTGACGCCTTCTACACCGCAAATGGTGAAAGCAAGTTTGATGTGAACAACAGGGCGGGGCCGGCGGCGCCTTCAACGGATTTTCTCGGCAGGAATTGGGATTACCCGCTCGCTTCGTATTCCGCGCGCGAAGCGATCTGGAAGGCACACTGGAATTGGATTGTCGGCATGCTGTATCTGATGCAGCACGGCACCGACCCCCGGATCCCGGCGGCCTTGAAAACGAACTGCCTGAGCTGGGGCTTCGTATCGGATCACTATTTCAGCCCGCACGAAAACGATACCGTTGGCATGAACCCGCAGATGTATGTCCGCGAGGCTCTTCGTCTCGATGGTGTAGCGAAGTTGCTTGGCACCGAACTGACGCGTGGCGACGGTGGCGTCCCCTCGATTTCAACCAACACGGTTTCCATGATCTCCTATTTCATGGACTCGCATGCAATCCAATATATCGCCTTAGAAAAGACGGCCGGAGTTTGGATCGTTGCGAGCGAGGGCGGTATGGCTGTCGATCTCGGCGGGTCCGATGGCATGTTCCCGCTGCCGCTCGAAGTTTGCACGCCGAAGCCCGGCGATTGCACCAACGGGTTCGTGTCCTTCGGGCTCTCTGCAAGCCATGTCGCGTTTGGCGCGGGCCGAATGGAATTCACCGCGATGCAGACTGGCCAAAGCCTCGGGCAAATCGCGGCAGAAGCGATCAA
>NZ_CP071632.1:3977500-4085000 GCF_017357385.1 Rhizobium sp. NZLR1 | reverse complement strand
AAGGGTGACGGCGTACCTTTTGTATAATGGGTCAACGACTTAGTGTAACGAGCAAGCTTAAGCCGGTAGGTGTAGGCGAAGCGAAAGCGAGTCTGAATAGGGCGTCATAGTTCGTTGCATTAGACCCGAAACCGAGTGATCTAGCCATGAGCAGGTTGAAGGTTGGGTAACACCAACTGGAGGACCGAACCCGCATCTGTTGCAATAGATTGGGATGACTTGTGGCTAGGGGTGAAAGGCCAATCAAACTCGGAAATAGCTGGTTCTCCGCGAAATCTATTTAGGTAGAGCGTCGAGCGAATACCCCCGGGGGTAGAGCACTGGATGGGCTATGGGGACTCACCGTCTTACTGATCCTAACCAAACTCCGAATACCGGGGAGTACTACTCGGCAGACACACGGCGGGTGCTAACGTCCGTCGTGAAAAGGGCAACAACCCTAACCTCCAGCTAAGGTCCCCAAGTCATGGCTAAGTGGGAAAGGATGTGAGGATCCCAAAACAACCAGGATGTTGGCTTAGAAGCAGCCATCATTTAAAGAAAGCGTAACAGCTCACTGGTCTAAATAAGGGTCTTTGCGCCGAAAATGTAACGGGGCTGAAGCCATGCACCGAAGCTGAGGATGTGTAGCAATACACGTGGTAGCGGAGCGTTCCGTAAGCTGATGAAGGGAGACCCGTGAGGGCTCCTGGAGGTATCGGAAGTGCGAATGTTGACATGAGTAACGATAAAGAGGGTGAGAGACCCTCTCGCCGAAAGACCAAGGGTTCCTGCTTAAAGTTAATCTGAGCAGGGTTAGCCGGCCCCTAAGGCGAGGCAGAAATGCGTAGTCGATGGGAACCACGTTAATATTCGTGGGCCTGGTGGTAGTGACGGATTGCACAAGTTGTTCATTCTAATTGGATTGGATGGGCAGCGGAGCGGTTCCAGGAAATAGCTCCACCGTATAGACCGTACCCGAAACCGACACAGGTGGTCAGGTAGAGTATACCAAGGCGCTTGAGAGAACTATGTTGAAGGAACTCGGCAAATTGCACGCGTAACTTCGGAAGAAGCGTGACCCCATTCTACGCAAGTATGATGGGGTGGCACAGACCAGGGGGTAGCGACTGTTTATCAAAAACACAGGGCTCTGCGAAGTCGCAAGACGACGTATAGGGTCTGACGCCTGCCCGGTGCTGGAAGGTTAAGAGGAGAGGTGCAAGCTTTGAATCGAAGCCCCAGTAAACGGCGGCCGTAACTATAACGGTCCTAAGGTAGCGAAATTCCTTGTCGGGTAAGTTCCGACCTGCACGAATGGCGTAACGACTTCCCCGCTGTCTCCAACATAGACTCAGTGAAATTGAATTCCCCGTGAAGATGCGGGGTTCCTGCGGTCAGACGGAAAGACCCCGTGCACCTTTACTATAGCTTTACACTGGCATTCGTGTCGGCATGTGTAGGATAGGTGGTAGGCTTTGAAGCGGGGACGCCAGTTTCCGTGGAGCCATCCTTGAAATACCACCCTTATCGTCATGGATGTCTAACCGCGGCCCGTTATCCGGGTCCGGGACAGTGTATGGTGGGTAGTTTGACTGGGGCGGTCGCCTCCGAAAGAGTAACGGAGGCGCGCGATGGTGGGCTCAGACCGGTCGGAAATCGGTCGTCGAGTGCAATGGCATAAGCCCGCCTGACTGCGAGACTGACAAGTCGAGCAGAGACGAAAGTCGGTCATAGTGATCCGGTGGTCCCGCGTGGAAGGGCCATCGCTCAACGGATAAAAGGTACGCCGGGGATAACAGGCTGATGACCCCCAAGAGTCCATATCGACGGGGTTGTTTGGCACCTCGATGTCGGCTCATCGCATCCTGGGGCTGGAGCAGGTCCCAAGGGTTTGGCTGTTCGCCAATTAAAGCGGTACGTGAGCTGGGTTCAGAACGTCGTGAGACAGTTCGGTCCCTATCTGCCGTGGGTGTAGGAATATTGACAGGATCTGTCCCTAGTACGAGAGGACCGGGATGGACATATCTCTGGTGGACCTGTTGTCCTGCCAAGGGCATAGCAGGGTAGCTACATATGGACGGGATAACCGCTGAAGGCATCTAAGCGGGAAACCCACCTGAAAACGAGTATTCCCTATCAGAGCCGTGGAAGACGACCACGTTGATAGGCCGGGTGTGGAAGTGCGGCAACGCATGAAGCTTACCGGTACTAATAGCTCGATTGGCTTGATCGTTCTCATTGACTGTGCTCATCGAACAAAGTTCGATGATGCTTGACCTTTGTCCTGACGCGCCAATGGCGCTGCGGACGGCCCGCGCTACCGAGCGCGACGGCCTCTGGCCTGTATGGGTGCCACAAGCGCCCTCGGGTGGAAAAGATCGAAGACGTGTTCAAAAAAAGAAAACAGGCTAACGCCTGCCAGCTTCTCAAAACATAAAGTTGCGCTTTGCCGACCTGGTGGTTATGGCGGGGTGGCTGCACCCGTTCCCTTTCCGAACACGGCCGTGAAACGCCCCTGCGCCCATGGTACTTCGTCTTAAGACGCGGGAGAGTAGGTCGCTGCCAGGTCTGCAAAGCGCAACTTAACGCATGCTCCCGGAGCCTTAAGGCTTCGGAAAGATGCATGCGCCAACAAAACCAATCTTCTCAAAACAATCAACGGCAAACGCCGTCAAAAGGCGCTAACAAGCGGCCTTTTGTGTTATAATACTCAAGCAGATCCAATGGATTTGCCATGGCGCGGGGTGGAGCAGCCCGGTAGCTCGTCAGGCTCATAACCTGAAGGCCGCAGGTTCAAATCCTGCCCCCGCAACCAAACCTTCCATGATCAAACATACAATACCCAAAAACCCGCCTCATGGCGGGCTTTTGCGTTTCTGAGGCGACGGTAACACTATTCCGATGAGTTGCGGTCGCTTTTCAAGCGACGACTAGATAGTTGCTAAATAGATAATATTCTAATATACCTAAATCAGGCGCTTCTTACATTTTCACAGTCGCAAGTAACGTCCGTCCATTCGGCGGCGCCTATTTATCCTATTCAAAGGCAGTTCGATTTCATGAAGTAGATCAAAGATTTATTGGGGGGAATCATGGGAAAATGGGGATCTTTCCTGCTGGCGCTTCCGTATGGGCGGCGGCGTCTTCTATCGCTAATCTTCGGGTTGCCTGCGTTCTGCGCGGTGGTGTTTCTCGCCGGGATTGTGTCTGCGCAAGCGCCGACCGAAGAGCAGCGTGATGCCATCAGAGCAGAGTGCCGCTCCGATTTCATGGCGAAATGCTCCGGGGTTACGCCGGGAGGTATCGAGGCGCTCACTTGTTTGCAGCAGCATAGCGCTACGCTTTCGGCAGGTTGTCAGAAAGCGGTGTCCGCCGTGAACGTCAAACCCAAATCGACATCGGCGGCGCCGACGCCGGCTGCGCCTGCAAATACTGCGGTGACTACCCCGGCGCCTGCTACCGGCACGCCGGCGCATCAGCCGACGCAGGCGCAGCGCAATGCGGTCAAATCGGCCTGTCAGCGCGATTTCATGGCGCAATGTTCCGGTGTCACGCCGGGCGGTGCGGCGGCGCTCAGCTGTCTGCAACAGCACAACGCGGCTCTATCGGCGCCATGTCAGCAAGCGGTTGCGGCATTGGGGGGATCGGGCGGCGCGAAGACTGGCGATGCCGCGGCGACCGGTGCGATCGCGCCGGCCCCTCGGGCAATGATGCCAGCCTTCTCTCCACGTGAGGAAGTGATGATCCTGCGGGAAACCTGCGGAGCGGACTTCCGGGCATTGTGCCGCATGGTGCCTTTGGGGGGAGGGCGAGGCATTGCCTGCCTGCGCGACAATCTGCAACGCGTATCACCAGCCTGCCATCGCGTGCTGACCTCGGGCTTGTAACGCCCGGTCGAAGTTGCTCGCTGAAAGAGACCATCGCGGGCTGCGCCGAGGAATTTGGTGCGCGCGATCCCGCGAAGTCCGCAAGCGGCAGTTAGCCCGCATGCCTGCATTGCATCAGCACTTTTCATGTTCGGCTGCGGCAGGTCCGGCGCCATCTGCAATTCGATGAAATCAATGACGACACCAACGAAAGGCATTGCCATGTCATCGACTTTCCCTTTCCCGCGGTTGAAGCGGATGCTCCTGTATGTTTCGCTTGCCGCCAGCCTGGCGCCGCCGACCAGCGCATGGGCAGATGATGCGAAAGCTCTTTTAAAGACGATGTCCGATTTTCTGGCGGCGCAGAAGACGATCTCCTTCAGCTATCAATCGTCGCTCGAAGCAGTGACGCCTGCCTTCGAGAAACTCCAGTTCGTGAGTTCAGGGACAGCCAACCTCACTCGTCCCGATAAGCTGCGGGTCACGAGAACCGGCGGCTTTGCCGACCTCGATGTGAGTTTCGACGGTTCGTCGCTGACGGTTCATGGCAAGAACCTCGAAGCCTATGCCAAGATCGACGGCAAGGGTTCGCTCGATGATCTGATCGACAGGCTGATGACCGCAGGCGTCGAAGCGCC
Organism: Rhizobium sp. NZLR1; assembly: GCF_017357385.1. Lineage (NCBI taxonomy): Bacteria > Pseudomonadati > Pseudomonadota > Alphaproteobacteria > Hyphomicrobiales > Rhizobiaceae > Rhizobium > Rhizobium sp. NZLR1. Next base: position 4,080,514 of record NZ_CP071632.1, on the reverse strand, counting down.
GGGCGCCGATCTTTTAGCCTCCAACGTCTATGACGTGCTTATATCAGATGTGACGGAGGCCAAGCATATTTCCAGCGCTTTCGTGGATGGGGTTGAATGCGAATATCTGGCCTTCCGAACGCCTGAGATCGACTGGCAGATTTGGATACAGAACGGCCCGCAACCCATACCGCGGCGATACGTCATCACCAGCAAGCACGTCGTCCAGGCGCCGCAATACACTCTCGAAATCAGCGATTTCAAAAGCGGGGCGGATGTGGCGGCCGTTTCTTACACCATCGAGATTCCAGCCAGTGCAAAGACGGTGGATCTCAGTGAGCTGCAATCGCTCGACGAGCTGCCTGAAGCCGCCGATATGGGAGACTTAAAATGATCTATAACAAGCTGTTCCTCGCCCTCGGCCTGGCCGGTTTTCTGACATTCACCGGCTTCCACATCGGGGAGCAGGGATCCATGCCACTGTCGATCAGCTTCGCTACGCCGGCGGGCGCCGTCATCGGCAGACCGCTGACGCCGCTCTCCTATGCAGGCGTTGCCCGCCGGACGACGCGCCGGGTCGTCACACGCACGACGACGACCATCGCCGTGCTTCCAGCAGGCTGCCGCTATGGTCCCTATTACGGCGGCTATTATTATCGCTGCGGCGGTTATTATTATGCCAAGAGCGGCAATGTCTATGTGCAGGTGATCGTCCAATAATTGCTGCTCGCCTTACCGGAGTTTCGCTATCTCCGCCTCCGCAACTGGTGCAGCCGTGCTTGTGGTCGCTCCGCGGCGCTTCCAGTGTTCCTCGAGGCGCTGCAGCAGCACGTAGAAGGAAGGAACAAAGAGGATGGCAAGGCAGGTCGAGGCGATCATGCCGCTAAAGACCGATATGCCGATCGACTTGCGGGCCGATGCTCCGGCGCCCGTCGCCAGCACCAGCGGCAGGACGCCGAGGATGAAGGCGAAGGACGTCATCAGGATCGGCCGGAAGCGCAGGCGGGCGGCCTTGACGGCCGCATCCAGGATTTCCATGCCTTCTGCCCGCTTTTCGCGAGCATATTCGACGATGAGGATGGCATTTTTGGCTGCGAGCGCGATCAGCAGGATGAGGCCGATCTGCGTATAGAGATTGTTGGCGACGCCCGCCGCCATGAGTGCTGCCACCGTTCCGAGAAGGGCGAGCGGCACGGCGAGGATGACCGCCAGCGGCAGGATCCAGCTTTCATATTGGCCGGCGAGCACGAAATAGACGAGGAGCATGGCCAGCGCGAACACAAAATAGATCTGCCCGCCCACGGCCTTCTCCTGATAGGACAGCGCCGTCCATTCGAAGCCGGTGCCTGGCGGCAGCGTCTGATCGGCGATCTGCTCCATCACCGCGAGCGACTGGCCGGAGCTGAATCCTGCGGCTGGCCCGCCGACGATGGTGGCTGTGGGATAGAGATTGTAGAGGCTGATCAGGGACGGGCCCTGCGTCGTCTTAACATCGACGACCGTGCCAAGCGGCACCATGGTCCCGTCGCCGGCCTTGACCTTCAGATTTCGGATGTCTTCAGGGCTGATACGGAAATCGGATGCGGCTTGCGCATAGACTTGGAAGGTGCGGCCGAACTTGTTGAACTGCGTCACATAGCTCGAACCGATATAGCCGGAGAGAGCGGAGAAGACCTGGCCCACCGTAATTCCCAGCGTCTCCGCCTTGATACGATCGACGGATACCGCAAGCTGCGGCACGTTTGAGCGAAAAGGCGTACTGAGCCTCTGCAGCGATGATTGCGCATTGCCGTTTTTGACGATCGTATCGGCAAGCGATTGCAGCAGTGGATAGTCGGATGCGCCGTTTCTGAGTTGGACCTGCATGGTAAAGCCGTTGGCATTGCCGACGCCCTGGATCGGAGGCGGCACGACGACCAAAGTCTTGGCGGCAAGCACGCTTTGCAGCGCCTCGTTCAGATGCTGATAGATCGACAGCAGGTCCTGTCCCTTCGCCTTGCCGCGCTCGTCCCAATCCTTGAGAACGACATAGGCGACGCCGGCATTCTGCAGGCTGGCACTGTTGTCGAGAACGGAAAGGCCGCTGATAGTCAGCACCTGATCGACGCCAGGTGTGGTTTCGGCGATCTTGCCGACCTCTTCCATCACCGCATCCGTCCGCTCCTTCGAAGCGCCGTCGGGCAATTGCGCGCTGATCAGCACATAGCCCTGGTCCTCGAGGGGCAGAAAGGCGGTCGGCAGGCGCGTGAGCCCCCAGACGGCGACGCCGATCAGCGCAAGTGCTGCGATCGCCATGATACCGCTGTGGCGGGTCATCGATCCGATCAATCCGGCATAGTGGCGCTCGCCCCAATCATAGCCCCTGTTGAAGCCGCGATAAAAGGCGTTGCGTTTCTCGAAGGGCACCGGCGCTCGCAGCCAGAGGGCGCATTGCGTCGGTTTCAGCGTCACGGCATTGATGGCGCTGATCAGCGCCGTGGCGGCGATAACGAGTGCGAACTGCCGATAGAGCTGGCCGGTCAGGCCGGGCAGGAAGGCGGCCGGAATGAAAACCGCCATCAGCACCAGCGTGATCCCAATGACGGGGCCGAGCAGTTCTTCCATCGCCTTCTCGGCAGCCTGCCGGCCGGACATGCCCGCCTCGATGTGCCGGGCGACGCCTTCGACGATGACGATGGCATCATCGACGACGATGCCGATGGCAAGAACGATGGCGAACAGCGTCGACAGGTTGACGGTGAAGCCCAATGCCGCCATGGCGGCGAAGGCGCCGATGATGGTGACCGGAACGGTGGTCGCCGGCACGAGCATCGCCCGCCAATCCTGCAGGAAGACGAGGATGACGATGAGAACGAGAACGCCGGCCTCGATCAAGGTGACGTAAACCTCGTCGATGGAGGCCTTGACGAATTTCGTCGTGTCGAACGGCAGATGATACTCAAGCCCCGGCGGGAAGCCTTTCGAGAGCTCCTGCATTTTAGCGTTCACCGCTTGCGCCACCGCAATGGCGTTGGCCTCGGGCAATTGAAAAATGCCGATGCCGGCCGCCGGCCGGCCGTTTTGCGTGAAGGACTGGCTGTAGGTCTGGGCGCCGAGTTCGACGCGGCCGATATCGCGGACGCGCGTGATGCGGCCGCCCTGTCCGCTCTCGACCTTGACGATAATGTTCTCGTAGTCGGCGGCTTCGTTCAGCCGGCCGTTGACGTTCAGTGTGTATTGAAAGACTTGTCCTTTCGGCACCGGTGGAATGCCGATTTGACCGGCGGCGACCTCTTGGCTCTGCTGCTGCACGACGCTGACGACATCCTGCGGCGTCAGGCCGCGGGCCTGCAGCAGGTTCGGATCCATCCAGATGCGCATGGCATATTGGCCGGCGCCGAACACGGTCACGTTGCCGACGCCCGGCAGGCGGGCGAGCTCATTCTGCAGATTGATGACGGCGTAGTTCGACAGGAACAAGCTGTCATAGCGGCTGTCGGGCGAGGTCAGGCTGACAAAGCCGAGGATCGCCGTCGATTTCTTTTGCGTCGTCACGCCCTGAAGCTGCACGGCTTCGGGAAGCGACGACATCGCTATGGCGACGCGGTTCTGCACCAGAACTTGCGCCTGATCAGGATCCGTTCCGATGGCAAAGGTGACGGTCAGCGAATAGGTCCCGTCGCTGGCGCTCGCCGACTGCATGTAGAGCATGTCCTGCACACCGTTGACCTGCTGCTCGATCGGCAACGCGACGGTGTCGATAAGGGTCTGCGCGCTGGCGCCCGGGAAGCGCGTCGTCACCTGCACCGTCGGCGGAACGACATTTGGATATTGCGCCACAGGAAGTTGGAGAAGGGCGACCGCGCCGATGAGCACGAAGACCAAGGCCAGAACGTTGGCGAGCACCGGTCGCTCGATGAAGAAGCGCGAGATCATGCTGGTGTCCTTAGACGTTCAGATGAGCATGGTGGCGAATTCACTGCGTGGTGGTGTTGGCCTTGGCATCGCCGGCGGCGCTCGCCGCCGGGTTCATTTCCATTTTCTCGGGTGTGACCTTGCTGCCGGGGATCGCCTGCTGGATGCCTTGAGTCACGACCCAGTCGGCCGGATCGAGGCCTGAGTCGATAACGCGAAGCGAACCTTCGCGCTGGCCGGTCTTGACCTGTTTCTGCTCGACGATATCGTCTTTGCCCAGAACGAGCAGGTAGCTGCCCAACTGGTTCGTTCCGATGGCGTCGTCGCGCACCAGCAAAGCCTTGTCGTTATGGCCGACCGGCACTCGGACCCGCACGAAGAGACCCGGCAACATGGCCCGGTCCTTGTTGTCGAATAAGGCGCGTACCTGAAGAGTGCCTGTGGAGGCATCGAGCTGAGGCGACACGTAGTCGAGATGACCCTTGTGCGGATAACCTTGTTCCGTCTGCAAGCCAATTTCCGCAGCCATGCTCGGAAGGTCCGTCTGCTTGAAGGCATGTCCCTGCCTTGCCATGGTTTCCTTGATTGTCAGGACCTGGACTTCGCTGACGTTGAAATAGGCATAAAGCGGATCCGTCTGGACGATGCTGGCGAGTTTGGTGGGGCCGGATACGCCGACGAGTGCGCCGATATCGACGAGATGGTCCGTGACGGTGCCATCGAAGGGGGCAAGCACCTCCGTATATCCGAGGTTGATCGTCGCCAGCTCGAGATTGGCTTGGGCGTTGAGGATGGACGCATTCGCCTCGTCGAGCGTCGCCTTGGCGCTGTCGACTGCGGTCTGTGTGGTGACCTGTTGCTTCGATAGATTGAGCTGCCGATCATATTCCTGCTGCGCACCCACCTGCGATGCCTGTTGCGAGGCGAGCGATGCCTTCGCCTGGTCGAACTGCGCCTGGTAGGTGTTTCGTTCGATTCCGAAGAGCTTGGTACCCTTCGTCACCGTCATGCCGTCTTGGTAATCGATGGACTCGATGTAGCCCTGGACGCGTGCTTCGATATCGACGGAATTCAGCGGCGCCGTATTGCCAGTAAGTTCGAAATACAAGGTGACCGGCTGCTGGACCGGTTGGGCGACGCGAACCGGAGCTGGCGGAGGGGGGACGTAGGTGTTGCCGCTGTCCTCGCAGCCTGCGAAAATTGCCATGCCGGCGAGCACCACTGACAGGTGCAGACCCTGATCCAATCTCACACGCATTGCCGCCGCCCCGATGTTTACGAGCCCCAGTCTTCATGCGTGCCTCGGCGGAGACGACCTTCTCCGAAAAGTTCCGGGCATGTGATATTATGTCGCGGCATTGCTGCAAATTGCAATAGCTGCTGGGGCACAATTGAATCATGTCGGAGTCGTTCGCGGACGCCACGCGATGGCTATGGTTTTCCCAGCCGTTCGATGGTGGACTGCAAGGGGGCATCGGAAACACGGATCAGCCCGACATAGGGATTGGCCATGTCCGAAATCAGGAAGACCGCGCCCGCGACGGACAGGGCGCAAACCAGCAGAATCGACAGCACGGTCAGGTTGGCCGGCGCCTGCAGCCCGAAGGTCGCAAAAAGCAGCGAGAGCCAGCAGACGAGCACAGCGAGGAAAGCCCAGGGCAAACCCTCTTTACCGGATTCGACCAGCAGCCAGTGGGTCTCGGCCACCATGCCGCTCACATCAAGAGCGCGCACCTGCAGCGAACGCTGTACGGCATCCTTCGGCGAGAGGGATCGAAGATCGCCCTGAACCGCCTCGATATCCTGATATTCTCCCAGCGCCTTGCCGGATGCCTCGTCGGTGGTCTCGGCCGACCAGCCGCGGCCCAGGCGTTTCTCGATCAATTCACGCAGCAATTGCCGCGCCATGTCTGTTTCCGGCCCGTACTGGGCCATGACGCGGTCAAGCAGGAGCACCCGTGCCGCCGCCGTTCTCATTTCCACTTCGGCATTGTCGTATGTCGTCTTGGCGGATGCGATCAGGAGGCCGAGTGCCAAGGCCGACAGCGTTCCTACCACCGCGGTCGCCAGCCTGATGGCATCCTTGGATTCAGCATTGAGGTGATGATCCGGCAAACGGTCGCGCGCCAGCAATCCTATCGATGTCGCCACCGACAGAAAAACAAATACAAGCCCGCCAAGCAACAGTGAGCTCAAGTCCCGGTCTCCGTCACGTCAAGCTTGCAAGCGCCGTGAGGCTTGCAAGTGGTGCATTCATTACAGTCACCATAGCGGAAGACAGGCAGAGCGTGGAACTCTTTACTTTGTTGTTCTCGCGCTGATCGGAGATCATTGCTGGAAAATGAGCAGCACGTAAGCCAGGAAAAGTACAAGGTGGACCGCACCTTGCATGAGATGCGTGCGGCCGCTGGCAAAGGTAATGATGCTGACGGCAAGGGTGAGCAGCAGCATCACCAGATCTCCGTGTTCCAGGCCGAGGGTGACCGGGTGCCCGTAAAGACGGCTGATCACTAGCATCGCCGGCACGGTCAGCCCGATCGTCGACAATACCGAACCAAGGAAGATGTTGACGGAGCGCTGAAGATTGTTGGCGATGGACGCACGCACTGCGCTGATCGCCTCAGGCGTTGCGACAAGGATGGCCATCACAACACCGCCAAATGCGGTTGGAGCATGCAGGGTTTCGATAATGTAATCGATCGGCCGCGCAAGCTGTTCGACCAGGAAGACGACGGGACCCATATAGGCGAAAAGCAGAATGGCATGTGGCCAGACCGGTCCGTGGCGAGGCACACGCTCGCCGCGCAGCTCGTGAGGGTTGCTTTCGTCAGAGAAATAGTCCCGATGGCGGCCGGCTTGAAGAAACAGAAATGTGGCATAAAGGCCGACCGATATGACACCCAGTATCAGTTGCCTCGGTGCCGATGGATGCTGCCCGTCCGGATCTGCAAGAAATGTCGGCATGACCAGGCTCAATGTCGCCAGCGGCACGATCACGCCGAGATAGGCGTTGGCGCCCTGCAGGTTATGCTGTTGTTCCGGTCGCCGCCACGCACCCAGCAGCAACGACAGGCCGACCATGCCGTTCAGGATGATCATCACGACAGCAAACAACGTGTCGCGCGCCAGTGTGGGATTGTTTTCGCCGTGAAGCATGACGGCTGATATTGCCATCACCTCGATCGAGGTGATGGCAAGTGTTAGAATGAGTGTGCCGTAAGGCTCCTTCAGCCGCTCCGCCAGGTGGTCTGCGTGCCGCACGACCGACAGAGCGGAGCCGAGCACGACCGCAAACAGCCAACCGAAAACGACAGTGAACCAAAGCGGATCGGAAAGCTGGCCGAAGAGCTGCTCCTGGAAAGCAAGAAATACGAAGCTCGTCGCGACGCTGACGCCCAGGAACCATTCCTCGCGCACCAGGCTGGTGGCGCTGACGGCACGCAATCCGGGATCGTCCGTCATCGAAACCACCCGCCTTCTGGCAAATGCCGTCGCAATGCGATCATCAACACCATCGTGTCCGCCCGCTGTCTCCTGCCTGCCACCTGAGCCAAGCGGAAATGAGGCTGCCTTAAGGCGAACCGAACCTCAAGCAAGATCGTATGTCACTGAGCAAAACTTGCAGGTCTTCGTCGTTTCATCACCCACTGATCGCGGCAAGGAACAGTCGCGAAAACGCAAGGCCAAGGCGAGGTTCGGTGAAATGTCGACGCTGGCGGCCGCAGCGCCTTGCGGCGGCCGATCACCCCACCGCTTCCGTCATTCGCGGCCGGTTGCGGGGATCGCCGCGCCGGTGACGACGGCTGCGGCCGGCGAAATTAGGAAGGCGATAAGACGGGCGATCGATTGCGGCGATACCCAGCCGTCCGTTTTCGCATTGGGCATGGCGGCGCGATTCTCGGGCGTGTCGATTGTCCCGGGCAAAATGCAGTTGGCGGTGATGCGGTCGTCGCGGCTTTCGGCGGCGATCGCTTCCGTCAGCCGGATGACGGCGGCTTTCGAGGCGGCGTAAGCGGCCTGATTGGCGCCGGCCTTCAGGCCGGGTGCGGCAGCAACATGCACGATGCGACCGTAGCCCGATGCCTTCATCGTCGGGAGAACCGCGGCGCTGATCGTCAGCGCGGTGCGGGCGTTCGCGGTCATCATCGTCTCCCACTGCGCAGGGGCGTCCGGCCCGACCGGTCCCACCCGGAAACCGCCGACCGTGTTGACCAAGGCGCTGACGCCGCCGAAGTGCTTGACGGCCCGGGCGACAGCGGCCGCGCAGGAGGCATAATCGGTGAGATCCGTTCCCGCGATCGACAGAAACTCGGTGGAGGCGGGCAGGTCGCCGGCCAAGGCTTCCAGCTCCTGGCTGGAGCGGTTCATGCAGACGAGTTTTGCGCCGCCTGCGGCGAGCTCGCGGACAACGGCGCTGCCGAGGTTGCCGCCGGCTCCCGTAACGATCACGGCTTTCTGGTCGTTCATGGCAATCGATCTCCTGCCGGTCCTTGATGGCGCGCATTGTTGATCCAGGCTGCGCGGCAAGGCAAGCCCACGCAGCCGCGACACGGTCAGACATCTTCCCTCGGCGCTATCCGCAGGCAGTTCCGCCGTCATTGCTCAACGGTTTCGTCGAGTCGGCCGTCAGTGATATTTCGTCCGTTCGCGACCGAGAATCTCGGGCGCGTCAAGGCCGGAAATCGGGCGGGTGACGTCGGCCGGGATGTCGCCGGTGAGCTGCAGGTCGAGATAGCGGGCGCAACAGACGCGCAGGAAGGAGGTGAAGTTTCCAAGATCATGGCCGGCATCGATCGATTCATGATGCAGCCGGGTGATCAGCTGGACGACATTCATGCCGTCGCGCCGGGCGACTTCCTCGAGCTTCGACCAGAAGAAGTTCTCCAGTCTGACGCTGGTGACCATGCCGTCGATGCGCAGCGACCGGGTGGCGCTTTCCCAGAGCCGCGCATCCGCCTTGATGAACAATTCGCACATGTCGTCCTCCCGGTGCCGCCCTCCTCAGGCGGCGTTGGTTTCGAGCAGCGCTGCCGCGTCGAGCACCGCCATGAACTGGCGCAGCCACGACGGATGTGCCGGCCAGGCCGGCGCCGTGACCAGGTTGCCGTCCGAGACCGCATCGGTGATTGAGATATCGGCGTAGGTGCCGCCGGCAAGCTCGACTTCCGGCCGGCAGGCGGGATAGGCCGAGCAGGTGCGGCCCTTCAAAACGCCAGCGGCAGCGAGCAGCTGCGCGCCATGACAGATGGCGGCAACGGGTTTTCCGGCATCGAAGAAGTGCCGGACCGCTTTAATGACGTCGGCATTGAGGCGCAGATATTCCGGCGCGCGGCCGCCGGGGATGACGAGGGCATCGTAATCTTCGGCCCGCACGCTGTCGAAAGTGGCGTTCAGCGCGAAATTATGGCCGCGTTTTTCGGAATAGGTCTGGTCGCCTTCGAAATCATGAATGGCGGTGGCGACCGTCTCGCCCGCCTTCTTGCCAGGGCAGACGGCGTCGACCGTGTAGCCGCAGGCGAGCAGCGTCTGGAACGGCACCATCGTTTCGTAATCTTCGGTGAAATCACCGGTGATCATCAGGATTTTTGAAGCTGGCATCGCATCCTCCTTTGAAACCAACGGCCGGAGATTAACAAAGAGCGGCGCGCAGAAGGTACTATGGGAATACTACAGCCGAAATTCCCTAAAGCGCGCCGCATCAAATTTGATTCATGCGATGCGCTTTAGTCCTTTGTTTTTATGCATGTCGTTATCCCGGAACCGCTGCACACTTCCGGGCGACATGCATTAGTAGACCGCCTTGACCGTCACATCAGGGACGGCGCAGGTCTCGCCGCCGCCGAAGAGGCGGGAGCGGGTGAGGAAGCGTTTCTCGCGACCGTTGTCGAGCGAGAACATGCCGCCGCGGCCGGGAACGACGTCGATGATCAGTTGCGTATGCTTCCAGGCCTCGAACTGGCTGGCACTGATATAGACCGGCACGCCGCCGATCTCGCCGAGTTTGACGTCGCTGTCGCCGATCATGAATTCATTGGCGGGATAACACATCGGCGAGGAGCCGTCGCAGCAGCCGCCGGACTGGTGGAAGAGGATATCGGAATGATCCCGCTTGATCTCAGCGATCAGGTCGAGGGCGGCGTTGGTTGCGAGAACACGCGGTTCGCCGTTGACGGTGGTTTCCATCGGTTTTCCTCCAAAAGTTTCGGGAGGAAGAAGTCCCCTCCCCAACCCCTCCCCACAAGGGTTGGGGAGGGGTTTTGACCCTCCTCTCACCATGCGAGTTTCTCAGAAGAAACCGAGCGCCTTCGGGCTGTAGCTCACCAGCATGTTCTTGGTCTGCTGATAATGCTCAAGCATCATCTTATGGGTTTCACGGCCGATGCCGGACTGCTTGTAGCCGCCGAAGGCGGCATGGGCCGGGTAGGCATGGTAGCAGTTGGTCCAGACGCGGCCGGCCTGGATCTCGCGGCCGAAGCGGTAGCATCGATTGGCGTCTCGGCTCCAGACGCCGGCGCCGAGGCCGTAAAGCGTGTCGTTGGCGATTTCAAGCGCCTCCTTCTCGTTCTTGAAGGTCGTGACCGAGACCACCGGTCCGAAGATTTCCTCCTGGAACACACGCATCTTGTTGTGGCCCTTGAAGATCGTCGGCTTGACGTAATAGCCGTTCGCCAGATCGCCACCGAGGTCGTTGCGCGAGCCGCCGGTCAGAACCTCGGCGCCTTCCTGCCTGCCGATGTCGAGATAAGCGAGGATCTTTTCCAGCTGCTCCGTCGAAGCCTGGGCACCGATCATCGTCGCGCTGTCGAGCGGGTTGCCCTGCTTGATCGCCTCGACGCGTTTGACGGCCTTTTCCATGAAGCGGTCGTAGATCGATTCCTGGACGAGGGCGCGGCTTGGGCAGGTGCAGACTTCGCCCTGGTTGAGGGCAAACATCGCAAACCCTTCGAGCGCCTTGTCGAGGAAATCGTCGTCCTCGGCCATCACATCGGCGAAGAAGATATTCGGCGATTTGCCGCCGAGTTCCAGCGTCACCGGAATGAGGTTCTGGCTGGCATATTGCATGATGAGCCGGCCGGTGGTCGTCTCGCCGGTGAAGGCGATTTTGGCGACGCGCGGGCTGGTCGCCAGCGGCTTGCCGGCTTCGAGGCCGAAGCCGTTGACGATGTTGAGCACGCCGGGCGGCAGGAGATCGCCGACCAGTTCGGCCCAGACCAGGATCGAGGCCGGGGTCTGCTCGGCAGGCTTCAGCACGACGCAGTTGCCGGCGGCCAGCGCCGGAGCGAGCTTCCAAGTGGCCATCAGGATCGGGAAGTTCCAGGGAATGATCTGGCCGACGACGCCGAGGGGTTCGTGGAAGTGATAGGCGACGGTATCGTGGTCGATCTCACCGATCGAACCTTCCTGGGCGCGGATGCAGGAAGCGAAGTAGCGGAAGTGGTCGATCGCCAGTGGAATGTCTGCCGCCATGGTTTCGCGGATCGGTTTTCCGTTATCCCAGGTCTCGGCCTGAGCAAGCAATTCCAGCTTATCTTCCATGCGCTGGGCGATCTTCATGAGGATATTGGAGCGTTCTGCAACCGAGGTGCGGCCCCATTTTTCCTTTGCCGCATGAGCTGCGTCGAGTGCGAGATTGATGTCCTTTTCATTGGAGCGGGGAATGTCGCAGAGCTTGCCGCCGGTGACGGGCGTGAGGTTTTCGAAGTATTTGCCTTCGACGGGCTCGCGCCATTCGCCGCCGATATAGTTGCCGTATTTCAGCTTGAACGGCGACTCGACGATTTTCTGATGAAGCATGTCATCCTCCCTTGATGAACCAAGTTCCGAAGCGAACCAGTGGGAGGAAAATGTGCATGTTTTGGCGGAGGGAACAGGGCGGCTCTTCAATACCGCACCGCACAGTGTCGCAGACATGCGACAGGTCGCGTCGTGATCGACGGTATCGGTGGAACTTTCGGGCGGCTGGTCAGTGAAGGTCGAACTTCTTCATTTTCCGGTGCAGGGTGGCGCGGCTTATGCCGAGGGCGGCGGCCGCCTGCGAGACGTTTCCGCTGGTGCGCGACAACGCCCGCAGCAGGGCTGCCTTTTCCGCTTCGACGATCTCTTCCTGCTGCGATACGCCGGCCTCATGCAGGGCATCGGCGGCCGGAATGCCCGCCGCAATGCGCCTATCGTCCAGCTGCAGCGCGATGCGGGCGGCGCGTGTTGCCCCGAGCACGAGGTCATGCCGGTCGACGGCAAGCAGGGCGGCGCCGGAATTGACGCCGGCCGGGACCATCAGGAAACGGGCGCTGGGAAAGGCCGAGCGGAAGAGGTTGAGCTCGATGCGCATTGCCGCATCGCGCACGGTCTGCGTCAGGATCGTCAGCGTCATCTCGTTGACGTCTTCACGGCAGGTGGAGATATCGAGGGCTGCGGCCACCCGGCCACGATGATCGCGGATCGGCGCCGTCGTGCAGCTGAGGCTGGTATTTGCGCAGAAGAAATGTTGATCGCGGAAGATGGCGACGGCACGCTCGTCGGCAAGGGCGGTGCCAATGCCGTTGGTGCCAATGCTCGCCTCGGTCCAGACGGAGCCGGTCCAGAGGCCGAGTTCGTGGAACTCCTTGTCGTCGCCAGCGGCACCCCGACGCTCCAATGCAATGCCGTTCCTGTCGGTCAGAAGCAGGCAGCAACCGGCCTTGCCAACGGTGGTAAAGAGACGATCGAGCTCTTCGGTCGCGCTGGCGATCAGTTGCCCGGACTGTTCGCGGGCACGCCGGAATTCTTCATCGGTAACGCGCAGCGGCGCCCGTTCGTCCTCCGGAGCGAGCTGGTGCATGGTCATGCATCGCCGCCAGGAGGCGACAACGGGGGAACTCGCCGCGGCGGAATCGCGCTGGGCAGAGGTGTAGACATGCTCGGCGTGTGCTGAGTGTTCGTGCATCTGCTCCTCCCACGGAACTTCAGCATAGTCTGATGGAAAAGCGGCCGGTTTGCAATCAGCCGGCCCTGACGGTCATCAGCGTGCGGGTTTTCCAGACGAAGGTGGCGGAATCACATTTCGGTGTTTGGACGCAGAGAGTGTAACAAAAGACCGCTCTCGCCCGTAATCCTGTGCAGAAACAGATGTGCAAGGCGAGGAGATCCCGACCATGTTAAACAGACGATTGTTGCTGATGGGTGCCGCTTTCGGAGCGCTTACGGTTCGCTTGGGGGCCGGCAAGGCGATCGCCGGCGAGACGTTTACGGTGACGCACACCGAGGAGGAATGGCGCAAGCTGCTGACGCCGGATCAATTTGTCATCCTGCGTCAGGAGGGGACGGAGGCTCCCTTCACCAGCGCCCTGCTGCATGAGGAGCGGAAGGGCAATTTCGCCTGTGCCGGCTGCGACCAAAAGCTCTTTTCCTCGGCGACCAAATTCGACAGCGGCACCGGCTGGCCGAGCTTTTGGGCACCGCTCGACCATGCCGTCGGCACCACCAACGACACGACGTTCGGCATGGCGCGCACGGCAGTCCATTGCGGCCGTTGTGGCGGCCATCTCGGCCACGTCTTCGATGATGGTCCGAAGCCAACCGGGCTTCGCTACTGCATGAACGGCCTTGTCATGACATTTCATCCAGCCTCGGCCTGATCGAAGGAAGGGCTTGTTTGCTGCCTCAGTGCTGGCGAGCGCCAGTGCCTTGCAGCCAGGCTTCGATGCCGCGTGCCGCGGCCCGGCCGGTCGCCAGGCAGGCAGTGAGGAGATAGCCGCCAGTCGGCGCCTCCCAGTCGAGCATCTCGCCGGCGACGAAGATGCCGGGCAGCACCTTCAACATATAGCTGTCGTCGATGCCGCTCCAGCGGATGCCGCCGGCCGAGGAGATCGCCTCGCCGATCGGCCGGGTTTCGAGAACCGGAAGCGGCAGGGCCTTGATCATAGCGGCCAGGCGTTCGGGGTCGCGTCGGTCACACTCCGGCGTGAATTCCCGCAGCAGCGCCGCCTTGACGCCGTCGAGGCCCGCGCCCTTGCGCAGGCGGTTTGAAAAACTCGATTTGGCGTCCTGCCGCGCCAGGTCGCGGGTCAGCCTTTCGGCCGTTCGGCCCGGTGCGAGATCGAGTGTCAGGGCGGCGTCGCCGTGGCTCTGCAGTCGGTCGCGCAGTGCTGCGGCATTGGCATAAACGAGGCTGCCCTCGATACCGCTTGTGGTGATGACGAATTCACCGGGAAAGGTACCGGCTTCGGATGTGGCGGTGACCGATTTTACCGGCTCGCCGGCGAAACGTGCGCGGAAGCTTTCGCTCCAGTCGACGACGAAGCCGCAATTGGCGGGTTTAAAAGCGTCGATATCAACGCCCCGCTCCGATAGCCAGGGCTGCCAGCGCGCATCCGAGCCGAGGCGCGGCCAGCTTGCGCCGCCGAGCGCCAGCAGGGCCGCGTCGCAATCGACGATGCGCCGCCCCTCGGGCGTTTCAAAGGCAAAACCCTCTTCGGCAAAACCGATCCAGCGGTGGCGGGTGCGAAGCGTGGTCCCTTGCGTCTCCAGCCGCCTGAGCCAGGCACGCAGCAAGGGAGAGGCCTTCATCACCTTCGGAAAAACCCGGCCGGACGAGCCGACGAAGGTCTCTGTCCCGAGCTCTGCTGCCCAATCTCTGATATCATCGGGGGTAAAGGCATCAAGCGCGGGGCGCAGGCGGGCGGCTGCCGCACCGAAGCGCGTGGTGAAACGGCCATAGTCCTCGGAATGGGTGATGTTGAGACCCGACTTTCCGGCCAGCAGGAACTTGCGAGCGAAGGTCGGCATGGCGTCATAGACCGTCACCGCATGGCCGGACAGCGAAAGCAGCTCGGCAGCCGCAAGGCCGGCCGGGCCGCCACCGATAATCGCGATCCGCTTCTGGTTCATGGATGTCTTCGCCTGATTCTTTCTGCGTGCAGTTTTGGCGCGGGCGCGCCTTGACTGCAAGGATGGAAATCAGTGGTGCGGATGGGTGCACTGGCCGTGATCGGCGAGAACCTCGATGACGCGGCATTGGTCGACGCGGCCGTGGCCGCAGCCTTCCACCATGGTTTCCAGTTCGGCCTTCAAAGCCATCAGGCTGCGGATGCGTTGCTCGACTTCAATAAGGCGGGCCTTGGCGATGGCATCGGCCGAGGCGCAGGACTGGTGCGGATCATCCTGCAGCGTGAGCAGCGCGCGGATGGCCTCGATTTCGAAGCCCAATTCACGGGCGTGGCGGATGAAGGCGAGGCGGTTGATATCGGCAGGCTCGAAGGAGCGCTGGTTGCCTTCGCTGCGGCTCGGGGCCGCAAGCAGGCCGATGCTCTCATAATAGCGCACCGTCGGCACCTTGACGCCGCTTTGGCGTGCAGCTTCGCCGATCGTGATCTTTTTCATGATTTTCCTCTTGCACCTCTAGCCGCTAGAGGATGTAGGAGGGATGCTTCTGTTTGACAAGGAAGCGGTTCATGGCTGAGACGAACGAGACACGATACCGGGTTGGCGGTATGGATTGCGCCGCCTGCGCGACCAAGATCGACACGGCCGTCAGGCGCGTGGCGGGTGTCGCCGATGTTTCGGTCTCGGTGATGGCGGGAACGATGACCGTCCGGCACGACGGCAACAGCGATCTCAAGGCGATCGAGAAGAAGGTGACGGGGCTCGGCTATTCGGTCTCGCCCTTTGCCGGAAGCACGACGCCGGCGAAAGGCCACGGCGCACACGATCATCACGACCACGGACATGATCATGGCGATCATGCGGGCCATGACCATGGAGATCACGATCATGCCAGCCATGATCACGCAGGTCACGATCATGACCACGACCATGGCCAGAAGGAAATCGAGGGGCTGCATAGGCACGACCATGCGCCGATGACCGGTCCCTGGTGGCAGAGCAAGAAGGGGCGGCTGACCATCCTTTCGGGTGCCGCACTCGTTGCTGCCTATGCTATCGACCATCTGGTGCCGGCGATCGCATCCTATGCCTTCATCGTGGCCATGCTGGTCGGGCTGGTGCCGATCGCGCGGCGCGCCGTCATGGCGGCTCTCTCCGGCACGCCGTTTTCGATCGAGATGCTGATGACGATCGCCGCCGTCGGCGCGGTCATCATCAATGCAGGCGAAGAGGCGGCAACTGTCGTGTTCCTGTTCCTCGTCGGCGAACTGCTGGAAGGGGTGGCTGCGGGCAAGGCGCGCGAAAGCATCCAGTCGCTGACGGCCCTGGTGCCGAAGAGCGCGCTGCTCGAAGACAATGGCCAGACGCGGGAGGTGCCGGCGGAAAGCCTTGCCGTCGGCGCGATTATCATGGTGCGTCCTGGCGATCGTATCTCGGCGGACGGCGTTATCATTTCAGGCGAGAGCGCGATCGATGAGGCGCCGGTGACGGGCGAGAGTACGCCGGTGCGCAAGGGCGTCGATGCCGTTGTGTTTGCCGGAACCGTGAATGGCGATGCGGTGCTCAGGGTTCGCGTCACCGCGGCCGCAGCCGACAATACCATCGCCCGTATCGTCAAGCTGGTGGAGGAAGCGCAGGAATCGAAGGCGCCGACCGAACGCTTCATCGATCGGTTCTCGCGCTATTACACGCCCGGCGTGGTGGTGGTCGCCGCACTTGTCGCGATCGTTCCGCCGCTGTTGTTCGGTGGGTCGTGGGGCGAATGGATCTATAAGGGCCTTGCCATCCTCTTGATCGGCTGCCCCTGCGCGCTTGTCATCTCGACGCCGGCGGCGATCGCCGCCTCGCTTTCTTCGGGTGCGCGGCGCGGGCTGCTGATGAAGGGCGGCGCGGTGCTGGAAACGCTCGGCAAGGTGACGATGGTCGCCTTCGACAAGACGGGCACGCTGACGGAAGGCAAACCTCAGGTGACTGATATCATTTCTTTCGGATTGAGCGAGGCGCAAGTCTTGTCGCGCGCGGCGGTGCTGGAGCAGGGCTCCAGCCATCCCCTGGCGCTGGCGATCCTCAACCGCGCCAAGGCGGACGGCGTTCCCATGCCGCCGGCCTTCGAACTGGAGGCGCTGCCGGGAAAGGGGGTCAGCGGCAAAGCCGGCGGCGAGGCGCTGGATCTTTTGTCGCCGCCCGCTGCCCGCGAACGCGGCGCACTCGGTGCTGAACAGGAGGCACGCATCACTGACCTGAACGACGAGGGCAAGAGCGTCTCGGTGCTGCTGGTCAACAATGTTGCGGCCGGGCTGATCGCCATGCGCGACGAACCGCGCGAGGACGCGCAGGCCGGGCTTGCCACGCTCAAATCAGCCGGCGTCAAGGCGATGATGCTGACAGGCGACAACAAGCGGACGGCGGCAGCCGTTGCCGGCATGCTCGGCATCGACTGGCGCGGCGAGATGATGCCTGAGGACAAGCAGCGGGTCGTCGTCGAATTGAAGCGCGAGGGCTTCGTCGTCG
The DNA here is from genome assembly GCF_017357385.1 of Rhizobium sp. NZLR1. Lineage (NCBI taxonomy): Bacteria > Pseudomonadati > Pseudomonadota > Alphaproteobacteria > Hyphomicrobiales > Rhizobiaceae > Rhizobium > Rhizobium sp. NZLR1. The sequence continues at coordinate 4,063,270 of NZ_CP071632.1, read as the reverse complement.
CCAAGGTCGGCGACGGCATCAACGACGCGCCGGCGCTGGCCGCAGCCGATATCGGCATTGCCATGGGCGGCGGCACCGACGTGGCGCTGGAGACCGCGGATGCCGCCGTGCTGCACGGGCGCGTCGGCGACGTGGCAAGGATGATCGAATTGTCCAAACGCACGATGCGCAATATCCTGCAGAATATTACCATCGCGCTCGGCCTGAAAGCGGTGTTCCTGGTGACGACGATTGCCGGCATCACCGGCCTCTGGCCGGCGATCCTCGCCGATACCGGCGCCACGGTGCTGGTGACGATCAACGCGCTGCGATTGCTTCGAGTAAGGATGTAAACATCCGATAACGTCCTTGCGGCGCTCGTCACCGTAGACCGCTGACAACGGACGCCAACCCCTCTTTCGTCATGCTCGGGCTTGTCCCGGGCATCTGCCTCCGGTCGATAGGCAGTAGATCCGCGGCACAAGGCCGAGGATGAGGCGGAGAGGGAGGTTTGTCATCAAACTGAGAGCGGCCATAGACCGGCTCTCTTCGTTCGAGCCTTGTCCACCGCCTGTTTTCCTTAAGCTTTCGTTATCCCTGTTTTTCACAGGAATGCAGTGATTTCAAACCTGCCGTAACGCAATGCACAAACCATCCATTGACGCGAATTTGGATTCGCGTACCATATCTAGTGTTCGAGGTTCCTTCGATTCGTGAGAATCGCAGGCTAAGACGGGAATACGGTGCGTTGCGCCATTATGGCGCGGCTATGCCGGAGCTGCCCCCGCAACTGTAAGCGGCGAGCAACTGTCCGATTTCAGGCCACTGGAGCATAATGCTCCGGGAAGGCTGGGCAGGATGCTTTGACCCGTGAGCCAGGAGACCTGCCTCGAACAAAACGTCCACGGGCGGGGAGTCCGGAAGGTCGCGTTGCATGGCTGCGGATGATAGCCGCGTCGCGTTTCGCAAGGCCGCTCGATCCTCCGCATGAGCCACTTCGGGGTGAAGTCATGTCAGTATCTCAGTTCAGGCCGCAACCCGCGCTAAGCAGAGGGCGGATCACGCCCGGCGGCTGAACAGGCCGCATCGTTCAAACCATCAGAGAATGTTTCGACGGATATCGCGAGATTTCCGATCGATGCCCTGCGTCCCAATCGCGTCGTCACGAGGAATATCATGACCATTACCGTCTACAGCAAACCGGCCTGCGTCCAATGTACCGCCACTTACCGCGCCCTCGACCGCCTGGGCGTCGCTTATGACATCGTCGATATCTCCGAGGATGCCGAAGCGCTCGATCGCGTCCGCAGCCTTGGCTACATGCAGGCGCCCGTCGTCATCGCCGGCGAGCAGCATTGGGCCGGCTTCCGTCCCGACATGATCAGCGCGCTCTCCTGATCGAGGCCGAACGATGGGGCTGATCGTCTATTATTCCAGCCGGTCCGAGAATACCCATCGGTTCGTCGCCAAGCTTGGAATGTGCGCGGCGCGCATTCCAACAGGTGCCGCAGACGCATTCCGTATCCGTGAACCCTTTGTGCTTGTTGTGCCGACCTACAGTGGCGACGGGGGCAAGGGGGCCGTTCCCAAGCAGGTTATCCGTTTCCTCAACGATGCGGAGAGCCGAGGACACATCCGCGGCGTGATCGCTGCGGGCAACAGCAATTTCGGCGAGACATATGGGCTCGCCGGCGACGTGATCTCACAGAAATGCCAAGTGCCGTACCTCTATAGGTTCGAGCTGCTGGGCACCGAAGCGGATGTCGCCAACGTTAAACACGGAATGGAACGATTTTGGACACGGGAACAACTCTGACGCGGGATGCGGGCGCAAAACCGCATAACACTTTTGCTCATCCCGCCGGCGAACGCCCTTTGAAAGCGGCGGAAGCGCTCGACTACCACGCGCTGAACGCGATGTTGAACCTCTATGACGACGAGGGGAGGATCCAGCTCGACAAGGACCGCATGGCGGCGAAGCAGTATTTTTTGCAGCATGTGAACCAGAACACGGTGTTCTTTCACAATCTCCGGGAAAAGCTCGATTACCTCGTGACCGAGGGTTATTATGAGCAGGAGGTTCTCGACCAGTATTCCTTCAATTTCGTGCGTGACCTGTTCGACCAGGCCTATGCCAAGAAGTTCCGCTTTCCGACCTTCCTCGGCGCCTTCAAATATTACACCAGCTATACGCTGAAGACCTTCGACGGAAAGCGTTATCTCGAACGCTACGAAGATCGTATCTGCATGGTGGCGCTGGCCTTGGCGCGTGGGCACGAGGCACTTGCCCGCGACGTGGTCGAGGAGATCATTTCCGGCCGTTTCCAGCCGGCGACGCCGACCTTCCTTAATGCCGGCAAGAAACAGCGCGGCGAGCTCGTCTCCTGCTTCCTGCTGCGCGTCGAGGACAATATGGAATCGATCGGCCGGTCGATCAATTCGGCGCTGCAGCTGTCGAAGCGCGGCGGCGGCGTGGCGCTGTCCTTGACGAACATCCGCGAGGCCGGCGCGCCGATCAAACAGATCGAAAACCAGTCGTCGGGCATCATTCCGGTGATGAAGCTGCTCGAAGACAGCTTCTCCTATGCCAATCAACTGGGCGCGCGCCAGGGCGCGGGCGCGGTCTATCTCAACGCCCATCACCCCGATATCATGCGTTTTCTCGACACCAAGCGCGAAAATGCCGACGAGAAGATCCGCATCAAGACGCTGTCGCTCGGCGTCGTCGTGCCTGACATCACCTTCGAACTCGCGAGGAATAACGAGGACATGTACCTGTTCTCGCCCTATGACGTCGAGCGCGTCTATGGCGTGCCCTTCACCGAGATTTCGGTGACGGAAAACTACCGGGAGATGGTGGCAGACGCCCGCATCGCCAAGAAGAAGATCAAGGCGCGCGAATTCTTTCAGGTGATCGCCGAAATCCAGTTCGAGAGCGGTTATCCCTACCTCATGTTCGAGGACACGGTGAACCGGGCGAACCCGATCGCCGGGCGCATTTCGATGAGCAATCTCTGCTCGGAGATTCTGCAGGTGAGCGAGGCGAGCGACTACAATGACGACCTCTCCTACAAGCATCTCGGCAAGGATATTTCCTGCAATCTCGGCTCGCTGAACATCGCCGCGGCGATGGATTCCGCCAATTTCGGCAAGACGATCGAGACCTCGATCCGGGCGCTGACGGCCGTGTCCGACATGAGCCATATCTCCTCGGTTCCCTCGATCGAAAAGGGCAATGACGAGAGCCATGCGATCGGCCTCGGGCAGATGAACCTGCACGGTTATCTCGCCCGCGAACGCATCTTTTACGGCTCAGAGGAAGGCGTCGATTTCACCAATATCTATTTCTATACGGTGACCTACCACGCAATCCGCGCCTCGAACCTCCTCGCGGTCGAACGCGGCACGAGCTTCAAGAGCTTCGAAAATTCGAAATATGCCTCCGGCGAATATTTCGACAAATATACGAGCCAGGAATGGAAGCCAGCGACGGAGAAAGTTAGGACGCTGTTCGAAACTGCCGGCATCGATATTCCGACGCAGGAGGACTGGGCGGCTCTCAAGAAGGCGGTGATGACTTCCGGTCTCTATAACCAGAATCTGCAGGCAGTACCGCCGACAGGGTCGATCTCCTACATCAACCACTCGACCTCTTCGATCCATCCGATCGTCTCGAAGATCGAAATCCGCAAGGAAGGCAAGATCGGCCGCGTCTATTATCCGGCGCCGTTCATGACCAACGACAATCTCGATTATTATCAGGACGCCTATGAGATCGGGCCGGAGAAGATCGTCGACACCTATGCGGCGGCGACCCAGCATGTCGATCAAGGCCTGTCGCTGACCTTATTCTTCCGCGACACGGCAACGACCCGCGACATCAACAAGGCGCAGATCCATGCCTGGAAGAAGGGCATCAAGACGATCTACTACATCCGCCTTCGCCAGATGGCGCTGTCCGGCACCGAGGTGCAGGGCTGTGTCTCCTGCACGCTCTAACCGACCGGGAAACTTCATGAACATGCAAATCAAACCGGCGTCCCGCGTGCGCGCCATCAACTGGAACCGGGTCGAGGACGACAAGGATCTCGAAGTCTGGAACCGGTTGACCGGCAATTTCTGGCTGCCGGAGAAAGTGCCGCTTTCCAACGACATTCCATCCTGGGCGACGCTGACGCCGGCCGAGCAGCAGCTCACTATCCGGGTCTTCACCGGGCTGACGCTGCTCGACACCATCCAGAACGGCGTCGGCTCCATCAGGCTAATGGAGGATGCGGCAACGCCGCATGAGGAGGCGGTGCTTTCCAACGTCTCGTTCATGGAGGCGGTGCATGCGCGCTCCTATTCCTCGATCTTTTCGACGCTGTGCTCGACGCCCGATGTCGACGATGCCTATCGCTGGTCGGAGGAAAACGAATTTCTGCAACGGAAATCGGCGCTGATCATGGAGCAGTATCGCTCCGGCGACCCGTTGAAAAAGAAGGTCGCCAGCGTCTTCCTCGAAAGCTTTCTGTTCTACTCCGGCTTCTACCTGCCGATGTACTGGTCAAGCCGCGCCAAGCTCACCAACACGGCCGACATGATCCGGCTGATCATCCGTGACGAAGCGGTGCACGGTTATTATATCGGCTACAAGTTCCAGCGCGGGCTGGAGCGGCTCAGCGAGGAGAGGCGGCAAGAGATCAAAGATTTCGTCTTCGACCTGCTGCTCGAACTCTACGACAACGAGGCTCGATATACCGAAGCGCTCTATGACGGAGTCGGGCTGACCGAGGACGTCAAGAAATTCCTGCATTACAATGCCAACAAGGCGCTGATGAACCTCGGCTACGAGGCGCTTTTCCCGGCCGAGGCCTGCAAGGTCAATCCGGCGATCCTCTCGGCGCTTTCGCCGAATGCCGACGAGAACCACGACTTCTTCTCCGGCTCCGGTTCCTCCTATGTGATTGGCAAGGCTGTCGCGACCGAGGACGAGGACTGGGATTTCTGAGGCTTTATCGCAGTCGGGCCCTTATCATTTGCTTCCCCATCGCCCACATTCAGCGGAAATGAAGTCGATCCTCGCCGATGATGTGGCGTAGCGGAGTTTTTAATGTCGTCTTTTCCAAACAAGGCCGGAACTGCCGCCGAAGCGGACGAAGGCGTCTGGCCGATCCGCAGGAGACGGATTCTCGACTGGCTGGTGAACGAGACGCGCGCGGAGCGCTTCATCGACAATATCCTGGTGCAGATGTGCGGGAAGCTGCTGGCGGCTGGGGTGCCGGTGGCGCGGGCGACGCTGCATTTCAGGGTGAACCACCCGCAATGGATCGGTGCCCGCATTCTCTGGAAGGAGGGACTGGCGGAGGCGAAGATCGATACATTCGCCTATGGCGTCGAAAACACGCCGGAGTTCCTGACGAGTCCCATCAACGCGATCCACCAGGGTACCGAGGAGGTTCGCAGGCAGCTGGAAAGCATAACCGACGGCGATTCATTCTATCAGGAACTGCATGACGATGGCCTTACCGAATATATCGCCTGGCCGCTCGAGCATACTTTCGGCAAACGGCACGTCGTGACGTTTTCCACCAGCCGGGCGGGCGGTTTTGCGAGTAAGCACGTCGATTTCCTGCGCGATCTCTTGCCGGCGCTGACGCTTGTCAGTGAAATCAGGCTGAAGAACATCATGGCGCGCACGCTGCTGCAGACCTATGTGGGGCCGCATGCGAGCGAGCAGATCCTGTCGGGCGTGACGACGCGCGGCAGTGGCGCCACCGTCGGCGCGGCGATCATGATCTGCGATCTGCGCGATTTTACGGCGATCTCCGATCTCTGGCCGCGTGATGACGTCATCCATCTGCTGAACGATTATTTCGATGCGATCTCGGACCCGGTCGAACGGTATGGCGGCGAGATTCTGAAGTTCATGGGAGACGGATTGCTGGCGATCTTCCCTCTCGCCAAGGAGGCGGCCTGCCTCGATCTGCTGCAGGCGATCCGCGAGGGGCAGGCGGCGATGGCTGAATTGAACGAGGAGCATATTCGCATGGGGCGCGAACCGCTGCGCTACGGTGTCGGCGTCCATGTCGGCGACGTCATGTATGGCAATATCGGCTCCCGCCGACGGCTGGATTTCACCGTTATCGGGCCGGCGGTCAATATTGCTTCGCGGCTGGAAAGCTTGACCAAGGAGGTCAAGCGCCCGGTGCTGCTGTCGCGGGCCTTCATCGAAATGGCGGGCTGCGCGAAAGATATGGACAGCCTCGGCACCTTCCCGCTACGCGGGCTCGGCGAGCCTGTCGATGTCTTCGCCTTTCCGGAGGGATAGCGCAGGCAGGCTCATACCCCCCGTTTGTTTCCCCAAAGCAGCACATGCAGTTGCGGCAGCACGCGGATTGAAAACCACCGGTCAGCCGTCACTTTCTCGATGAGCCAGTGCATCCGATCCATCACGCCGTCGATATCGACGCGTGCGTCGTCATCATCGGGCGGTGGCGGCGTATGGTTGCCCGGCTGAAGGAACAAGGGAATATCGGGATAGCGCTCGCCCACCTGTTGCGCGAAGAGGTAGTCGGTATCGTCGAAGACGACGATCTTCAATGTGATCTCCGGCCCGCCGGCGGCGAGCCGAATACAGTCGTCCACCTGCTCCCAATCGGTCGACATTCCGCTTGATGGCGGCTTGGGGCTCAAGACCAGCATGTCGAGATCGCGAAACCAGTCCCGCGCTACGCTTCCCTGCGTTTCCAGCGCGAAACGGTATCCTCGGGAATGGCCGAGCTCGATCAATGGCCCCAGTGGCTGAATCGCCGGGTTGCCTCCGGAAAGGGAAATCGTCAGCGGCCTGCCTCCGGAGAGCTTCGTGACCTCCTGCCAGATCGCCTCGGAGGACATGGCACTCCACTGATCCCGGAACGTGCTGTCGACCGCGTGAAGACTGTCACACCAGGAGCAGCGGTAGTCGCAGCCGCCTGTCCTGACGAACACCGTCGGCACCCCGATCAACTGGCCTTCGCCCTGTATGGTCGGGCCGAAGATCTCGCTGACACGGATGATCTCGCCGCTCACGGCCTGTACTCCGCCCACGTCTTCGGCGTCTCGCTGACGCGCACCGACGATGTCTCGGGGAAGCGCTGTTTGCACCAGTCGTAAAAATGCCTGGCCAGGAATTCGGAGGTGACTTTCGAATGGCCGAAGACCTCGTTCAGATGTCGATGATCGAGGGCTTCGTCGATATAGCGCTTGAGCGGCGAAAGGTCGTGATAGTCGCGAACGAAGCCGTCATCATTCAGGTTTTCGGCGGCGAGTTCGACGACCACTACGTAGTTGTGGCCGTGGAGCCTGGCACATTGATGGTCGGCAGGCAGGTGATCCAGCTGGTGCGAGGCGGAGAGATGAAACTCCTTGGTGATGCGGTACATCAACGCACCTCCGTGGCGGAATATTGCGACACGGCCGCTTTCCAGAAGTCATCGTCGTCGTATTCCGTCGGATCGGGCACGCCGGCAAGATGGAAAGCTTCGCGGCGTTCCACGCAGGTTCCGCAGCGGCCGCAATGGAGGCTGCCGCCTTTGTAGCAAGACCAGGTTTCCGCAAAGGGTGTGCCGTGTTTCCCGCCGTCGGTCACGATCGCCGCTTTGGAAACGTTGACATAAGGTGCAAGCAGTTTGACGCTGGCATAACCTTCCAGCGCTTCGTTCTGCATGCGCTGGAAGGCGTCGATGAAGCCCGGGCGGCAGTCGGGGTAAATGAAGTGGTCGCCGCCATGCACGGCAACAGCAACGGCATCTGCCTTCTGCGCGGCCGCTAAGCCGAATGCGATGGCCAGCATGATGGCATTGCGGTTCGGCACGACAGTGGCCTTCATGCTCTCCTCGGCATAGTGGCCATCCGGAACCTCGATATCGTCGGTCAGGGCCGATCCGCTGAGATGGCCGCCGATGGCTGCGATGTCGATGACATGATGGGGAACGGCAAGGCGTTCCGCGCACCGCGCGGCGAAGTCGAGTTCCTTGCGATGGCGCTGGCCGTAGTCGAAGGAGACGAGGCCGATAAGCTGTTCTTCCGCTGCTATCTTGTGCGCAAGCGAAACGGAGTCGAGTCCGCCGGAGCAGACGACGATGGTCTTCATATTTTGGATTCCCTTGTTTTGACCGGGTGGGCTGCGACCGGATTACGGCGTGCTTTTAGGGCAAATCACGCGTCAGGGAAATAGTTTTAAGACGCCAGGCTTCAGAGTTGGGTTTAGCCGATCGGAAAGTTGATCTGCGGCGGCAGCAGCAGGTGCAGATCCTGGGCATCGGAATTGTTGATGCGCTGCAGCAGCATGCGCCCCAGATCCTCGCCGGCCGCTGTGAGATCCTCGTGAATCGTATCGACCTTCGGCTGCAGCTGGGTAAGAAGGCGGGACGTTTCCTTGGCGACGATATCGTAATCGACAGCGAGCGTCCGGCCGGCGTCGCTCATGCCGCTGATGACGGCGAGAGCCGAGACTTCGCCGGGACAGATGAACCCTTCGGGAGCATCCGCGGCGACGGCGCGGCTGCAGATGAAATCGCGCAGCACGTCCGCCGGCGTATCGAGATCGACCGCTTCGGGGATCTCGTAGGCGATGCCTGCCTCGCGCACCGCGGTCATGAAGCCGTGCAGGATATGCTGGCAGAAGGTCAGCCGTTTCGGCGGCAGGATCACCGCCACCTTTCTGCGCTCCTTGGCGATCAGCCGGCGCGTCGCCTCATAGGCAAAGGTGAAATTGTCGTAGTCGACATAAATTTTAACGGTTTGTTAGTTGTTTAAAATTTAGCGAACTAAATCAGATATATAGTGAAATAACCATATTTTTCTCGGGAGTCGAGAAAGGGCTTGACGACTACACGCTTATAACGTTTTAAATTATCAACCGCGCGGAGGAGCGCGGCCGTATGTCGACCGCTGCAACGGCGGAAAACATCGGGCGGCAGGGAGGGCCCGCCGCCGATTTTCAAATGGGAGGAAATTCATGCGCAAGTTTTTGAGCTCGGCGGCGATTGCCGTCGTGATGATGGCTGGCCTCGGTGGCGCCCAGGCAGCTGACGTGAAAGAAGTTCAGATGCTGCACTGGTGGACGTCTGGCGGCGAGGCAGCGGCGCTGAACGTTTTGAAGCAGGATCTGTCGAAGGAAGGTTTTGCCTGGAAGGACGTGCCGGTTGCCGGCGGCGGCGGTGATGCGGCGATGACGGCGTTGAAGGCGATGGTTGCCGCAGGCACCTATCCGACAGCCTCGCAGATGCTCGGCTATACCGTGCTCGATTATGCCCAGGCCGGCGTCATGGGCGACCTGACCGAGACGGCCAAGAAGGAAGGCTGGGACAAGTCGGTGCCGGCAGCGCTGCAGAAGTTCTCGGTTTATGACGGCAAGTGGGTCGCAGCCCCGGTCAACGTGCATTCGGTCAACTGGCTGTGGATCAACAAGGCGGTGATGGACAAGATCGGCGGCACCCAGCCGAAGAGCTTCGACGAGCTGATCGCGCTGCTCGACAAGGCCAAGGCTGCGGGTGTGATCCCGTTGGCGCTCGGCGGCCAGAACTGGCAGGAAGCGACGATGTTCGATTCCATCGTGCTGTCGACCGGCGGTCCGGAATTCTACAAGAAGGCTTTCAACGACCTCGACGAGGAATCGCTGAAGTCGGACACGATGAAGAAGTCCTTCGACAATCTGGCGACGATCATCAAATATGTCGATCCGAACTTCTCGGGCCGCGACTGGAATCTGGCGACCGCCATGGTCATCAAGGGTGATGCGCTGGTGCAGGTGATGGGCGACTGGGCCAAGGGCGAATTCGTCGCCGCCAAGAAGACCCCGAATACCGACTTCCTCTGCTACCGCTTCCCCGGCACCGAAGGCAGCGTCGTCTACAACTCCGACATGTTCGGCATGTTCAACGTCCCCGACGACCGCAAGGCGGCCCAGGTGGCGCTGGCGACCGCAACGCTGTCGAAGAGCTTCCAGTCGGCCTTCAACGTCGTCAAGGGTTCGGTGCCGGCCCGCACCGACGTTCCCGACACCGACTTCGACGCCTGCGGCAAGAAGGGCATCGCCGACCTGAAGGCTGCCAATGAGGGCGGCACGCTGTTCGGCTCGCTGGCCCAGGGTTATGGCGCACCGCCGGCCATCGCCAATGCCTACAAAGATGTCGTCTCGAAGTTCGTCCACGGCCAGATCAAGACCTCCGACGAAGCCGTCAAGCAGCTCGTCCAGGCGATCGACGACGCCCGCTGAGACCACGCTCGATGACACCGCTTCCCCGCGCATTGTCGCGGGGAAGCCTCAGGCTCCGACGATCATCCCGCGACGATTGTGCGGAGAGGCTATGCAGGGATCATGCAGGGCCACCATCATGCAGGAGGGAGACGACATTCCATGAGCACCGTTGCGACCACCGATCCGGTTCTGACGCCGGCGCAATCGACGCCGATCTCGCTCAGAGGCCGGCTGCAGGATGCGTTGCCGAAGATCGTGCTGGCGCCGAGCTTCGTCATCACCCTGGTCTTCGTCTACGGCTTCATCGTCTGGACGGCCTATCTGTCGTTCACCAATTCCAAGACCTTTCCGTCCTATGCGCTGACCGGGGCGCGCGCCTATCAGCGGCTGTGGCGCTGGACCTTCGAGAGCGATCCGCCGTCCTCCTGGTATACCTCGATCACCAACATGGCGATCTTCGGCTTTCTCTATATCGGCATCTGCCTGGCGCTCGGACTGTTCCTGGCCATCCTGCTCGACCAGAAGATCCGCGGTGAAGGCATATTGCGGCCGATCTTCCTCTATCCGATGGCGCTGTCCTTCATCGTCACCGGGGTTGCCTGGAAATGGTTCCTCGATCCCGGCCTTGGGCTCGAGCAGACGCTGCACCACTTCGGCTGGACGAGCTTCCACTTCGACTGGATCAAGAACAAGGACTTCGTCATCTACACCGTCGTCATCGCCGGTGTCTGGCAGGCGTCCGGCTTCGTCATGGCGATGTTTCTGGCCGGTCTTCGCGGCATCGACGGCGAGATCATGAAGGCGGCCCAGATCGACGGCGCTTCCGCTTTCCAGCTCTATCGGCGCATCGTCATTCCGCTCTTGCGGCCGATCTTTCTCTCGGCCTTCATCGTGCTCGCCCATATGGCAATCAAGTCCTACGACCTGGTGGTGGCGCTGACCTCCGGCGGCCCCGGCGGCTCGGCCTGGCTGCCATCGAACTTCATGTATGAATACACCTTCAAGCGCAACGAGATGGCCGTCGGCTCGGCCAGCGCCATCATCATGCTGATGACGATCTCGGCGATCATCGTTCCCTATCTCTATTCCGAACTGAAGGAGAAGGCGCGATGAGCAGCGTCACCTCTTCGACGATAACTGCGACCACACCGCCTTCGCAGAGCGGCGACAACAGGAATAACAACACCCGCTGGATCGGCCGGCTGGTCATCTACGGCCTGCTGGTCATCTTCGCCGTCCTCTATCTGATGCCGCTCTTCGTCATGCTTACCACCTCGTTCAAGACTATGGACGAGATCCAGAACGGCAACATGCTGGCGCTGCCGCAGACGCCGACCTTCGATCCCTGGATCAAGGCCTGGGGCGAGACCTGCGTCGGGCTGACTTGCGCCGGCATCAAGGGCTACTTCTGGAACTCGATCAAGATGGTGGTGCCGGCGGTGGCAATCTCCACCATCATGGGGGCGCTGAACGGCTATGTGCTGACCAAGTGGCGTTTCCCCGGCCATACGCTGGTGTTCGGGCTGATGCTGTTTGCCTGCTTCATCCCGTTCCAGTCGGTGCTCTTGCCGATGGCAACGATCCTCGGTTCGCTCGGCCGCTTCGGCATGACGCTGCAAAACGCCACCGGCTTTACCTTCGGCTTCGGCAATCCGACCGTCAATCTGGTCTTCGTGCATGTCGTCTACGGCCTCGGCTTCACCACGCTGTTCTTCCGCAATTTCTACGAGGCCTTTCCGACCGAGCTGGTAAGGGCCGCCCAGGTCGATGGCGCCAGCTTCTTCCAGATCTTCCGCCGCATCATGCTGCCGAACTCGCTGCCGATCATCGTCGTCACGGTGATCTACCAGTTCACCAATATCTGGAACGACTTCCTGTTTGCCTCGGCCTATGCCGGCACCGGTGATTCCATGCCGATGACGGTGGCGCTGAACAATGTCGTCAACACCTCGACCGGTGTGGTCGAATACAATGTCAACATGGCTGCGGCGATGATCGCGGCCGTTCCCACGCTGATCGTCTATATCCTCGCCGGCCGCTACTTCGTGCGCGGTCTGATGGCGGGCGCTGTCAAAGGGTAACCCATGGCCTTCCTCGAAATCTCCGGTCTCAGAAAACGCTTCGGCGCCATCGACATTCTCAAGGGGATCGACCTCGAACTCGAAAAGGGCGGCTTTCTCGTGCTGGTCGGCCCGTCCGGCTGCGGCAAGTCGACCCTGCTCAACACCATTGCCGGGCTGGAGACGATCACCTCTGGCGATATCCGCATCGACGGGCGCGATATCAGCGGCCTGCATCCCTCCAAGCGCGACATCGCCATGGTGTTCCAGTCCTATGCGCTCTATCCGAACATGACGGTGGCGGGCAATATCGCCTTCGGCATGGAGATCCGCGGCGTTCCGAAGGAGGAGCGCGCCAAGGCGATCAAGCAGGTCTCCGACATGCTGCAGATCGGCCATCTGCTCGACCGCAAGCCGAGCCAGCTTTCCGGCGGCCAGCGCCAGCGCGTCGCCATGGGTCGGGCGCTGGTGCGCAATCCGCAGGTCTTCCTGTTCGACGAGCCGCTGTCCAATCTCGATGCCAAGCTGCGTGTCGACATGCGCACCGAGATCAAGCGGCTGCACCAGCGCATGGGCACCACCTTCGTCTATGTCACCCACGACCAGATCGAGGCGATGACGCTGGCGACCAAGATCGCCGTGCTGAAGGACGGGGTGCTGCAGCAGTTCGGCACGCCGGCCGAGATCTATAACAACCCCGCCAATCTGTTTGTCGCCGACTTCATGGGATCGCCGGCGATGAACCTGCTGAACGCCACCGTCGAGAATGGCGCGGCCGGGCTTGCCGTCGCGCTGGAGCGGCCGAACGCCGCCCCGCTCCGACTGCCGGTGGTCTCAGGCAATCACGGCCTGTCTTCCTATGCCGGAAAACAAGTGATCTTCGGCATCCGCCCGGAAGCCTTGACCGACCCCGACGGCGCCGACCGCAAGGCGCGCTCGCTGACCGAGGACGATTGCCTGATCGAGGTGGTCGAACCGGCCGGCTCCGACACCTTCGCCGTCACCAAGCTCGGCGGCAAATCCGTCGTCGCCCGCCTGCGCGCCGATGCCGGCATCGCTCCGGGACAGACAACTCGCCTTGCCTTCAATCTCGACAAGGCCGTGTTCTTCGATCCGGACAGCCAGGTGCGGATCGGGTGATCAGTCGTCAGGCCGCGGCCGTCACGCTGAAGGTTACCGGCTCGAAACGCGAGGAGACCGCTTCGACGGTGATCTCGCCCACCATCCCGGTCGCCTCCAGCCAGAAGCCGGCGGTGCCGCCCTGCAGCGGCACATTGGCCGGGCCGACGACCCTTGCAGGTCCATGCACCTTCAGCGAAATCGTGTCGTTCATGAAGGGCAGGCGCTGGCCGCACTGGTCCAGTGCGCGGATGATGACGCGGGTGCTGTCGCGTTCGCGGGCTTTCAGCGTCGAGCTGTCGGCGACGATTTCCAGCGTGGTCGGCAAGGGATCGGCCGCCAGCGTCAGGCTGGCCACCGGCTCGCCGGCGATATAGCCGGTCAAGGTGCCGTCGATCCATTCGAGACCCCAGGTGCCGAGTTCATCCGTGGTGAAGTGCCGATGGTCGAGCACGACGGGCGGATGCGGCAGATGCGGATAGTTTTCGCGGTCCGGACCGATGCGCTTGCTGAGCACGCCGTATTGCAGCTCCACCTCGTCGCAATTGGTCAGGATGATCAGCGGCAGCACGCCGCCGATATTGCGTTCGCCGCGCGCCCAGAAGGTCGCCGGCTTCATGACGATCTCTTCGGACGGGTCGCACTGGCTGATATAGGCATAGGCGGCGAATTTCGGCTCGCGGAACATGTCCATGACGCCGTGATAGCAGATGCGGTCGCCGGAGCCGAAATCCTTGTGGGTGTTGTAATCGAACATGCACCAGCCGATGGCGCCGGAGATATCCGGATCGCCATAGGCGGCGTTCAGAACGTCGAGGTGGCGGCGCACATGCTCGGCCTGGCGCTGCTCCTGGTCATAGATCTTCGTCGGGTGCATGTGGCCGTTGAACTCGGTGATGAGGTACGGCACCTTGCGGGACAGGCCGGTATTTTCCTCCTGGCCGCGCAATGCAGTGCGCGGGCGGTTGGCGCCCGGCAGTTCCTCGTTACCGAGGATGAAGTCGTTCATCGTATAGACGTCCTCGAGCAGCTCGCTCTCGGTGATATAACGCACGCCGCCGGTCTGGCGGGTGCTGTCGAGTTCACGGGCGAGCCGGTTGGTCTCGGCGTAGAAATCGTGATCATCCTGCGATTCGTTGATGCGCACACCCCAGATGATGATCGAGGGATGGTTCCAGTCGCGCTCTATCATGCGGCGGACGTTCTCGATCGATTCCTTCTGCCAGTCGGCATCGCCGATATGCTGCCAGCCGGGGATCTCCTCGAAAACCAGCAGGCCGATCGCATCGCAGCGGTCGAGGAACCATTTCGATTGCGGATAATGCGAGGTGCGGACGATATTGCATTTCAGCACCGACTTCATGATGTCGGCGTCGCGCTCCTGGGCCGACCGGCCGGCGGCATAACCGACATAGGGGAAGGCCTGGTGGCGGTTGAGGCCGCGCAGTTTCAGCGGCTTGCCGTTTAAGAGGAAACCTTCCGGGGTGAATTCGGCGGTGCGGAAGCCGAAGCGGGTGGAGAGACGGTCGGAGCCGTGCTCCGTCCTCAGTTCGACGGTGACCTCGTAGAGCGTGGGATCGGTAATGTCCCAGAGGGCGATGCCGGTGAGACCGCCGAAGGAAAGCCTGGTGCGGTCGCCGATCGTTTCGGTTGCTGCGGTGGCGATCACCGCGCCGTCTGCCTGCTTCAACGTGGCGGTGACGGTCGCCGAGAAGCTGCGCTCCTCGGGATTGGCGATATCGACGCGGATGGTTGCCGACTTCTCCGAGGCGAGAACGTCTGTGGTTTCGATCTTGAGATTGCGAATCGAGACGGGGTCGGTGACTTTCAGCCAGACGTCGCGATAGATGCCGGCATAGGTGAGATAATCGATGCGGCCGCCAAACGGCGGGATGGCAGGGTTTTCGCTGCCGTCGATCTTGACGGTCACGAGGTTCTTCCCCTTGAGGAGCTTGCCGGTGAGGCGTGCCTCGAAGGGAGTGTAACCGTCCTTGTGGGCGATGATTTCTTCGCCGTTCAAATAGACAACGCTGTCTGCCATGGCGGCGTCGAAAACGAGCGAGACCTCGCGGCCCTCGAATTCAGGCAGCCAGCGCAGCACCTTCTGATAGGTGAAGGCGCGCTGATAGCTGGTCTCGTCGAAGTAGTTGAAGGGCAATTCGACGGCGGTATGGGGCAGGCTGACCGACCTGGCGGCATCGAAGTTTTCGAGCAGGCGCTGGCCGAAGCCCTCGTGGAAACTCCAGCCTTCGTTGAAGGAAACGACGGACCGCATCTCAGGCTCTCCCGGTCATGGCTTCGGGAGCGGCGCGGCGCCTTTCGGCGCGTGAAAATCGGGTCATCGGCTATTCCTCCGTGATGCAATAAGGTGCGAGCCAAATTAAAGAATTAGAGCATGATGTTGTCCGAAAACCGCTCACACTTTTCGGCATCATGCTCTGAAGCGAGTCACATCGAATCTCTTTCATGCGACGCGCTTTAGCTTTTTTCATGCCTGTCGTCATCCTGAACCGCTTCACGCTCGGCTACGAACATGCATCAGGCGGTCGAGCCCCAGCGCGCGGTGCAGGTGAGCGTGATGTTGTGCGGGCCTTCGATCTCGGCGTCATGGCGTTCGATCAATTCGACGACGGCATCGATGAAGGCGATGTGGTCGAGGCTCAGCGTGGTGAGGTCATTGCAATCCCAGGCGGCCATGGCGATGCCATCCTGGCCGACGATGGCAATATCGTCCGGCGTGTTTCTGCCGAGCACGCGGCGGGCGGCATCACGTGCGCCGATCGCCATGACGTCGTTGCCGCAGATGATGGCGTCGACCTTGTCACGGTGCAGCAGCAGCACCGCTTCCTTGAAGCCGGAATCATAGGAATAGTCGCCAAAGGCCTGCGCCTCGAAGGCCAGGCCGCGCTTAGCCAGCGCATCGGCAAACCACTTGCGCCTGAGCTTGTCGATCCAGCTTGAAGTGGTACCGGCGAGGTAGGCGAAGCGCTTCTTGCCGTCGCGGACAATCTTGTCGATGATCTCGTCGGCGGCCGCAGAGCCATCGATGCGGATGCTGGAGACATTCTCGTTTTCGAGCGGCTCGAAGGAGACGATGATCGGCTTGGTCGTGTGGAAGATATCGACGGCGTCCTGCATCGATACCATGTCGGAGAAGACGACGACGTGATCGACCTGATAGGTGGAGGCAAGACGCATCAGTTGCAGCCGGTCGGCGTGGTCGGCGCAGCAAAGAATGATCGGCAGCAATTGCCGTGCCTGTAGGCGGTGGACGAGAAGCTGCTGCTCCTCCGCCTCGCATGGGTTGCCGATCGCATTGACGACCAGGGCAACCAGACGCGAGCGCTGGTTGTTCAGCGAGCGGGCGATCGCATTCGGCTGGTAGCCATGTTCACGGGCGACGGCGAGGATGCGGTCCCGGGTGGCGCTGCCGATACGCGAATCCGGCGAGAAGGCGCGGGAAACGGTGGCGGAGGAGACGCCGGCGAGCTTTGCCAGTTCCTTCGAGGTGATCCGCCGTCTGTTCATTCCGCTCATCTTCAGCGCCTATCGGGCGGCGATCCTGACGGAAGCGCCGTCGGCCGCTGCCGATTCCTTAATTGCATCCCATAGCCTAGCGAATCTGAGGCCCATTTCAACGGAGCCGGAGTTTTCCATCTTTCCCTCGCGAATGGCGAGGAAATTCTTCATCGGATTGCCGAGAATCTCGGCCTCCTCGCGCGGCTCGGCTTTGCTGCCGACACTGATCTCGCGCCAGCCGCCCCAGGCGTCGATGCGTACGATCGCCTTCGAATAGAAGAAGGTGATGTAGGAAGCGCAGCCGGGAGGGCCTTCGCCGGCGGCGGTCAGTGTCGCCAGCGCGCCGTTCTTCAGCCGGGCGGAGACGGCGGTGGCGATATCCACCTGTCTGCCATGGTTGTTCATGTAGGCCGACACGCTGTCGAAATCTGAATTGGCCAGCAGGCAGACGGTGTTCATCATGTGGGCGCCGGTATCGAACATGAAGCCGCCGCCCGATATGGCAGGCTGCTGCTTCCAATGGCCGTGATAGTTGGACGACCAGCTTTCCCAGATCATGCCCGATATGGCGATCAGCGCGCCGAATTCGCCAGCGAGAGCTCGCCGGCGGGTGTCCAGTACCAGCGGCGACAGGCCGCCCTGGAAGGCGGTGACGATGGTGACGCCGCTTTTCCTCTGGGCGGCGATCAGCCTCTCGGCCTCGGCGACCGTCGTCACCATCGGTTTTTCCAGGAAGAGGTCGAGGCCGGCCTCGGCGACGGCGGTTGCCTGTTCGGCGTGGAAGGCATGCGGGGTGGAGACGTAGATAATGTCGAGTTCACCGCGGCACTCGGCGAGCATCGGGCGATAGTCCTCGAAGCTCTTTGGCTCGGATGTGCCGGCGGCGAGACAGACGTCGATCAGGCGCTGACGCGAAGCCGCCGTGGTGTCGGCGAGCGCTGCAAATTCGATCTCCGGCATCCTCACCCAGCTCTCGGCATACTCCGCCGCCTTCAAGCCGGCGCCAATGACGCCGAGGCGTAGTTTCTCAGACATGAAATTCCTCCTCGGATGCATTGTGCACACGATTACACAAGTAATGCAGTTATCGCAAGACTTATAATAGTCTGTAAAATCAATGAATTAACTTTTACGCTCGAGTCTTTTCAAAAACGCCTTGCGACTCATTGGAATACGTGTACATTTTCACAGCCGGTGCTGGAGGGCGCCGTGTGTCTGAAAGAGGGAGGATTTTTCGTTGAAGAAAACGGTTCTTGGTGGCCTGTGGGCCATTTTGCTCAGCGCGGTTTCGACCCTGGCGCAGGCTGAGACAATCCGAATTGCAAATCATGGTCAGGCCGGCATCGATGCGATGAAATCGACGGTCGAGCGGATCGAAAAGAAATATGGGGTGACCGTCGAGGTCATCGAATATCCGGCGCCCGACAAGGACTACCTGACCAAGCTGCTGACGGAGCTCGGCGCCGGCAACGCGCCCGACCTGTTCTCTATCCCGACGACGGCGGCCGTCGCCGACATGGTCGAAGCCGGCTACCTCGCGCCTGTTACCAAGGCGTTCAAGGCCTGGGACGGCTATGCCAACCTCTATGACGTCGCCAAGGAGCTTGCCGTCAGCCCCGATGGCGAAACCTATGTGATGCCGTTCATGCTCGGTATCCAGGAAATCTATTACCGCAAGGACGTTCTCGAAAAGGCCGGTATTTCAACCGAACAGCCGAAGACCTGGCAGGAGCTTCTCGACCGCGCCGCCGAGATCAAGCAGAAGACCGGTGCCTACGGCCTGCTCTTCCCGGCCGGCGTCTCCTGGGGAAGCGGCGCTTTCGACGAAGGCTTCCAGCACCTGCTCGTCGGCTCGAAGACGCCGCAGCTGGTCGATGCCGACGGCAAGCTCGATCTCAATGGCGAAGGCATCAAGGATGTCTTCAACGTCTACAAGCAGCTGATCGATAAGGATCTGATGCCGACGCAGCCGCTGCTCGGACCGGAACCCTGGGTCGTGCCGAAGTACCAGATGTTCCCGGCCGGCAAGCTTGCCGCGACCACCTGCGGTTCCTGGTGCTACATTTTCGACTGGGGCCGCGAAAGCAAGAACCCGATCCCCGAGGTGACCAAGGTTGTGGGAACCTGGACGGTGCCGGGCCAGAGCAGTGGCCAGTATGTGCTCGCCAACCTCGCCGCGCCGTGGGCCGTCAATTCCAAGTCGGCCAATACCGAACTGGCAATCAAAGCGCTAATGGAGATCGGCTCGATCGAGACGCAGGTTTCCTATGCCGCCCGCATCGGCAACATTCCGGCCAGCAAGGATGCGGCCAAGAATGCCGACTTCCAGAAGCTGACGGAACTGGTTCCGATCCATGCAGCGGCCGGAAACGGCGTCTTCCTGAAGCAGGCCTCCGGTTTCGGCACGGTCTCTGAAGGTGTCGCGCGCGCCACCGAAGCATTGCTGCGCAAGGAAACCGATGCCGCCGGCGCCCAGAAGATCCTTGTCGACTACGTCAAGGAAACCCTCGGCGACGACATGGTCAAATAAGCTGGCCTTTTTACCTCGGGAGCGGGGACGCGGCGTCATCGCCCGCGTCTTCCCGCGTTCATTCGATAGACCGGTTCATACGACAAGGCCGGATTCACATGACAAGGTTTGTGAGCTTCCATGGCCCGAAACTCTCATGAAAGGCGCGCTGAGCGGCAATGGCTGCTGATCCTGCTGCCCTCGCTGGTGCTGCTTCTGGCCTTCGTCATCTACCCGGCCATCTATTCCATCTATCTGAGCTTCACCAACGAGGCGTTGACCGGGGCGGCAGCACTTCGGCCTCGCTTCGTCAGGCTCCGCAACTATACCAGGCTGTTCAACGACGCGAAATTCTGGAACTCCCTGTTCGTCACCTTCGTCTTCGTCATTGGTTCCGCAGTGGTCGGCCAGTTTGCGCTCGGCCTGATTTCGGCAATCGCGTTGCGCCGGCCGATCCGTTTCCGGCGGGTGTTCTCGTCGATCATCCTGCTGCCGAATGCCGCCCCCGAAGTGGTCGCCGGCTTCATGTGGATATCGATGCTGGCGGGTGGCGACAATGCAACGCTCAGCCGCATCGTCAGCGTCTTCGGCATCACGCCGGCCGACTGGCTGCAGGTCTTCCCGCTTTCGATGATCATCATCGTCAACACCTGGCGCGGCATCGCCACGGCAATGATCCTGCTGACCGCGGGCCTCAGCACCATTCCGGCCGAAATCTACGAGGCGGCGCGCATGGACGGCGCCACGCCGTCGCAGATGTTCCGCCGCATTACCCTGCCGCTGATGATGCCGACGATCCTGCTCTACATGCTGATCTCGGCCGTTTCCACTATCGCCGTCTTCGGCCTCGTCTACGCGCTGACGCGCGGCGGACCCGGCGGCGCCACCGAGGTCGTCAGCATTTACATCTACAACCAGTCCTTCACGTCGTTCCAGCTGGGATATGGCGCCGCAGTCGCGGTCGTTGCGCTCGTCATCTCGCTGGTTCTCGGCATTGCCTATGTCCGGGCGATGAAAGTGGAGGTCTGACATGGCCGTCGTTTCCCCAAGCGAGACCGCCAACAAGGGCCGCTCCGACCTCATCGCCTATGCGACGCTGTCGCTGATCTCGATCTTCTGCGCCGTGCCCTTCTTCTGGGTACTGCTCGCCTCGCTCGACGGCAATGCGCAGCTCTTCCTGCATTGGCCGGAGCAATGGACGTTCGCCAACTACGTGAAGGTCTTCACCAAGGAGGATGGGGCGAAGTGGCTGTTCAATTCGCTCTTCGTGGTCGGCGGTGCGACGCTGCTCGTCATGGTGCTTTCCGGGCTCGGCGGTTATGCGCTGTCGCGCACCCGGGCCTGGTGGAAGCTGCCCTTCCTCTATGCGATCCTGCTCATCCGCGTGCTGCCCCCGACCGCACTCGTCGTGCCGCTCTACAAGTTCCTGCTGACGCTGAACAATGCGGAAGCGGCAGTCCTCAGGCCAATCTTCGGCAGCTATGCCCGCGACATCATGCGCTGGACCGGCTTCATCGACGGTTATCTCGGGCTGATCCTGGTGCTGGCGACGATGCAATTGCCGCTGGCGCTCTGGATCATGAAGACTTTCTTCGACGGCTTGCCGCGGGATTACGAGGAGGCGGCGCTAATGGACGGGGCAACACTGATCCAGCGTATCCGCCGGGTGCTGATCCCGCTGGCGCTGCCGGGGCTGGCTGCGGCCGGGCTGTTCGCTTTCATGTCGGCCTGGGGCGATTTTCTGCTGCCGCTGATCTTCCTGTCGTCGCCGGAGCTGCAGACGCTGCCGCTCGGTCTCTTCCGCGCCTTCCTGCGTATCAACGAGATCGACTACGGACTGCTGACGGCGCTGGCATTCATCTACCTGCTGCCTGCCGTCATCGCCTTCAGCTTTGCCCGGCGCTTCCTCGTCCAGACATTTTCGGGCGGCGTGAAGGGCTGAGATCCAGAAAGAGAAACGGATGATCAATCTCAGAAACGTTCGCAAATTCTACGGCGCGCTCGAGGTCATCAAAGGCGTCGACATCACCGTTGAGGACGGCGAATTCGCCGTCTTCGTCGGCCCCTCCGGCTGCGGCAAGTCGACGCTGCTGCGGATGATCGCCGGCCTCGAAGGCATCGACGAGGGCGACCTCATCCTTAACGGCAAGCGCATCAACGACGTGCCGCCCGACAAGCGCGGCATCGCCATGGTGTTCCAGTCCTATGCGCTCTATCCGCATATGAGCGTTGCCGAAAATATTGGCTTCTCGCTCAGCCTGAAGAAGGTATCGGAGGCGGAGATCCGCCGGCAGGTGGAGGGCGTCGCCGAGATCCTGCAACTCACCGACTATCTCGACCGGCGCCCGGCCGCCCTTTCCGGCGGCCAGCGCCAGCGCGTGGCGATCGGCCGCGCCATCATCAAGAAACCGGCGTTGATCCTGTTCGACGAGCCGCTGTCGAATCTCGATTCGGCGTTGCGCGTGCAGATGCGCGCCGAGCTGCAGCGGCTGCACCGCGAGCTGAAAGCAACCGTCGTCTACGTCACCCACGACCAGGTGGAGGCGATGACGATGGCGGACCGCATCGTCGTGCTGAACAAGGGCCTGGTGGCACAGGAGGGGGCGCCGATGTCACTCTACCATCAGCCGCAGAATGAATTCGTCGCGACCTTCATCGGCTCGCCGAAGATGAACGTCATTCCGGTCACGGCGACGCGGGCTTCGGCGGGTGTCCTGCATCTCGACAGCCCGATCGGGCTCTCGTTCGATCTTGCCGACACGGGTGGCGCGGTGCCGCAGGGCGAGGCCAGGCTCGGCATTCGGCCGGAGCATCTGAGGATTGCACCAGAGGGGCAGGGACATTTCACGGCCGATGTCGTCATCGTCGAGCGCTTGGGCGTCGAGACCTACATGACCGTCGGCTCGCCGCAGCAGCCGATCGTCGTGCGCGCCGAGGGCGATATCGCGGTGCGGCCGGGCGATCGCGTGTCGCTGGCAGCCGATCCTGCCGCTTGCCATCTGTTCGATTCCGCCGGCCGGGTCACCCGTTCGCCTTCCGTCTAAAAACAACACGAGGAATGCCATGACAATCAAGGTCACCATCTGGAACGAGGGGCGCCACGAGCAGCTCCACAGAGAAGTTCAGGAGATCTATCCCGATCGTATCGACGGCGCGATCGCCGCCGGCATCGCCCATACGGATTTCGAAATCCGACGCGGCACGCTGGATGATCCCGATGAAGGCCTGCCGGACAGTGTGCTCGATGATACCGACGTGCTGCTCTGGTGGGGGCACATGGCGCATGAGGAGGTGAGCGACGGGCTGATCGACCGCGTGCAGCAGCGCGTGCTGAAGGGCATGGGCCTGCTTGTGTTGCATTCCGGCCATCATTCCAAGCTGTTCCGCCGGCTGATGGGCACGAATGCCAACCTGTCCTGGCGCGAGACGCCTGATGGAGACCTGGAGCGTGTCTGGGTGGTCAATCCCTCACATCCGATCGCCGAGGGGCTGCCGCCCTATTTCGAGGTCAATGCCTCGGAGATGTATGGCGAGCCCTTCGACATTCCGCAGCCGGATGAACTGGTTTTCATCTCCTGGTATTCCGGCGGCGAGGTTTTTCGCAGCGGCTGCACCTTCCAGCGTGGGCGTGGGCGCATCTTCTTTTTCAGTCCCGGCCACGAGACTTATCCGATCTATCACGACAAGATCGTGCACAAGGTGATCTCGAACGGAATCCGCTGGGCGCAGCAGAAGCATCGCGACGGCCGAATCCTGGAAAACTGGCATCGTGCCGAGCCGCTGCACGGCAGGCCGGACGGGGTGAAGGCCTGATCTTATGCCATGGGCCGGCGCCGGCAGGGCGCCGGTGCCTACGGATATTGGGCGCCGTTGGTCTTCGTGTAGATCGAATAGACCGAGCGTGTCGCGGTGATGAAGAGCCGGTTTTTCTTGGGGCCGCCGAAGGTGAGGTTGGACACAGTCTGCGGCACCCTGATCTTGCCGAGCAGCGCACCATCGGGCGAAAAGCAGTGCACGCCGTCGCCGGCACTCGTCCACAGATTGCCGCTGAGATCGAAACGGAAGCCGTCGGGATGGCCGGCTTCGATGCTGCAGAAATAGCGGCTATTGGCGACCTTCCTGCCGTCAATGACGTCGAAAACTCTTACATGGCACGGCACTTCATGTTTTGCCGAACCGGAATCGGCAATATAGAGCTTCGTCTCGTCGGGCGAGAAGGCAAGGCCGTTCGGCTGGATGAAGTCCTCGACGACAGCCTCGATCGCGCCGCTTGCCGGGTCGATCCGGTAGACGTTGCGGGTTGGCTGCTCGGGCTCGCCCTTATGGCCCTCGTAGTCCGACAGGATGCCGTAGGTCGGGTCGGTGAACCAGACGCCGCCATCGGAATGCACGACGACGTCGTTCGGCGAGTTCAGCCGCCTGCCCTTGTAGCTGTCGGCGAGAACGGTGATGCTGCCGTCCGTCTCGGTGCGGGTGACGCGGCGGCGGCCATGTTCGCAGGAGACCAGCCGGCCCTGCCGGTCGCGGGTATTGCCGTTGACGTAGTTGGAGGGCGAGCGGAAGACCGAGACTGTCCCATCCGGTGTCCAGCGCATCATGCGTTCGTTCGGGATATCGCTCCACAGAAGGCAGTTGAGGTCGGAAAACCAGACCGGGCCTTCCGTCCAGCGGCAGCCGGAATAAAGCTCCTCGAGCGCGGCGCTGCCGATGACCAGAGCGCCGAAACGTTCATCGCGAATGTCGTAAAGCGGATTGTCGGCCACGCCAGTTTCCTCCTGAATGCTGTCGCCTTCTTCCTAGCTACAAACGCGGGCAGGTGCCAGAGCCCGCCAATTGAAATGCCGAGCGCTTGCTTCTTTAAAGCGCCGCGACCGGATGCGGCGAGCCGTCATAAGCACCCCAGATCGACTGGTCGAAGCAGATGACCGAGCCGGTCATCAGGCCGGATTCGGCCGATGACAGATAGGCGCAGGCGCGCGCCACCTCATGCGGGTCGACGAGGCGGCCGAAGGGCTGGCTTGCTGCCGCCTTCTCCAGCCAGTCGGCGGGCGCGTGGTGAAATTCGCGCTGGATCCGATCCTCACCCTCGGAAGCCATCCAGCCGATATTAAGGCCGTTGACGCGGATACGGTTGCGCAGCAGCGCATAGGCGGTGTTCTTCGTCAGCGTTTCCAGCGCACCCTTGGAGGCGCAATAGGCGGCGATGAAGGGCTGGCCCGCCTTGGCCGACATCGAGCCGATATTGACGATGGTGCCCTCGATCTTTTCGCGACGCATGACCTTCACCGCTTCCTGCATCAGGAAAAACGGCGCACGCACATTGACCGCGAACATGGCGTCGAAGAGTTCAGGGCTGGTATCGAGAATAGTGCCGCGGTCGGTGATGGCGGCGGCATTGACCAGCGCGTCGACACGGCCGAAGGCCTCATCGCAGGCACGCACGACATTCTGCGCATCCTCGACCTTGCCGAGATCAGCTCCGACGTAGAGGACCCTCACGCCCGTCGCAGCCGAAATCTCTGCGGCCTTCGCCGTGCCCTTGGCTTCGTTGCGGCCGCAAATGACGATGCCTTCCGCGCCGCGTTCGGCGAACAGACGGGCGATGGTCGCGCCCAACCCTTGCGTGCCGCCGGTGACGATAGCGATCTTGCCGTCGAGGCGGCCGTGATCCGTGCTCATGTGGTTCCTCCTTGGTGATGATATGCGAATGGCCTTCCGCGGGTGCGGGAGGCTCATATGTCAATGCGGATGAGCGGCTTTCAATTCCTTAGTCAGCTCAGCTTCTTCTGCGCTTGCTCGGCAAGTGCTGCCATAAAGGTTTGGTCGCTCCAGCCTTCCCCCAATGCCTCATGCATCAGCTGCGCCTGCGTTTTCGGCGCCAGGCCGCCGAGCGGCGGGTCGCGGTCGAGATTGGTCGGGAAGGAATAACCTTCGGCGCAGGCAGCGACGGCGTTGGTGATCTCATCGGGCGAAAGCCTGCCCTGCAAGGTCTTCAAGGCGGGAAAGAGCTTGGCGCTCATCCTCTGGCGGTTGACGGTTTCCATTGCCCGGCCGAAGGCGGAGGAGACCTGCAGCAGGTTGGCGACACGCTTGATGTCGGCGGAACGATTGGTGCCGGCAGCGTGGAAGAGGGCGGGGTTGAAGAAGACGACGTCGCCTTTTTCGAGCGGCAGCTGGACATGGTTGACCTCGAAATAATCCCGGAACTCTTGCCGCTTGAGGGCGAGATAGCCGGGCACATAGGTCTGGCTGTGCGGCAGAAACAGCGTCGGGCCGCTTTCGAGCGGCATGTCGCAATGGGCGACCGCGCCCTGGAGCGTCAGCACCGGCGAGAGCCGGTGTACATGCGCCGGAAACTGTTCGATCACCCCAGACGACTGGAAGCCGAGATGGTAGTCGCGATGCGCCGATTGGGCCGCGCCGCCCGGATTGACGCGGTTGACCTGCGCCGTCATCTGGTAGCTCGGGCCGAGCCAGGCTTCGCTTGTCAGTGCGACGATGGCATTGCCGTAATATTCGGCGAAATTCGCGGGATCGGCGAGGCAATGTTTCTCCAGCGAATTCCAGATGCGGTCGTTGGCGCCGGGCTTGGCGAAGTGATCGCCGCCGCCGGTCGAGCTGCGGTGCTGGTCCGCGATGATTTGGTCGAAGATGGTGCTGGCGCGGTCGATAATGCCGGTATCCTCGTAAGCCTGCTTGAAGACGGCGACACCGGGACCCTCGCCAAAGGCCTCGCAGATCTCCGCCAGGACGGCGCGCCGGCCTTCCGGCGTTGCGACGGCCGCCATCACCTTGCGGCTGTCGTAGATCAGTACGTTTTTTTCGATCGCAGACGCCGTGGGGTAGTCGGCAAGCGCGGTGGTCTTTTCCGCCAGGCGGCGAAAATCGTCGAGATCGCAGCTGTCTTCGCTCAGCCAGACGCGGTCGGCGCGCAATTTCTGCGGGTTGTCGGTTTTCATAATGGCTCCTCCTCTTTCGATGAAGGCACTATACGCTGCGATGCCGGGTGATATAGATCAGCAATCCATCAAAAAACCATCAAGCGGATTCTATGGCCCACCTCTTCCTCGTCAAGGATATCGCCTTCCAGGCGGGGCTCAGCACCGCGACCGTCGACCGGGTGCTAAACGGCAGGCCGGGTGTGCGCCAACAGACGGCAATGCGAGTGAAGGCGGCGATCGCGGAGCTGGAGAAGCAGCAGGCGGGGGCGATGGGCAGCGGCCGTATGCTGGCCATCGATATCGTCATGGAGACTCCCCAGCGTTTCAGCGATGCGGTGCGCGCCGCCTTCGAGGCGGAGATAGCGGCCTTCCTGCCCGGCGTCTTTCGTTGCCGGTTCCACTTCGCCGAGGTGATGAAGCCGGCCGAGATGGCGCAGTTTGTCGATCGCATCCGGCTGCGCGGCACTGATGGTATCGTGCTCAAGGCGCCCGACGTCGCCGAAGTGGCCGCCGCCGTCGCGCGGGCGGATGCGGCCGGCATTCCGGTGGTGACGTTGGTGACTGATCTGCCGAATTCGGCGCGCATCGCCTATGCCGGCGCCGACAACCGGGCGGCCGGAGAGACCGCCGCCTATCTGATCGGCGAATTTCTCGGGACAAAAAGCGGCAAGGTGCTGGTGACGCTGTCCAGTGGACGCTTCCGCGGCGAAGAGGAGCGGGAAATCGGCTTTCGCCGCGTCCTCCGTGCTCATTATTCCGGCATCGGCATCACCGAAATCAGCGAGGGCCATGGCACCGATGCGGTGACGGGAACGCTCGCGGCGGCAGCTCTTGCGGCCGATCCCACGATTAACGCCGTCTATTCGATCGGCGGCGGCAACCGGGCGGTGCTGGCGGCCTTCGATGCGGCCGAGCGCCCGGTCTGCGTCTTCGTCGCCCACGATCTCGATGCTGATAATCGTGCGCTGCTTGCCGCGCGCCGGATCGGCTTCGTTTTGCATCATGATCTCAGAACCGATGCGCGTTCGGCTTTCAGGGCGATCATGAGCCGGGCGGCTTCACCGCGGCGGGCGGTCCCGGCCTCGCTTTCCTCCGTTGAAATCGTCACACCCTACAATATGCCCGCGGACGATTGAGGCAATTGGCTTCCTTCCATGCCGAAATCGGACTACAGCTTGGACGAGAGTGAAGGTGAGCGGCATGGATTATAGCGACGTCAGCACGATTGCAGCCTGGGTCACGGAGCAAGGACTGAAGGGTGCTTCGGAAGCCGAGCTCATGACCGGTTTCTGCTCGGCTTGCCGCAATGCCGGGCTGCCGCTCGACCGCGGCCTGGCACTAATGGATACGCTGCACCCTGTGCACGAGGGCCGGGCCTTCCGTTGGGACAGCGAGGAGGAAATCGAGACGGAGTTCGAATACGGCCCGACGAGCTCCGGGGAAGCCGCGGCGAACTGGCAGAGTTCGGCCTTCTATCATCTTTGGTCCAACAATGAACGGGAGATACGCCGGCGTCTCGGCTTCGGCGATCCGATCGATTTCACCATGCTCGACAAGATCGCCGAAGCCGGGCACACGGATTTCGTGGCGATGGTGCATCGTTTCAGCGAGGCCGGCACGATCGGCGAAATGGATTGTTTCTTCTCGCATTTCGCGACCAAACATCCGGAGGGCTTTTCCGATCACGACCTCGCCATCCTGCGCAAGCTCGTGCCGGTGCTGGGGCTGGCGATCAAGTGTATCGGGCTCGGGCGCATCGCCCGCACCATCGCCGAAGTCTATCTCGGCGAGGACGCGGCGCGCCAGGTGATGGAAGGCAAGATCAGCCGCGGCAAATCGGAGCGGATTTCGGCCGCACTCTGGTTTTCGGATCTTCTGAACTACACTAAGATCTCCGACAGCGTGCCGCCTGAGGAGATCATCCCGCTGCTCAACGACTATAGCGAGGCGGTAATTACAGCCATACACGAATCCGGCGGCAACGTGCTGAAGCTGATCGGCGACGGTGTGCTGGCGATCTTCAAGGGCGAGGTGCCGGCGGAGACCTGCCGTGCGGCGCTCAACGCCGAAGCGCTTCTGCGAGAAAAACTCGCCAAGTTGAATGGCGAACGCAAGGCCGGCGACCGGCCGACGACAGATGTCTATATCGGCCTGCATATCGGCGACGTCTTTTACGGCAATATCGGCAGCCAGGACCGGCTGGATTTCACGGTCATCGGCCCTGCGGTCAACGAAGTCAGCCGCATCGCCTCGATCTGCCGCTCGGTCGATCTCAATGTGCTGATGTCCTCCGATTTCGCCTCGGCGATCCCGGAGGAGGAGCGCGCTGCACTCGCCTGCATCGGGCGTTACGCACTGCGTGGCGTGCAGCGCGCCCAGCAGCTCTATACGCTCGAAAGCGCCCGGCTGAACGGCTGATCTTCACAGGGTCGGGTGAGGGCTATCGCAGCAGACCCTGGCCGCCGTCGATCCAGATCGGCGTCCCGGTGATGTGTCGGGCGCGGTCCGAGGCGAGGAAGAGAATGGTTTCGGCGACATCCTCGCTCTTGCCCGCTCTGCCGCCGGCGATCGGGATATCCCCTTGCGGCCAGATGACCGGAACCTCCGTCTCCTCGCGATGGCGGCTATTTGTGTTGGCGCCGATATTGGTCTCGATCTCGCCGGGGCAGACGGCATTGACGCGGATGCCGTGCCGGCCGAGTTCGAGGGCGAGCTGCTGAACCATGGCAACCTGGCCGGCCTTGGTTGCGGTGTAGGCGGTAGCGCCCGGCGTGGTGAATGTCCGGGTGCCGTTGATCGAGGAGACGACGATGATCGAACCGCCGCGGCGCTTCAGGTGAGGCACCGTCAGATGCAAGGTCAGATAGGTGCCGCGCAGATTGACGGCGATGGTCTTGTCCCATTCATCCGGCTTCAGATCGTCGATTGGCGCCCAGACGCCGTTGATCCCGGCGTTGGCGACAACGATGTCGAGGCCATGGAAGATATCGGTCAACCGCGCCACGGCGCTCCGCATTTGAGCCTCGTCACTGGTATCGGCCGTCAGCGCGATCGACCCGCCGCCGGCGGCCTTGATCTCGGCGCAGGTCTTTTCGACCTCGTCGGCCGTGCGGCTCAGCACGGCGATCTTTGCTCCCTCGGCGGCGAGCCTCAGCGCGGCCGCCTTGCCGATGCCGGAACCGGCGCCCGTCACCAACGCGATCTTATCCTTCAGCTCCATGGGCGGCTCTCCTTGCCGTTTGACCGTAAGCCAATGTTCGGCACCACTGTTGGTTCCGGCGGAGAGTGCCTCGAGGGAGCTATCTGAGGAGGCCGTGTCTCAACGCCCATTTCTCCGGCCCGTGGACGGCGGCAAAGAGTAGACCGGCAAGGAAGGTGAAGTGATCGATGAAAAAGCCGAACTCGGCCTGGTTCTGCTGCCAATGAGATGGACCGTGGAAAGCGAAGGCGAGGAAGATCACATAGATCCCTGCCAGCAGGCTCGCCTCGGTGAAGAAGGCCCCGGATATGAAGGCCAGCGCGAGCGCGATCTCGAAGAAGGCTGCGACCCAGGCAAGGAATGTCGCCATCGGAAAACCGGCAGCAGTGATGTAACCCGCCGTCGCACCGATGTCGGCGAACTTGAAGCCGGCGGCCATGAAGAAGATGAAGCTGAAAATGATGCGGGCGACGATGATTGCGATTGCTCTGGCCATCGTAAGATCTCCTGTTTGAGTTTCCACCATGACGGACGAGACGACCGATTTGCTACACGGCATATAAAAAAGGCTGCTCGCGCGGCCAGCCTCTAACTCAAATGTGGAATGCTTACAGTCGCAAACATACCGTTGCAAAGACCACGCGCAAAACTAGGAGTTTCGGGGATATTTGCGATAGAGTTCACCCCAGGCAGTTTCCTCCGATGGTTATTATTCCACACGAAAGCAGTTGTTCGAGTTTCGCATTGCAACGGTGAACTAAAGGACTACCCGATGCACGCTAGAAATTTGGTCGGTATCTGGATCATCGATTCGTTTCAAATTGAGGACTGCGCAACAGGCCAGCGAACGCATCCTTGGGGCGAGCGCCCGTCTGGAATGGTGATGTTCAGTCCCGAAGGCCGCATGTCCGCCCTGATCACACCTGGTGGTCGATCACGCCCAAAGACCGAAGCCGATGAGGCAGCAGCTTTCCGTTCGATGCTGGCTTACTCGGGTCGATACAGGGTCGAGCCGCCCAACCGGCTCGTTACCACCGTCGACATCGCGTGGTTTGAGCCTTGGGTCGGGAGCGAGCAAGTCAGATACTTGGACTTTTCGGGCGACAACCTGACACTCACAAGTGCACCTCTGAGTATGCCTCAACAGGATGCGCCGATGTTCGCTGTTGTGACTTGGAGGCGAGAACTGGCTCGGCAAAGCGACTGAATTCAAAGGCGCCGCAAAAAAAGACATTGTGCGACAGTTCAATGCAAAATGCGCTCTCACCACTCGGCGAAGCTGCCATCGGCGTGGCGCCAGATGGGATTGCGCCAGCGATGACCCTCCTTGGCACGTTCGATGACATAGGCCTCGTCGACCTCGATGCCGAGACCGGGGCCCTGAGGGATCGAGACGAAACCATCGGCATACTGGAACACCTCCTTGTTGGAGATGTAGTCGAGAATGTCGTTGCCCTTATTGTAGTGGATGCCCAGGCTCTGTTCCTGGATGAAGGCATTGTAGCTGACGGCATCGACCTGCAGGCAGGCGGCGAGCGCGATCGGACCCAACGGGCAATGCGGCGCCAGCGCCACGTCATAGGCTTCGGCCATCGCCGCGATCTTGCGGCATTCGGTTATGCCGCCGGCATGCGAAAGATCCGGCTGGATGATATCGACATAGCCGTCCGAAAGAACCTGCTTGAAGTCCCAGCGCGAAAAGAGGCGTTCGCCGAGCGCGATCGGCGTCGAGGTATGGTTGACGATATCGCGCAGGGCTTCCTTGTTTTCGGAAAGCACCGGCTCCTCGATAAACATCAGCTTGTAGGGATCGAGTTCCTTGGCGAGAACCTTGGCCATCGGCTTGTGCACGCGGCCATGGAAATCGACGCCAATGCCGATATGCGGGCCGATTGCCTCGCGGATGGCGGCGATGGTTTCGACCGCCTTTTCCACCTTCTCGTTGGTGTCGACGATCTGCATTTCTTCGCAGCCATTGAGCTTGATCGCCTTGAAGCCGCGGGCGACCACCTCCCTGGCATTGTTGGCGACATCCGCGGGACGGTCGCCGCCGATCCAGGAATAGACCTTGATCCGATCGCGCAGCTGGCCGCCAAGCAGGGAATGGATCGGCTGGCCGAGTGCCTTGCCCTTGATATCCCACAGCGCCTGGTCGATGCCCGAGATCGCGCTCATGTGAACAGCGCCGCCGCGATAGAAGCCGCCGCGATACATCACGGTCCAGTGGTCCTCGATCAGGAAGGGATCCTTGCCGATCAGATAGTCTTCCAGTTCGTGGACGGCAGCCTGAACGGTCAGCGCGCGGCCTTCGACGACCGGTTCACCCCAGCCGACGATGCCTTCGTCGGTTTCGACCTTCAAAAACAGCCAGCGCGGCGGAACGATATAGGTGGTGAGTTTGGTGATCTTCATCGCGTTCTTCAGTCTCTTCTTAGGTTTGCGATCAGCGGCACTTCCGCAGGTTTCCGGTGATCCATCATTTCGTTCTGCCGATCGCCTTTTCGGCGGCGGCAAGGTCGCGCACCGCAAGATCGAGCATGCGGTTGGCGCAGTCGCGGGCGCCAGCCTTGTCGCGCATGCGGAGGGCCTCGACCAACTGGCCGTGAACGAGCACCGCATCCTCGCGATTCTCGACGCCGATGTTGGAGGCATGCAGCGCATATTTCAGCGCCGCATGGATGGCGCTCGACAGGCGGCGGAAGACCTGGTTGTGACTGGCGGTCAGCAGCACCGTGTGGAACATGACGTCGGCATCGGTGAAGCCTTCCGGGTCATGGGCGCTGTCACGCATCTGCCGCCAGGCATTGTCGAGATCGGCGATCTCCTGGGCGCTGGCGCGCTCGGCGGCATATTCGGCTGCTGCCGGCTCGATGGTGCGGCGGGCTTCGAGAATGCAGCCGAGCAGGTCGAAGTCCTTGATGTAGGGTCCCATCCATTCCAGCACGTCGGCGTCGAGGATATTCCAGTCGTCCTTGTCGCAGACGGTGGTTCCGACCCTTGGTTTACCGCGGACCAGCCCCTTTGATTCCAGCACTTTCAGCGATTCGCGAATGACAGTGCGGCTGACGCCGTAGAGTTCGCAGAGGTCGTTCTCGCGGGGCAGCGGCGCGCCCGAGGGATAGCGGTCCGCACAGATATCCTGAGCGATTGCCGCCGTGACGTTGCGGCGGACGCGCGGGCGCTTCTCAATACCAGGGCTTTCGGCCTCGCCCTGTCGCTCGATTGTTTCCAACTCACCTCTCCGCTCTATCTCTGGCGCTAGGCAATCGAACCTCATTATCCGAATTCGATCCGCTATGCGACGCTCCTCCAGGCCCTCGTACATAATCCTATTATTCCAATCATCATACATTGGCAATTGACTGGTATGATGATTTGTCATAATTCATTGGACGCTGCCTGGGAGGCAGTTGCTCGGTTTTAAGAGTTCAGGGAGAGAGAAATGCGCTCGTTCAAAGCAGCCATCCTGGCTGGCACTTTCGCCATTCTGGCCGCCGGCTCGGCATTTTCGGCAGACGTCAAGATAGGGTTCATCGTCAAGCAGCCCGAAGAGCCGTGGTTCCAGGACGAATGGAAATTCGCCGACCAGGCCGCCAAGGAAAAAGGCTTCACCGTCGTTCAAGATCGGCGCCGAAGACGGCGAGAAGGTCCAGTCGGCGATCGACAATCTTGGCGCTCAAGGTGCGCAGGGCTTCATCATCTGCACGCCCGACGTCAAGCTCGGCCCCGGCATCGTCGCCAAGGCCGAAGCCAATCAGCTGAAACTGATGACGGTCGACGACCGCCTCGTCAGCGCCGACGGCAAGCCGCTGGAAGACGTGCCGCATATGGGCATCTCCGCTACGAAAATCGGCGAGACCGTCGGCCAGGCGATCGTCGACGAGATCAAGAAGCGCGGCTGGGACATGAAGAATGTCGGCGCGGTCCGGGTCTCCTACGACCAGCTGCCGACCGCCGTTGACCGCGTCGAAGGCGCGATCGCGGTGCTGAAGTCGGCCGGTTTCCCGGCTGAGAACATCTATGACGCGCCACAGGCGAAGACGGACACGGAAGCGGCACTCAATGCGGCGACCACCGTTCTCAACAAACATGCCGAGGTCAAATACTGGGTCGCCTTCGGTCTCAACGACGAAGCCGTCCTCGGCGCCGTCCGCGCTTCGGAATCGGTCGGCATTCCGGCGGCCAACGTCATCGGCGTCGGCATCGGCGGTGCGGAATCGGCGATCAACGAGTTCAAGAAGCCGGCGGCCACGGGCTTTTTCGGCACGGTCATCATCTCGCCGAAGCGTCATGGCTACGAGACGGCGCTGAACATGTACGACTGGATCGCCAACGACAAAGAGCCGGCAAAGCTGACGCTCACTTCCGGTTCGCTGGCGCTGCGTGGCGATTACGAAAAGGTCCGCAAGGATCTTGGCATCGAGTGATCATCCCAGGATGATATGTCCGGCGGCCGCTCAGCGTGCCGTCGGATCCTTCTCGGCGGAGCGGCGATGGCTTTCCTCGAATTCAACAATATCTCCAAGGGTTATCCCGGCGTGCAGGCGCTGGCGAATGTTTCCTTCTCTGTCGAGAAGGGCGCCGTTCACGGACTGATGGGCGAGAACGGTGCCGGTAAATCGACGCTGATCCGCGTCCTATCCGGCGATCAGGCCGCCGATGATGGCCGCGTCCTGATCGACGGCGAGGAGCAGGAATATGGCTCCGTTCGCGACGCTTTCCATGCCGGCGTCATCGTCATCCATCAGGAACTGCAGCTCGTTCCGGAGTTGACGGTCGCCGAAAATCTCTGGCTCGGGCGCTTTCCGGCCAAGGGCGGCATCATCCATTCGAAGACGCTGATCGAGACGGTGCGCTCGAAGCTCGAGGAGATCGGCATCGATGTCGATCCGTCGGCCAAGGTCGCCTCGCTTTCGATCGGCGCCCGGCAGATGGTCGAGATCGCCAAGGCCGTCATGCTCGACGCACGGGTGATCGCGCTTGATGAGCCGACCTCCTCGCTTTCCTCGCGCGAGAGCGAGATCCTGTTTTCGCTGATCGACAGGCTGAAGGCGAAGGGAACGGTCATTCTCTACGTCTCGCACCGTCTCGACGAGATCTTCAGGCTTTGCGACAGCCTGACGGTGTTGCGCGACGGCAAGCTCGCCGCCCACCATCCGGACATCGCTGAAACGACGCGCGAGCAGATCATTTCGGAAATGGTCGGACGCGAGATCAGCAATGTCTGGGGATGGCGCGAACGCGCGCTCGGCGACATCAGGCTCCAGGTCAAGAACCTGTCGGGGCCGAGGTTGCGCAACCCGATCAGTTTCTCCGTCCGCCAGGGCGAGATCGTCGGTTTCTTCGGCCTGATCGGTGCCGGCCGCAGCGAGATGGCGCGGCTGCTCTACGGCGCCGATAGCAGGCATCAGGGTCAGGTCGCGATCGATGGCGTTGCCGTCTCGCCGAACAATCCGAAGGCGGCGATCAACGCCGGGATGGTGCTTTGCCCCGAGGACCGCAAATTCGACGGCATTGTCCAGGGACGATCGATCGAAGAGAATATCGCGATTTCGTCGCGCCGGCATTTTTCGCCCTTCGGAATTCTGAGCCCGAGACAGGAAGCGGCGCTGGCGGATCGGTTCATTGCCCGACTTCGGGTACGAACGCCGTCGCGCAAACAGGACATCATCAATCTCTCCGGAGGCAATCAGCAGAAGGTCATTCTCGGGCGCTGGCTGTCCGAGCAGGGGATCAAGGTCCTCGTCATTGACGAGCCGACGCGCGGCATCGATGTCGGGGCGAAATCGGAAATCTACGACATCCTTTACGAGCTTGCGGTCGGCGGCATGGCGATCGTGGTGATCTCCAGCGAGCTGCCTGAAGTCATGGGCATCTCTGATCGCATCATGGTGATGTGCCAGGGCAGAGTGGCGGCCAATGTTGCCCGACAGGATTTCGACGAGCGCGCCATTCTGACCGCCGCACTTCCGGACAAGAATGCGGCAGGCATCATTTAGGACCAGGAATACGGATAATGAATTCGTTGAAAAAAATTCTTCTCGGCGAGCAGGGACTGGTGGTGATTTTCGCTGCCGCCTTCGTCATCGTCTCGCTCTTCGTGCCGAATTTCCTGACCGAGCGAAACATGCTGGGGCTGCTGCAGTCGGTCGTCACGATCGGCATCGTCGCCTGCACGATGATGTTCTGCCTGGCGTCGCGCGATTTCGACCTTTCGGTCGGATCGATCGTCGCTTTCTCCGGCATGATCGCAGTGATGGTCTCGAACGCGACGGGCTCAATCCCTCTTGGTTTGTTCGCCGCCCTGCTTTGCGGCGCCGTCGTCGGCTTGGTCAACGGCATCATCATCGCCCGCTTTCGCATCAATGCGCTGATCACCACGCTGGCGACTATGCAGATCGTGCGCGGTCTGG
The DNA here is from genome assembly GCF_017357385.1 of Rhizobium sp. NZLR1. Classification (NCBI taxonomy): domain Bacteria; kingdom Pseudomonadati; phylum Pseudomonadota; class Alphaproteobacteria; order Hyphomicrobiales; family Rhizobiaceae; genus Rhizobium; species Rhizobium sp. NZLR1. The sequence goes on along the minus strand of NZ_CP071632.1, from coordinate 4,027,309 downwards.
CGCTGATCGCCTCGGACGGCCGCGCCGTCGGCATCAACGATCCTGCTTTCTACCAGCTTGCCCTATCGCGCTTCCTCACCGTGCCGACGCCGATCTGGATCATGCTGGTCCTTTTTCTGCTCTTCGGTTTCGTGCTCAATCGCACCGTCTTCGGCAAGAACACGCTGGCGATCGGCGGCAATCCAGAGGCCTCGCGGCTTGCCGGCGTCAATGTCGTCAACATGCGCATCTGGATCTTTGCGCTGCAGGGTCTCGTCTGCGGCATTGCCGGCATCCTGCTTGCTTCGCGCATCACCTCCGGCCAGCCGAATGCGGCGACGGGACTTGAGCTCTCGGTGATTTCGGCCTGTGTGCTTGGCGGCGTCTCGCTGGCCGGCGGCCGGGCGGCAATGAGTGGGGTCATCGTCGGCGTGCTGATCATGGGCATTGCTGAAAACGTTATGAATCTGCTGAATATCCAGGCATTCTATCAGTATGTCGTGCGCGGCCTGATCCTGCTGATCGCGGTGCTGCTCGACAATTTGAGATCTTCGGCTGCGGGGCGGCGTGGATGAGTGAAGGTAGAGCCGTGAGCGACATCGAACTGAGGCACGGTGATCTCGCCGTCAGGGTCAGCCCCCGGGGTGCCGCGGTCACCGCCGCGACGTTTCGAGGCATGCCCTTTCTCGTGGCCGCCGGCGGGCCGGATGGGACGATGGCGAATTTTGCGATGGTGCCGTTCGGCAATCGCGTCGAGGGCAACGCCATGTCCTTTGCCGGACGCGATTATGCCTTCGAGCCGAATACTTCCGATCCGCTCTACCGGCACGGCGACGGCTGGCTGAGCCTCTGGCAGCTTGAAGACTCCAGCCCGGAGCATGCGCAGTTTTCCTTTTCCCGCGCCGCCGACGGGGTTTCACCCTATGCCTATCTTACCCGGCAGGAGATCCGTCTCGCCGGCGATGCACTGGTGCTGACGCTGTCCGTCGAAAACCGCGGCGAAGCGGCTCTCCCCTTCGGGCTTGGTCAACATCCCTTTTTCGCACGGACGCCAAAGACGCGACTGACGATTGCGGCCGATCGCTATTGGAACGAGCGGCCGGACCATCTGCCTGAGATGCCCGGTCCTGTGCCCGGCTATTTCGATTTCGGATCCGAAAAGCTGTTGCCGCAGAGATGGATGAACAATGCCTTCGAGGGTTGGAATGGGCAGGCGGCAATCGCCTGGCCGGAGCTTGGAATTCAGGCGGCGCTGGAAGCCGACGGCGCGCTCGATCGCTTCATGCTGTATATGCCGGTCGACCGGAGCGACTTCTTCTGCCTCGAGCCGATGAGCCACCTGCCGAACGGCCACCATCTGCCGGATTTGGGTGGGCTGACGCCGCTTGCGCCGGGGGAGGTTCTTGCCGGCGGGGTAACGATCCTGATGTCGGCGCTGCCGGTTCAATCGGAGGGGAGATAGATGGGCAGCCGCCTGCAGGGCAAGCACATCCTGATAACAGGAGCCGCGCAGGGTATCGGTCTTGCGATTGCAAAGGCTTTTATGCGGGAGGATGCCGCCGTCTTTCTCGTCGACCGCGACGCCGCACTGCTGGCGAAGACGGCGAAAGAGCTTAATAGCATCGGTGGGCGGCTTGGTTATCTGCCGGCCGACATTACCGATTCTGGAACGATCACGACATTGGTCGCTCAGGCGAATGAAGAGATCGGACAGCTGAATGCGCTCGTCAACAATGCCGGTGTCAATGTCTTTGCCGAACCGCTCGAGACGACCGACGAGGTATGGAACCGCTGCTTCGACATCAATCTGAAGGGCGCGTGGAACTGTTGCAAGGCGGTGCTGCCTGGCCTGATCGAACAGGGCGGCGGCGTCATCCTCAACATTGCTTCGACGCACGCTTTCACTATCATCCCGCACACATTTCCTTATCCGCTGGCAAAACACGCGCTGCTTGGAATGACGAAATCCCTGGGTCTCGAATATGCGGCCCGCAATATCCGGGTAAACGCGCTGGCGCCGGGCTATGTCTCGACGCAGAAAGTGATCGATTACTGGAACGGCTTCCCAGATCCTGAGGCGGCAAAGGCTGAGACGATGAGGCTGCATCCCAGCGGGCGCATCGCGACGCCAGAGGAGATCGCCTTGGCCGCCGTGTTCATGATCTCAGACGAGTGCCCGTTCATGAATGCCACCTGCCTGACGATCGACGGCGGTCTCAGCGTGCTGCAGCATCCAGCCTGAAAGCGCTTCGATTCCGGCTGATTTTTACAGGCCTGTCGTCTTCTCGCGATAGAGCATTATATTGCCCATCGGGAAGGCTATCTGATCTTCCGCAGGCATGGAGCGGCGCCCTGCCGCTCCCTCGAAAGCACAATAGAAACAGGAGGACGGCATGCAGATCAATCGCACGGCTTCGGCTCATTGGACCGGTGGCCTCAAAGACGGCAAAGGCCTGATCTCGACGCAGAGCGGCGCCCTGAAGGACTATCCCTACGGCTTTGCCAGCCGCTTCGAAGGCATTGCCGGCACCAACCCGGAAGAGCTGATAGGTGCTGCCCATGCCGGCTGCTTCACCATGGCGCTGTCATTGATCCTCGGCGAAGCCGGTTTTACCGCCGAGCATATGGAAACCTCCGCCAAGGTGACGCTCGAAAGCGTCGAAGGCGGCTTTGCCATTACCGCCATCCACCTTTCGCTCACCGGTCGTATTCCCGGCGCCGATGAGGCGACCTTCACCGAACTTGCCAACAAGGCGAAGGCCGGCTGCCCGGTTTCCAAGGCGCTCGCCTCCGTTCCGATCACGCTCGACGTCAAGCTCGGCTAATTTCCGTTGCCGTTGACGAGGTGCCGCGCGCGTTTGGCGTCGCGGCATTTTTCTATTGCGTTCGATAATAACGTTCGACCGCTCCAGGAAATCCTCACATCTACCAGAAGGACGCGCATCGGCATGGTGCAGCCTGTGTGTTGACAAATGATGCCTGATATTTTACGATTGACGAAATTCAAAAATCGTCAGTCGTAATTCGAGCATCGAAACCATGGACGACATTACGGAAAATACACTGGACGTCACCCGGCAGGAGAATGTTACCCGCATTCTCGATGCGGCCGAGCGGCTGTTCCGCCACTATGGCTACAGCAAGACGACGGTGGCTGACATTGCCCGCGATCTTGGCATGTCGCCGGCCAATGTCTATCGTTTCTTCGCCTCGAAGGTGGAAATCCACCAGGCGATCTGCGGGCGTATGCTCGCCACCTGCTATCAGCTCGCCTACGACGTCCGCCACCTTCCGATCAGCGCCAGTGAACGATTGCGCCGCTATGTCGAGACTCAGCACCAGTGGACGTTGGATACGATGCTCGATGAGACGAAGGTTCATGAGATGATCGTCGTCGCGATCGAGCGCGACTGGCACGTCATCGAAAAACATATCGATCGCATTCATGACATCATCGCCGAAATTATCGCCGAAGGCATTGCAGCCGGCGAGTTCGCCGAGCAGGACCCCGTCGCCGCCTCGCGTTGCTTCGGCGCGGCGACGAACACGCTCTGCCATCCGCAAATGGTGGCGCAATGTCTCTCCAAGACGAACCGCGCGAGCATCGACGAACTGATCGACTACGTGATCAGGGCGCTGAAGAAATAACGGACGGCAGCCGCCGCCGACCCCCCAAAACGATCCAGGAGTGCGGAAGATGTTTTCGCTCAAGACCCTTAGCCATCGCATGCCGTCCGTCGCCCGCCTTGTGCTTGTCGGCGCCATCGGCATCGGTGTTTCCGCCTGCTCGGAAGAAAAGGCTGAGGTCAAGCAAGTCATCCGGCCGGTGAAGGTCGTCGAGATCGCCAAGGCCGGCGACACGCGCAAGCTCGACTATTCGGGCTCGGTCAAGGCGCGCACGGAGATGAACCTCGGGTTTCGCGTCGCGGGCAAGATCACCGAACGCCTCGTCGATATCGGCGACCGGGTGACGCCGGGCGACGTTCTCGCCCGCGTCGACGCCACCGATTACCAACTGGCGGTCAGAACGGCGGAAGCCAATCTTGCTTCGGCCGAAAGAGGCGTTGAAACCGCCGACCTCGCCAACAAACGCGCCGAGCAGCTTTTCGACAAGAGTGTCGCTCCGAAGTCGCAGGTCGAACAGGCCGCGCTCAGTCATGACCAGGCGATTTCGCAGCGCGATGCCGCCCTTTCCGCGCTCGACCAGGCGAAGAACCAGGTGAGCTACACCGAGCTCAAGGCCGGTCAGAACGGCATCGTCACATCAATCAATGCCGATACCGGTCAGGTCGTCGGTTCCGGCGCCGCCGTCGTCACCGTTGCCGTCGACGGCGAGAAGGAAGTGCAGATCGCGGTTCCGGAAAACGACATTGCCGAATTCAAGCCGGGCAAGACGGTCAAGGCAAGCTTCTGGGCCGATGCCAGACTGGTGCTCGACGGCAAGGTGCGGGAGGTGTCCGGCAGCGCCGACCAGCAGTCCCGCACCTTTGCTGTCCGGGTGAGCCTGCCGAACGATCCGCAGGTGTTGCTCGGCATGACGGCGACGATCGAGGCCGACGTCAGCAACGGCAACAGCTATGTCTCGATCCCGCTCAGCGCACTGGCTGAAAAGGACGGCAAGCAGATGGTCTGGACCGTCGACCGTGACACGGCGACCGTGCATGGCCGCGACATCAAGGTCGCCGATTTCACCGGCGACGGCGTGCATGTGACCGAAGGCCTCGATACCGGCGATCTCGTCGTTGCCGCCGGCACGCAGTTCATGAGCGAAAATCTGAAGGTGAAGGCGCCGGACCAGCAGTCGGCCCTGGCCACCACGGACCAGACCGTCCGCTGATCAGGTCATAAAAGGGAACGGAACCATGGACGCCACCACCGAAAAGCGACCCTTCAATCTGTCGCGCTGGGCGATCGGCCATCCGAGCATCGCCCGCTTCCTCTTCGGACTGATCATCATCACCGGCGTGCTCGGTCTGATGCGCATGGGCCAGCGCGAGGATCCCGAATTCACCTTCCGCGTCATGGTCGTTCAGGCGATCTGGCCGGGCGCTTCCATCCAGGAGATGGAAGATCAGGTCGTCAACAAGATCGAGCGCAAGCTACAGGAAACCCCGCATATCGACTGGGTCAAGTCCTATACGAGGGCGGGCAGTGCGATCATCACCCTGCAGGTCAAGGGTGACACCAATTCGCAACAGGTAGCGGATGCCTTCTACCAGGTGCGCAAGAAGGTCGGCGACATCTCCAGCGAGCTACCGCAGGGCCTGCTCGGCCCCTATTTCAACGACGAATTCGGCGACACCTTCATCACGCTGCATTCGATCAGCGGCGACGGCTATTCCTATCCGGAACTGAAGAAATTCGCGATCGAGGCGCGCGACATGCTGCTGACGACGCCGGGTGTCGAGAAGGCGGTCATCATCGGCGACCAGCCTGAGAAGATCTATATCGACGTCTCGTCCAAGGCGCTCGCCGAGCGCGGCCTGACGATCCTCGACCTGCAGAACGCCATCAACGGCCAGAACAATGTCGATCCGGCGGGCTCCGTCGATACCGGCCTGCGCTCGGTGCGCATCTCCGTCGAAGGCGACGTGAAGAAGGCGGCCGATATCCGCGAATTGCGCCTTCGCGCCGGCGGCCAAGTGACCCGGCTCGGCGATATCGCCACCGTCAGTTCCGGGCTCGAGGATCCCTATCAGCGCAAGTACCGTTTCAACGGCCATGACAGCGTCCAGGTCGGCGTCGTGATGGCCAAGGGCTTCAACGTCACCGATGTCGGCAAGGGCGTCGAGGCGACCTATCAGCGCTTCGAGGAGGCGCTGCCCTACGGCGTCGCGGTCGATCAGATCGCCAACCAGCCCGACGTGGTGACGGATGCGGTCAGCGAATTCATGCATGCGCTCGGCGAAGCCCTTGTCATCGTGCTTATTGTCTCGTTCCTGTCGATCGGCTGGCGCTCGGGCCTCGTCATCGCCATTGCCATTCCGCTGGTGCTCGCTGCCACCTTCGCGCTAATGTACGAACTCGGCATCGACCTGCAGCGCATCTCGCTCGGCGCGCTGATCATCGCGCTCGGCCTGCTCGTCGACGATGCGATGATCGTCGTCGAGATGATGGAGCGAAAGCTGGAGGAGGGGCTGGTCAAGATCGAAGCGGCAAGCTTCGCCTATTCCTCGACCGCTTTCCCGATGCTGACGGGTACGCTGATCACCACGGCCGGCTTCATTCCCGTCGGCTTCGCTGCATCGACGGCCGGCGAATATGTGCGTTCGCTGTTTTATGTCGTCGGCATCGCGCTGGTCACCTCGTGGTTCGTCGCCGTCTATTTCACGCCGTGGCTCGGCTACATGATCCTCAAGCAGCGCCATCACGCCGGCGAGCATCACGACGCGTTCGACACCGGCTTCTATCGCCGTCTGCGCGGCACGGTCGGCTGGGCGGTGCGCCACCGGGTCATCGTGCTGCTGCTGACGCTCGGCACCTTCGTCACCAGCCTCTGGGCCTTCCAGTTCATTCCGCAGAATTTCTTCCCGCAATCGTCGCGGCCGGAAATCCTTGTCGATCTGTGGCTGCCCGAGGGCACCAGCATCAAGGAAGTCGAGGTGCAGGCAAAGGCGCTCGAAGCCAAGATGATGGATGATCCCGACAAGAAGTTCATCGCCACCTATATCGGCGAAGGCGCGCCGCGCTTCTTCCTGCCGCTCGACCAGCAGTTGCGCAACCCGAACTTCGCCCAGCTCCTCGTCATGGCCAATGACGAACCGGCGCGTGAGCGGCTGATCGTCAAGCTGCGGGCGATTCTTGCAGAGGATTTCCCGGAGATTCGCGGCAAGGTCGATCGTCTCTTCCTCGGCCCGCCGACTGGCTGGCCGGTGCAGATGCGCGTCATGGGGCCGGACCGACAGGAAGTGCGAGCCATCGCCGATCAGGTAAAGGCGCGCTTCCAGGCCAATCCGATGCTCGGCGCCATTCATGACGACTGGCTGGAACAGGTGCCGGCGATGAAGCTGGTGATCGACCAGGACCGCGCCCGGGCCCTTGGCGTCACCTCGCAGCGGGTTCGCCAGATGCTGCAGACCGCCATGTCCGGTGCGGCACTCGACGATTTCCGCGACGGCGAGGAGACGGTCTCGATCGTCGCCCGTGAGCCGGATGCCAGCCGTTCGCTGCTGTCGGCGGTGAACTCGGTCTATGTGCCGACGGATTTCGGCGGCTTCGTGCCGGTCTCGCAGGTGGCCAAGGTCGTGCCGGTCATGGAGCAGGGCATCGAATGGCGGCGCAACCGCCTGCCGACGATCACCGTGCGGGCGACGTTGCCCGATGGCGTGCAGCCGAACGACGTGGTGATGAAGATGTATGCCGACATGAAGGACATGCGCGACAGCCTGCCGGCCGGCTACAATGTCGAAATCCAGGGCGGCGCCGAGGATGCGGCGGAAAGCCAGATGTCGATCGCCGCCAAGGCGCCGATCATGCTCGCCGTCATCATCGTGCTGCTGATGGTACAACTGCAGCACTTCGGCAAGGCGATGCTGGTGCTGGCGACCGGTCCGCTCGGGATTATCGGCGCGGCGGCCGCCTTGCTGATCAGCGGCGCGCCGTTCGGCTTCGTGGCGATCCTCGGTGTCATCGCGCTGCTCGGCATCATCATGCGCAACTCGATCATCCTGGTCGACCAGATCGACCAGGATATCAAGGCCGGCATGCACCGGCAGGAGGCGATCGTCGGTGCTGCCGTGCGGCGTTTCCGGCCGATCATGCTGACGGCGCTGACCGCCGTGCTCGCACTGATCCCGATCTCGCGCGGCGTCTTCTGGGGTCCGCTCGCCTACGCCATGATGGGCGGCATCCTGGTCGCGACCGTGCTTACGATTCTGGTTCTGCCTGCCGGTTACGCGCTTTTCTTCGGCCGGGAGCCGAAGGCAAAGGACGAGCTAGGCCAGGATGCCGACGCCATCCAGGAAGAGGCGGATGACAGACATCCGCCGGCGTTGGCAGCAGAGTGAGGACGGCGCGGGGAAAGCCGCGCCGTTTTCCTTACGAGGTCGCAGCTCTCTCATCAAACCACGTTGCGCTGCCCGCTCGCCTTTGAACCTGCGTGCCGATTCCATTGCCGCCCCGAAAGAGCTAAGCTGCGAAAACATGCCGGAAGAGCAAGACGGCGTCTCGGCGATGCATTGCCGCCGACGAGTTTGCGGGGAGGCACGATCATGGCCGATTATCGTTTGGACGCGAGCTGGAGCCCGATCGAGGACAGTCTCGGGCGTTTGACCTTCACGCTCTTCAATCTTTCGGCCGAGCCGCTTTCCGGCTTCTCGCTTTCCTATGTATCGGCAACGCGGGTTGCCGACGCAAATGTCTGCGACGGCGCCAGCCGGACGCGGCAGGTTGCGAATTTCCATGAATTCCTGCCGCCCGACGGGCTGAGCATTGCCCCGGGCGGGCGCTGGCGGTTCACCGTCGAAGGGCTGGCCAGCGAACCGAAACATAGGACGGATGGTATCAAATCTGCCCATCTGACGCTTATGGACGGCCGTCACGTTCCGGTTACTTTCGGCGATCTCATGCTCGAAGGCCGGGATGGCGGTGTGGCGCCGCCGCTTCTGCCGCCGGGCCGGATCGAGGAGCCCTATGCGCTGCTGCCCTGGCCGCTGTCGCTCGGGCTGAAGGCGGGAGACTTGCCGGTCGTCCTTTATCCCGTTGAAAGGACCCGGCCCGATGCGATCAAGGCGCTCTCCCTGGTTCTCGCGCTTTGCCAGCGGCTCTATCCGGCCGACAGCGCGCCGTTCTCGCTCGGTGCCGTCAAAGGCGGGCGAGCCATTCGTTTCGTCACCGAATCATCGATCGCCGCCTTCGCTTACGAACTGCGTTTCTCCTCGCATGAGATCGTGCTTTCGAGCGCGGACCCAGCGGGGCGGCAATACGGGCTGATCAGCCTGGCGCAATTGCTGCACGGCGCCCGCGCCGATCGCGAGCGCTTCCAATTTCCCAATTTCGGCACGATCGCCGACCAGCCGCGCCATGACTGGCGCGGCTGTCATCTCGATGTGTCGGGGCGGTTTTATCCGGTGGCGGACGTCATGCGGCTGATCGATATCCTGGCGTGGAACAAACTCAATATTTTCCATTGGCACCTGACCGATGACGAAGCCTGGCGGTTGGAGATCAAGGCCTATCCCGCGCTGACGGAAATCGGCGCACGGGGTGGGCCTGACGAAGCGCTGGCGGCGCAGTACGGCGACGGGCCGGAAACACGCACCGGCCATTATACGCAAGACGACGTCAGGCGGATCGTTGCGCATGCCGCATCGCTTGGTGTCGAGGTGGTGCCGGAAATCGATATTCCCGGCCACAGCGCCGCAGCGCTGTCTTCATTACCCGATCTCGTCGATCCGCAGGAGGCTGAGGATAGTTACCGCTCACCGCAAGGTTATGCCAACAATGCCCTCAACCCGGCGGTCGAATTCACTTACGAATTCCTCGGCAACGTGTTCGACGAAATGGTGGCGCTGTTTCCCGGCGAGTATTTTCATATCGGCGGTGACGAGGTTGCGTCCGGCGCCTGGCTTTCCTCGCCGCTCTGCCAGGCGCTGATGGAGCGGGAGAAACTGGCCGGCGCCGCCGCGCTGCAATCTCACTTCCTGAAGCGCGTCCAGGGCATGCTGTCGGAACGCGGCAGGAAGCTTGCCGGCTGGAATGAGGTCTCGAACGGTGGCGGCGTCGATCGCGACGGCACGCTGTTGATGGCCTGGGAAAGGTCCGATGTCGGCATCGAACTGGCGCAGGCAGGTTACGACGTGGTGATGACGCCGGGACAGGCCTACTATCTCGACATGGCGCAGGCGGAAGCCTGGTCCGAGCCCGGCGCAAGCTGGGCAGGCTTCACGCCGCCGGAGCGGACCTATTGTTACGAGGCCGAGGGCGAGTTGCCGGAGGCGCTGAAGGGGAAGATGCGCGGCATCCAGGCCTGTATCTGGAGCGGCAACATCGCCTCGCGCACCCATTTCAACCGGCTGGTCTTTCCGCGCCTTCCGGCAATCGCCGAGGCGGCCTGGACGCCTCTGGCGCGCAAGGACTGGGATCGGTTCGCAGCGATCGTGCGGATGTGGCCGGTGCTTTAGGCCACCACCACGTCCGCCTTCAATCCCAGCAGTGCTGCGCCGATCAGGCCGGGTTCGATACGGCATTGGCTGCGCACCACCAGCGGCCGGTCGAATTTGCGCAGGATGCGGGCGCGCACGGCGTGATCGAGCTCGGCAAGCAGCGGCTCGACATTGGACAGCCCGCCGCCGACCGGCACGATGGTGGCGCCGGTGATGTTGATCGTCAGCGCCAGGGGCGAGGCGACGAGATCGACATAGACGTCGATCGTCCGTGTCGCCTTCTCCTCATCATGTTGCCATTGAGCGATGATTTCTTCGCTCGAAAGGTCGAGATCATGCAGCGTCTTGTGCAGGCGCTCCAGGCCACGGGCGCCGCCGACCGTGTCGACGCATCCCCTCTGGCCGCAGCCGCAGGCATAGGCAGGAATGGTGGCAGGCGGATAACCGGCTGCGGATGCGATGATCGGCCCGTGACCCCATTCGCCGGCAAAACCGCCGGCCTCATTGACGAGGCGCCCGTCGGCAACCAGGCCGCCGCCGACGCCGGTGCCGAGGATGGCGCCGAAGACGATGCGGTGGCCGCGACCGGCGCCGAGGCCGGCTTCGGCCATGGCGAAACAGTCGGCGTCGTTGGCGATCAGCACCGGAAGGCCGAGTTCCGCTTCGAGATCTGCCGCCAGCGTGCGGCCATGGATGCAGGGAATGTTGGCGCAGGTCAGCCGCTGCGTATCGGGATCAACGACGCCGGCGATGGAGAGGGCAATGCGGCTCGGCTCTTCGCCGGTTTCAGTGATGATGGCGCGCAAGGTCTCGACGAAAGCGGCGAAATCATCCCTCGGTGTCGGATGCCGGCCGAGGGGGACGATGTCCGTCTCGGAGCGAGCGATGCCACCCTTGATGGCGGAGCCGCCGATGTCGAATGAAATGATCATTGCCACCCTGCCGTTTCTCTGGTCTGTGATGTCTGCTCGCACTGTTGGCGGGGAATTACAAGCCTTCATTCCGCCGCGCGCCACGCGCTTGCGGCGCGAAGAGGAATGATCGAGCCAAATCGCCACCAACAGCTATTCCTGTCTCACAAGTCATTCAATTGGCATATTGCGCGGCCAAAATCTGCGCCTGTACTTCCATCATCTACTGGTATCATGACCATCGAAAACGCCGATTCCCATAGACGCAGAAGACCACGTCCACCCCGTCCCAAAGGCCGCCGCCTCTCATCCATCCTGCGTCAGCTGGCCGCCGACCGGAGCCGGGAGCGGATTTCGATCGGCGACCTGTTCCAGACGATGGGCGACAGGGCGATCAGCGCGTTGATGCTGATCTTCGCGCTGCCGAACGCTTTTCCCACGCCGCCCGGCACTTCGGCAGTGCTCGGCGCTCCGCTCGTCTTCCTGGCCGCGCAGTTGACCTTTGGGCTGAAACCCTGGCTTCCGAGGATAATTGCCGACCGTTCTATGCGGCGGGAGGATTTCGAGACCATTGTCGGCCGCATCCACCGCTGGCTCGCCTGGGCGGAGCGCATGCTGAAGCCAAGGCTTGCGATCTTTGCCGAGCCGCCAGCGGAATATCTCGCCGGGGCCGCGTGCCTGCTGCTGTCGATCGTGCTGCTGCTACCGGTCCCGCTCGGCAACATCCTGCCGGCGATCACGATCTCGGTCTTCGCTTTCGGCATATCGGGCCGTGACGGGCTCTTCGCCCTGATCGGCTTCGTGATGACGGCGGTGTCGCTGGTCGTTGCCGGCGGCGTGATTTACGGTCTCGTGAAGGCGGCGATCTATCTCGTCTTACAATGGTTTGCCTGAGCATTTCTGCAGGGTTCCTTTCAACAGGCTCGACATTTGCCGGAATTTTGTTTTGATCTGGCGGTTACAGATTCAAATCATGTTCGGCGGCGGCACGCCGGCTCACTTTGCGTGGTAGGCATTCAATGGCAAAAAGATCCGAGACCCCTGCACGGCTCGACGATGCGGCGCGTGCCGGCTGGCTCTATTACGTCGCCGGGCGTACGCAGGATGAAATCGCCGCCGCGATGGGGATCTCGCGGCAATCGGCGCAGCGGCTGGTATCTTTGGCGGTTGCCGAACGTCTGATCAAGGTGCGTCTGGATCATCCGATCGCCGCCTGCCTGGAACTCGCCAGTCAACTTCGGCGGAAATTCGGGCTGAAACATGTGGAGGTGGTGCCGAGTGATTCCGGGTCCTCGGCGACGGTCGGCATTGCCGAGGCGGCCGCGGCCGAGATCGAGCGGTGGCTGAAACGGGCCGAGCCGATCGTGCTTGCCGTCGGTACCGGCCGGACGCTGAAGGCGGCCGTCGACCAGCTTCCGGCGATCGAATGTCCCCACCACCGTATCGTCTCGCTGACCGGCAATATCGCCCCGGACGGATCGGCGGCTTATTACAATGTCATCTTCAGCATGGCCGATGCCGTGAAAGCGCGGCACTATCCGATGCCGTTGCCGGTGCTTGTCACCTCGGCGGAAGAGCGGGAACTGCTGCATGGCCAGCAACTGGTGCGCTCGACGCTTGACATCAGCGCGCAAGCCGATGTCACCTTCGTCGGCATCGGTGAGCTCGGCATCGACGGGCCGCTCTGCGTCGACGGTTTTCTCGAGAAGGACGAGATGATGGAGCTGATGCGCGGCGGGGCGGTCGGCGAGATCTGCGGCTGGATCTTCGACGTCGACGGCGGGTTGCTCGACAACCCGATCAACGAGCGCGTCGCGTCGGCGCCGATTCCGTCCCGCGACGCGTCGATGGTCATTGGGCTGGCCAAGGGCAAGCGCAAGTTCAAGGCGATCAGGGCCGCCGTTGTCGGCCATCAAATCAACGCTCTGATTACTGACGAAGAGACTGCTGAGTTTTTGCTCAGGAATTGAGCAAAAAATACGAGATTTAAATCAATGAGATAACTACCTCCTTCGGCACTGCAGCAACGATTGCCGATTGACATTCTGTATCGTTTATTGAGTAATTGCCCATGAGCGAAGCGAATGCTCACACCCCATCTTCTGGGAGGAAGATATGACATTGAGAACTTTTCTGCTGGGCGCCTGCTCAGCACTGGCGTTTGCCGGCATGGCCTCGGCCGAGACGCTGACAATCGCAACCGTGAACAACGGCGACATGATCCGGATGCAGAAGCTGACGGATGATTTCAAGGCGAAGAATCCCGGCATCGACCTTGAATGGGTCACCCTCGAAGAAAACGTGCTGCGCCAGAAGGTCACGACCGATATCGCGACCAAGGGCGGCCAGTACGACGTTCTGACGATCGGCACCTATGAAGTTCCGATCTGGGCAAAACAGGGCTGGCTGCTGCCGCTCGACAACCTCGGCAAGGATTACGACGCCGACGACCTGCTGCCGGCGATCCGCAGCGGCCTGACCACGGACGGCAAGCTCTATGCGGCGCCGTTCTACGGCGAAAGCTCGATGGTCATGTACCGCAAGGACCTGTTCGACGCCGCCGGCCTGAAGATGCCCGACGCCCCGACTTGGGACTTCGTGGCGGACGCTGCCCGCAAGATCACCAACAAGGACAAGGAAATCTACGGCATCTGCCTGCGCGGCAAGGCCGGCTGGGGCGAGAACATGGCCTTCCTGACAGCCATGTCGAATTCCTTCGGTGCACGCTGGTTCGATGAAAAGTGGAAGCCGCAGTTCGATCAGCCCGAGTGGAAAGACACGCTCGACTTCTACGTCAAGCTGATGAAGGATGCCGGCCCTCCGGGCGCTTCCTCCAACGGCTTCAACGAAAACCTGGCGCTCTTCCAGACCGGCAAGTGCGGCATGTGGATCGACGCAACGGTTGCCGCTTCCTTCGTCGCCGATCCGAAGCAGTCGCAGGTCGCCGACAAGGTCGGCTTCGCGCTCGCCCCGGACAAGGGCCTCGGCAAGCGTGGCAACTGGCTCTGGGCCTGGAACCTCGCCATCCCGGCAGGTTCGCAGAAGGTCGAAGCCGCTGAGAAGTTCGTCGCCTGGGCAACGAGCAAGGACTACACCAACCTCGTCGCCGAGAAGGAAGGCTGGCTGAACGCACCTCCAGGCACCCGCACCTCGCTCTACGCGAATGCGGACTACCAGAAGGCGGCTTCGTTCGCCAAGATGACGCTCGACTCGATCAACTCGGCCGATCCGACCAAGCCGACCGTCAAGCCGGTCCCCTATGTCGGCGTCCAGTTCGTGGCGATCCCGGAATTCCAGGGCATCGGTACGGCAGTGGGCCAGCAGTTCTCCGCAGCGCTTGCCGGCCAGCTTTCGGTCGACCAGGCCCTGCAGGCCGCCCAGCAGTTGACCACTCGCGAAATGACCAAGGCCGGCTACATCAAATAAAAACCTCCTGAGCAAGAGGCGGATTCTTGACGATCCGCCCCTCTGGGCCGCCGATTGCCCGAACAGCATCGGCGGCCGCTTTTTCAGACAAAGCTTTCCTGCGGCCGCTCCCCGCTTCAGATCAGATCGGTGATTGCCATGGCAACCTTGCATACTCGCTCCGCAGCGCGCCTGATGATTGCGCCCTCCGTGCTGCTCCTCTTTGCATGGATGATCGTCCCGCTGGCGATGACGATCTATTTTTCGCTGCTGAACTACAATCTGCTCAGCCCCGGCATGGAGAGCTTCGTCGGCTTTCTGAACTACGAATATTTCCTGTCCGATCCTGCCTTCTTCGCGGCGCTGATCAATACGCTGGTGCTCGTGGCCGGCGTTCTGTTGATCACCGTCATCGGCGGCATCGCTTTTGCGCTGCTGCTCGACCAGCCGATGTACGGCCAGGGTATCGTGCGCATCCTGGTGATTGCGCCGTTCTTCGTCATGCCGACTGTGGCCGCGCTGGTGTGGAAGAACATGTTCATGAACCCGGTCAATGGCCTCTTTGCGCATCTTGCCAAGGCCCTCGGCCTGCAGCCGATCGACTGGCTGGCGAATGCGCCGCTGCTCTCGGTCATTCTCATCGTTGCCTGGCAGTGGCTGCCCTTTGCGACGCTTATCATGCTGACGGCGCTGCAGTCGCTCGACGAGGAGCAGAAGGAAGCCTCCGAAATGGACGGCGCCGGGCCGATCTCGAAATTCATCTACATCATCCTGCCGCATATGGCCCGCGCCATCACCGTGGTGATCCTGATCCAGACGATCTTCCTGCTTTCGGTTTTCGCCGAAATCCTCGTCACCACCAACGGCGGGCCAGGCACCGACAGCACCAACCTCACCTATCTCGTCTATGCCCAGGCGCTCCTGCAGTTCGATATCGGCGGCGCTTCGGCGGGCGGTATCGTCGCGGTGGTGCTTGCCAATATCGTAGCGATCTTCCTCGTCCGCCTCGTCGGCAAGAATCTGGAGGCTTGAGATGGCCAGAAAAATCACCACCCGGCGCAAGGTCATTTTTACCGCGGTCGCCTGGACGCTCGGCATCCTGATCTTCTTCCCGATCCTCTGGACGTTCCTGACCAGCTTCAAGTCGGAAGCCGACGCCATCGCCTCGCCGCCGCAGTTCCTGTTCTTCCACTGGACGACAGAAAACTACGCGGAGGTGCAGAGCCGGTCGAACTATCTCAGCCACTTCATGAACTCGGTGATCATTTCCTTCGGCTCGACGCTGATCGGCCTGATCATCGCGATCCCGGCCGCCTGGGCGATGGCGTTTGCGCCGACCAAGCGGACCAAGGACGTGCTGATGTGGATGCTGTCGACCAAGATGATGCCGCCTGTGGGCGCGCTGATCCCGATCTATCTGTTGTTCCGCAATTCGGGCCTGCTCGACACCCGCACCGGCCTGGTGGTCGTGCTGACGCTGATCAACCTGCCGATCATCGTCTGGATGCTCTACACCTATTTCAAGGAAATTCCCGGCGAGATCCTCGAAGCGGCCCGCATGGACGGGGCCTCGCTGATGAAGGAGATCGTCTACGTGCTGACGCCGATGGCGGTGCCCGGTATCGCCTCGACGCTGCTTTTGAACATCATCCTTGCCTGGAACGAGGCGTTCTGGACGCTCAACCTCACCGCCTCGAAAGCGGCACCGCTGACGGCCTTCATCGCTTCCTACTCCAGCCCGGAAGGCCTGTTCTACGCCAAGCTCTCGGCGGCTTCGACGATGGCGATCGCGCCGATCCTGATCCTCGGCTGGTTCAGCCAGAAACAACTCGTCCGCGGCCTGACCTTCGGCGCAGTGAAATAAGATAAAGGGAGACAAACATGGGCAGCATTACCCTTCAGAAGGTTTCCAAGGTCTTCGGCGAAGCCAAGGTCATCCCTTCGATCGATCTCGACATCAGGGACGGCGAGTTCGTCGTCTTCGTCGGCCCGTCGGGCTGCGGCAAGTCCACGCTGCTCAGGCTGATCGCCGGGCTCGAGGACGTCTCCGGCGGCAAGATCGTCATCGACGGCCGGGACGCCACCGAAAAGGCGCCGTCGGAACGCGGCCTTGCCATGGTTTTCCAATCCTACGCGCTTTATCCGCATATGAGCGTGCGCAACAACATCGCCTTCCCGCTGAAGATGGCGGGCATCGACAAGGCGGAGATCGACCGCAAGGTGACGGATGCGGCCCGCGTGCTCAATCTCACCGACTATCTGGAGCGCAAGCCGCGTCAGCTTTCCGGCGGCCAGCGTCAGCGCGTCGCGATCGGCCGCGCCATCGTGCGCCAGCCTTCGGCCTTCCTGTTCGACGAACCGCTGTCGAACCTCGATGCGGCGCTCCGCGTCAATATGCGCCTCGAGATCAGCGAATTGCATCAGCAGCTGAAGACGACGATGGTCTACGTCACCCACGACCAGGTCGAGGCGATGACCATGGCCGACAAGATCGTCGTGCTGAACAGGGGCAATATCGAGCAGGTCGGCTCGCCGCTCGAGCTTTACAGCCGCCCGCGCAACCTCTTCGTCGCCGGTTTCATCGGCTCGCCGAAGATGAACTTCATCAACGGACAGAACGCGGCTCAGCTGGGCGCCCATACGATCGGCATCCGACCCGAACATATGTTGTTGTCGATGGAGAGCGGCGACTGGAAGGGCAGGGTCGTGGTCGCCGAACATCTCGGCTCCGACACCTTCCTGCATATCGACGCCGAGGGCATCGGTATGATGACAGCGCGCGGCAGCGGCGATTTTGCGGCCAAAGCTGGAGACACGGTCTATCTGACGCCGGATCGTTCGCGTATTCACAAATTCAACGAGGGCGGCCTTGCCATCTGAGGCGGGCTGCCGGGCTGGGGGCAGGCATGCGAGCCGGGCGATGGCGCCCGGCCGTTTGGGCAAGACCTTCAAGAGGACTGAAACATGACGTGCAAACTATCGCTGGCAACGCTTTCGGATGTGGCGCGCACCGCGGCCATCCCTGGATATGACAGGGCGTCGCTGAAAGCCGGCATCGTGCACTTCGGCGTCGGCAATTTCCACCGCGCCCATCAGGCGGTCTATCTCGACGATCTCTTCAATGCCGGCGCGGATCACGATTGGGCGATCGTTGGCGCCGGCGTGTTGCCATCCGATGCCGCGATGCGTGAAAAGCTTGCGGCACAGGATTTTCTGACGACGGTGGTCGAGCAGGACAACAACAAGACGGCGGCGCGGGTCACCGCGCCGATGATCGACATCCTGCCGGTCGGCGACCCCGCCGTGATCATCGCCAGGCTCGCCGATCCCGAGATCCGCATCGTTTCGCTGACGATCACCGAGGGCGGCTATTTCATCGACGCATCAGGAACCTTCAACCCGGCGCATCCGGCGATTGCTGCCGATGGCGACAGCCCCGACGCGCCGAAGACGGTGTTCGGCCTGATCGTTGCCGGGCTGAAGGCGCGCAAGGAAAGGGGCATCGAACCCTTTACCGTCATGTCCTGCGACAACATTCCCCATAATGGCATCGTTACCGCCAATGCCGTGGTCGGCACGGCCGCCCTCTCGGACACTGGCTTTGCCGAGTGGATCCGGGCGAATGTCGCCTTCCCGAATGCGATGGTCGACCGCATCACGCCGGCAACCGGCAAGCGCGAAATCGATTTCCTCAGGGACAATTTTGCGATCGAGGACAATTGGCCGGTCTATTGCGAGGAATTCAAGCAATGGGTGCTTGAGGATAAGTTCACCGCCGGTCGGCCGGCATTGGAAAAGGTCGGCGTGACCTTCGTGCCCGATGTCACGCCCTACGAGCATATGAAGATCCGCATCCTGAACGGCGGACATGCTGCGATCGCCTATCCGGCGGCACTGATGGACATCCATTTCGTTCACGATTCCATGGAAAACCCGCTAATCCGCACCTTCCTCGCCAAGCTCGAGAAAGACGAAATCATCCCGATCGTGCCGCCGGTGCCGAACACGTCGCTGACGGATTATTTCGCGCTGATCGAACATCGCCTGCTCAATCCGAAAATTGCCGACACCGTTCCGCGGCTGGCGCAGGACGGATCGAACCGTCAGCCGAAATTCATCTTGCCGTCGACGCTCGACAATCTGCGCCAGGGCAGGGACGTCGTCGGTCTGGCGCTGGTTTCGGCGCTCTGGTGCCGTTACTTCGCCGGCAAGACCGATAGCGGCAAGGATATCGTCTTCAACGACGCCAGCGCCGAGCGCCTGCATGCGGCGGCGCTGAAGGCGAAGACCGATCCGTCAGCCTTCCTGGTCTTCGACGATATTTTCGGCGAAGTGGCGAAATCCGAACTTTTCCGCAAGCGTTTTGCCGATGCACTCAAAAGCCTGTGGGAAAAGGGCACGCGGGAGACGCTGCAACTCTATCTCGACGGCAAGCTCGCAGTGTAAGGAATCCGGATGGCGGCATCTGCTGCCGTCATTCATCCGGCCTTGCGCGCAAGCGGGGCGGTGACGCGCTCGAATTGAACTCAGGTTGGGTCTTCCATGGCTGATGCTGAACCACGGCTGGTCATCTTCGATTGCGACGGCGTGCTCGTTGACAGCGAGCCGATCTCGATCAGCGTGCTCGTCGGGGCGATGAACGATCTCGGCGTCTCGATCACCGAGGATCAGGCCTACGAGCGCTTTCTCGGCCGCAGCCTTTCGACCCTCATCGATACGCTGGAAACCGAATTCAACGTCCGCGCCGGTGAAGAATTCCTCGAGCGCATTCGCACCGATCTCTACACCCGTTTTCGTACCGAACTGAAGCCGATCGAGGGTATTGCGGCGACGATCGATGGACTTGGCGTTCGCTGCTGCGTCGCCTCGTCCAGCCAGATGGAGCGAATCCGGCTGTCGCTGTCCGTCACCGGACTGCTCGACAAGCTGCCCGACATCTTCAGCGCGACGATGGTCAAGCGCGGCAAACCGGCGCCCGATCTTTTCCTGCATGCGGCGCGTGAAATGCAGGTGGCGCCTGCTCAGTGCATTGTTGTGGAGGACAGCCCTGCCGGCATTGCCGCCGCCAAGGCAGCGGGAATGACGGTCTTCGCCTTCACCGGCGGATCACACGCCAACTTCGCCGGCTATCGCGCCGAACTCGACCGGCTTTCGCCGGAAGTGGTGTTTGACGCCATGCCGGATTTGATCCACCTTGTCCGCAACCATAGCTGGACGGGACCAAGATTTGATGCGTGATCATGTGGTTGCGGTGGATATCGGCACGGGCAGTGCGCGCGCCGGCGTCTTCGATGCGCGCGGCCGTCTGCTTGCCAAGGCCGAGCATCCGATCGTGATGAACCGGCCGCGTGAAAACCATGCCGAGCACGATTCCGAAGATATCTGGTCCGCAGCCTGCACGGCGGTGCGCAAGGCGATGGAGCAATCCGGCATCGCCGCCGCCTCGGTCGGCGCAATCGGCTTCGACGCCACCTGTTCGCTCGTCGTGCGTGACGTCGAGGGCCGGCAGCTCAGCGTTTCCACCGGCGGCGAGACACGCTTCGACACGGTCGTCTGGCTCGATCACCGGGCGCTGAAGGAAGCCGATTTCTGCACGGCGACGGAGCACACGGTGCTCGAACATTCCGGGCACGTCATGTCGCCTGAGATGGAAATGCCGAAGCTGATGTGGCTGAAGAAGAAGCTGCCTGCCACATGGGAGAAAGCCGGTTATTTCTTCGATCTCGCCGACTTCATGACGTGGAAATCGACCGGATCGCTTGCCCGTTCGCGCTGCACGCTGACAGCGAAGTGGAACTATCTCGCCCATCGCGAAAAAGGCTGGCAGCAGGATTTCCTGGAGCGGATCGGCCTTGAGGACCTTCACGAGCGCGGCCACCTACCGGATGAAACCACGCCTGTCGGAGGCAACGTCGGTTGGCTGACGCCGGAAGCGGCGCAGGCGCTCGGGCTGACCACGGACTGCCATGTCTCCGCCGGCATGATCGACGCCTATGCCGGCGCGCTCGGCGCGCTCGGCGGCTACGCTGCCGATCCTGTAAAACGAGAGCACCAGCTGGCGCTGATCGCCGGCACGTCGAGCTGCATCGTCACATTCTCGCGGGAACGCAAGCCGAGCCATGGCATGTGGGGCCCCTATTACGAGGCGGTCTTTCCAGAATCCTGGCTGGTGGAGGCGGGGCAATCGGCGACTGGCGCGCTGCTCGACCACATCGTGCGCATGCACGCGGCGGGCGGTGAGCCGACGGCGGCACTGCATCAGAGGATCGTCGCACGCATCGCCGAATTGCGGGCCGAGGAGGGCGATGCCTTCGGCGCACGCATTTTCGTGCTGCCGGACTTTCATGGCAACCGTTCGCCGCTCGCCGATCCGCATGCCGTCGGTGTCGTCAGCGGGCTGACGCTCGATACGTCCTTCGATGGGCTTTGCACGCTTTACTGGCGCACGGCCGTGGCGATTGCGCTCGGCATTCGCCACATCCTCGAAATGATGAAGGAATACGGCTACGTGCCCGATACGCTGCATATTGCCGGCGGGCATGTGAAGAACCCGGTGCTGATGGAGCTCTATAGCGATGCCACCGGCTGCAAGGTGGTGGTGCCGAAAATGAACGAGGCGGTGCTGCTCGGCACGGCGATCGCGGCATCCGTCGCCTGCGGCCTGTACAGGGATTTGGCGGCAGCCGGCGAGGCGATGTATCCGGGTGGCGACGAACGGCTGCCTGACAAAACGAAACAGGCGCTCTACGATCGCGACTACCGCCGTCTTCTCGCCATGCACCGGCATCGTGCCGAACTGGAGACGATGAAGTAGCCCTCAGTGATTCGCCGTCTCGCCGAGGACGGTCGCGAATTCCAACATGCGGCGGCGGCGGAGAGCGGCCTCTTCTCCGACTTCGAGGATGACGGATTCCGACAGGCAATCGAGCAGCGCGATCAGCGGCGGAAGATTGTCGAGATCGGGGGCGCGCGCGGGCGGTAAGGGCAGCATGACATTCGACTGGTCCGCCATCCAGTCCGCTTGCTGCGGTGAAATGAGCACGACCTTATAGCCGTAGCGCCGAGCGGTTCGGGCAAGCAGCCGCGCCTTGGCGAAGCGGCGACAATCGATGATGACCAGTAGCGCGTCATCAACGGCCAGCCGGGCGAAAAGCTCGGCAAAACGGTTGTCGGCGCCGTCGAGCGTGCGCACGCCGTCGCGGGCTTGCGTCAGCCGCTGGCAGAAATGATGGGCGAGGCTTGCAAGCCGGGCATGCGTGACGATCGACACTTCGCGGGCAGTGCTGATCAAGCTGACGGCTTCGGACCAGTGTGGCTGCGCCGTCAGATGATAGATATGATGGAGCGCCTGGATCTGTTCGGCAACCAGCACGGCGAGCGGTTTGCCCTCCCCAGCGTCCTGATGCAGCTCGCTCATGGCGCTTTGCAATTGCGCCGGCGATGTCGTCACGGTCTCGCGAATCTCCACTTTGACGCTGTCCAATCCCTGATAGCCGAGCGAGCGCAGGAAGCGCCCGACGGTCATCGGCGAGAGATCCAGGCGATCGGCGACCGATGCAGCTGTCTCGAACGGCAGGTCGTTCAGGTGTTCGGTGAAATATTTCGCAATGCGACGTTCGGCCGGTGTGCCGGTTTTTGCGTATTGCCTGAGTTTTTGCACAAAGTCTTCCACATCAGCCTCCCCCGTTTTTCCTTAGAGGCGTTCCGTGGATGCGCTGTTGCGACCCCTTGTCTTTGCAACTATTTCGGAAGCTGCTTCTTAGGCCCGTGCATATTGGATACGTGACAATACTATATTAGCATTTAATTTTCGACAAGTTTTCTATTACCGCATGCAATTTATTCTCTCTTGTCGGTAGCCTCCATCTTTCCTACATCTTCGGCGCAACCGGAGACGCCTGAGATATGATTCTTGCCGCCGCTCGACTCTCGCTCACCAATTTGTTCGCGCCGGAAACACGTTCGGTCTTCTGGAAAGTGCTCGGCCTGACGATTCTCGTCCTGGTCGGTCTCTGGTTCGCGCTGCGTGGGGCCTTCATGGCTTTTCTCTTTCCCTGGCTCACCGGCTTCTTTCCCGATGTGCCGGATTGGGCGGGGTGGCTCGCTTTGGTTTTCGCAATTCTTGCCGGTGTCGGCCTTGCACTGATGCTGGCGTTATTGCTTTCGCCGGTGACGGCGCTGATCGCCGGCTTGTTTCTCGACGATGTCGCCGATGTCATCGAAAAACGCGATTATCCCAAGGACATGCCGGGCACCGCCATGCCGCTCGGCCCGGCGATGGCAAGCTCGATCAAGTTCCTCGGCGTGGTGATCCTCGGCAATATCGTGGCGTTGCTGCTGCTGGTCATTCCCGGCGTCAATCTGATCGCGTTCTTTCTGGTGAACGGCTATCTGCTCGGACGAGAATTTTTCGAATTCGCTGCCATGCGCTTCCGTTCGCCTGAGGAGGCGCGGCTCCTTCGCGCCAAACACGCCTCCACCGTCTTTCTTGGTGGGCTGGTGATCGCCCTGTTTCTGGCGATCCCGTTCGTCAATCTTCTGACGCCACTTTTTGCCGCCGGCATGATGGTGCATCTGCACAAGCTGATTTCCGCGCGTGACATCGGTTCGCGGGCCTGAGATCAACCGGGCAGGGCGGCGGCGGCGTACAGCGCCGCGAATTCGGCGCTCGGTGGAATCGGCGTGATGATATCGATCAGCACGCCGTTCGGATCGGCGGTGATGAAATGCCGCTGGCCGAAATTCTCATCGCGGATCTCGCGGAGAATTGGCAGGCCGGCGCTCCGGCAGGTTTCGTAAACACGATCGACATCCTCGACCTCGAAATTGAGCAGCAGGCCGGAGACCCTGCCGCGGGCCATGGCCGGGATAGTCTCATGGCTGCCGTCAAGGATGGCGAGCGCTATCTGCACGTCCTCAGCCGATTGCAGGTGAACGTACCAATCGCTTTCGAACAGCGCGTTGAAGCCGAAATGCGAGCAATAGAAGCTGGCGGTGCCTGTGACGTCGCCGGTCATGATGACCGGGTAGTAGCTGGTCGATTTCACGTCTCGCTCCTTTTCCATTTTACATACAGGTTGTATGTTTTTGGCTATTAACATACATGCAGTTTGTATGTAAATAGCCCACATGAGCCGGAGCAATCGCGAGAGAACGGAACAGACAAGGCAGGCGCTGATCGACGCCGGACGGCGCATCTTTGTCGAGAAAGGATATGCCGAAACGGCGACACCGGAAATCGTCACCGCGGCAGGGTTGACGCGTGGGGCGCTTTACCATCATTTCGAGGACAAGAAGGCGCTCTTCCGCGCGGTGATTGCGTGCGAAATGCAAGAGGTGACCAAGACAATCGAGGCGTCTTCAGCGCCTGAGGACGGGCCGCGCGATGCGCTGATTGCCGGCGCTTCGGCCTATTTCACCGCAATGACGCAACCCGGCCGAACACGGCTGCTGCTGATGGAAGCGCCTGCGGTTCTCGGCTTGCCGGCGATTGCGGCACTGGATGCCGAGAATACGGAGGCGACTTTGCGTGGGGGACTCGCAGCGCTTATACCTGCGGCAGGAACCCTGCTCGACCCGCTGACGTCGCTGCTGTCGGCAAGTTTCGACCGCGCGGCGATCGCGATCGAAGCGGGTGGGGAGAGGCGGGATTACGAGCAGGCGATTGCAGCTTTACTCGATGGCCTCGCCGATCACCTGCGGCGGTAGCTCGACGAGCGGCGCTGGCACATCCCAACTTTTCTCCGGCGATTTGCAGAGATCGGCGATGACGCAGCGTTCGCATTCGGGGCGGCGTGCCTTGCAGGTGTAGCGACCGTGCAGGATCAGCCAGTGATGGGCGTGATAGAGGGAATGTTTCGGGATCACCTTCATCAGCCGCGCCTCGACCTCGTCCGGTGTCTTGCCGGGGGCAAGGCGGATGCGATTGGCAATGCGGAAGATATGCGTATCGACGGCCATCGTCGCCTGACCGAAGGCCATGGACAGCACGACGTTGGCGGTCTTGCGGCCGACGCCCGGCAATCGCACCAACTCGTCGCGCGTCTCCGGCACCTTGCCGCCGAATTGGTCGACCAGCATCTGCGAAAGCGCGATGACGTTTTTCGCCTTGTTGCGGTAGAGGCCGATCGTTCTGATATGATCTCGCAGCCGCTCCTCGCCGAGATCGAGCATCTTTTCCGGCGTATCGGCAATCTGGAAGAGTGCCCGCGTCGCCTTATTGACGCCGACATCGGTCGCTTGCGCTGAAAGCGCGACCGCAACGACCAGAGTGAAGGGGTTGGTGTGCTCGAGCTCGCCCCTCGGTTCCGGCCGCTGCACCGAGAAACGGCGGAAGATCTCCTCGCGCTCGGCCAGGGAATAGGCCGTCTTCACCGCCGCCGGTTTGCGGCGGGCGATCACATTCGAGTTTTGCGATGGTCTGGTAACGGATTTGAGTTTCGGATTTGCCATGGAGAATCTATACTCAACGGCTATGATGGAAAGCAACGCCGACAGCTTCAACGAGCAGCCTGTTTTCGCCGCCGAGCTTTTCCCCCACCGGTCGCTCGGCCGCCGGGGCTTCAGGGTGCTGCTTATCCTATCCGGTTCCGTCTGCCTCCTCTATGGCATGTTCTTCATCGCGACCGGCGCTTGGCCGATCGGCTTCTTTTTCGGACTGGATTTCGTGCTTCTCTACGGTGCCTTCTGGCTGAATTACCGCTCCGGCAAAGCGCGCGAACAGGTGACGGTGTCGCGCACGGACGTATCGGTGCGCAAGTTCACAGCGTCGGGACGGATGGTTGAACATCACTTCAATCCGTTCTGGGCGCGCTTCCTCGTTCGCCGGCACCAGGAGATCGGCATCCTTTCCATGCAGATCTTCGGCGAGGGCCGGCGCACGGATATCGGCTCCTTCCTCAATCCCGACGATCGTGAAAGCTTCGCCAAAGCCTTCAAGGGCGCACTCGCCACGGTCAAGCAGCGTATCTGAGCTTACTTGGTGCATGCGCAAGAAACGGGTGGTTTGCCAACACCCTATTGATTATCTCCTTGTGACAAGGAGAAAGACGATGAACATGATTGCGAACCTGCAGACAGACATGACGCCTGACGGCCCTGATTACGACATTGTCCGTCGGGTGATCGAACTCATCACCGAGGATTACCGCGACCAGCCTTCGCTGGAGGCGATCGCGGCCCGGCTCAACCAGTCGCCGACGCAGTTGCAGAAGACCTTCACCCGCTGGGCCGGCCTGTCGCCCAAGGGTTTTCTGCAGGCAGTGACGCTCGACCACGCCAAGCGGCTGCTGCGCAAGGAAGACATGCCGCTGCTCGAGACCTCGATCGAGGTCGGCCTCTCCGGGCCGAGCCGCCTGCACGATCTGTTCGTCACGCATGAGGCGATGTCACCCGGCGAATGGAAGGCGAAGGGCGGCGGTCTCACCATCCGCTACGGCTTCCACATCTGCCCCTTCGGCATCGCACTGATCATGGTGACCGACCGCGGCCTCGCCGGCCTTGCCTTCAGCGATTCCGGCGACGAGAAGGCCTGCCTCGACGATATGACCTGCCGCTGGCCGAACGCCTGTTATGTCGAGGACCTGCAGGCGACGGTTCCCTATGCCGCCCGCATCTTCGAGCCGGGCAAATGGTCCTTGGAACAGCCGCTGCGGGTCGTGCTGATCGGCACGGATTTCCAAGTGAGTGTCTGGCAGAGCCTTATGAAAATCCCGTTCGGCAAGGCCGTCACCTATTCCGATATCGCCAATGATATCGGCCGGCCGACGGCGCAGCGCGCCGTGGGGGCCGCGGTCGGGGCGAACCCGATCTCCTTTGTGGTGCCATGCCATCGGGCGGTCGGCAAGAACGGCGCGCTGACGGGTTACCATTGGGGCCTCACCCGCAAGCGGGCGATGCTCGGCTGGGAATCGGCGCACGCCTGATAGCGTTCCGACCCTCGCTCGCCCCCTCATCGCCTTGCTAACGCTCCGGCACGTCTCCCCGCTGGGGAGAAGAGACAGGCGGTGATGTCTCAGCCAATTCCAGCAGTGCCCGTGCGGCACTTTCATCGGTGATCAGTGTGTTGCAGCCGATGCGTTTGATCGTGGCGCGGATGGCGACGGCCCGGTGGGCACCGCCGGAGGAGAGCACGATATGCTTGGCCTCCTTCAGCGTGTCGAGATCGACGGACATGACGCGGCGATTGATCGAGTGGTCGACAGACTTGCCGTTCTCGTCGAGGAAATTGAACATGGTGTCGCAGACGCAGCCGGCGTCGATCAACTCCTGCAGCTCGGCCTTCGAGATCCAGCCTTCCGACAGCGAGGTCGAATGCGGACCGATATCGCCGCAGCTGACAATCGCCAGATCGAGGTTTTCGGCGAGACGGTAAATCGTATCCAACCCGCATTTTTCGATCAGATTGCGCTTGGTCTCGATGGAATCGACGAGAAGCGGTGCCAGGAACATGTAACATTCGGCGCCGAGCTGGTTTGCCAGCCGCCAGGTATAATCGATCGGGTTCGTCTGGTGTACGGCGACGATGCCGCCCAGAAGCGAGACGATTTTGCAATTGGCGCGGCGTGGCGGCCGGAAGCTCGACAGGGAGGCGGTCATGGTGCGGCCCCAGCCGACGCCGATGGTATAGTCGTCGGGAATGGCTTCGGAGAGGAACTGGCCAAGCGCCAGGCCGACATTTTTCGCCAGCGCATCGACGTCGCAGTTGACCGGTGCTGGTACGACGATCGCCTCGTCGAGGCCATAGGCGCGCTCCAGTCTCACCGATAGCTCGACGCAGTCGCCGATCGAATCGTTGATCCAGATCTGGACTTCGCTGCGCTTCATCGCCTCATCGAGCAGGCGGATCACGGTGGTGCGGCTGATGCCGAGTTGTTCGGCGACGTCCTTCTGGGTCAAGCCCTCGTTGTAATAGAGCCATGCCGCCCTCAGCCGCAGCGAGGATGCTTCCGAAAAGGCCGTGTGCGTGCCGCGTTTAAGCTTGACCACATCTCCTCCGCACAATTCCTGGCCTTAGACCCCTCATGGAGGCGAGAGGTTGCGATGACGCGTTTGTTGCGGGGGATAATGACGGGTGTGACACTTATGTCAATTGAAATGCACAAATGTCCTTGACTTTTCGTCAGGCGAATGGCGATAGTCCGGATGATACAAGTCGTTCCTGTCCGTCCGAGGAGGACATAGTGCGGGCATGCCGAAAGTCACGATCGGCCTTCCAGCCGCAGGCGGTGTCGCTTGCGTTCGGGAACACGGCTACTGTCCTTCACGTTTATGAATCATCCGTGACGGATGCGCGCATTTTCGCCTGCAGCATGCAAATAACCTGTCGATAGACCACCTTTGCCCGGCGGAACTCGTGCCGGTCGCAGCCCAAGTTCAACAAGGATTATTGACCATGACATCCAAGCTTGACCAACTCCGCGAGATTACCACCGTCGTCGCTGACACCGGCGATATCGAAGCCGTCGCCCGCCTGAAGCCTGTCGATTGCACGACGAACCCGAGCATCGTGCTCAAAGCCCTCGGCACGCCGATGTTTGCCGACGCCATCAAGGAAGCCGTCGCCTGGGGCAAGAAGCAGGGCGGCAATCCTGAAGCCGTTTCTTCCGCCGTCGCCGATCGCCTCGCCATCTCGGTCGGCGCCGCCCTGGTGAAGCTCGTCCCAGGCCGCGTGTCGACCGAAGTCGACGCCGATCTTTCCTTCGATACCGAGGCTTCGCTTGCCAAGGCGCGCGCGATCATCGCCGCCTACAAGGATCGCGGTATCGGTCAGGACCGCATCCTCATCAAGCTCGCCTCCACCTGGGAAGGCATCCGCGCCGCCGAAGTGCTGCAGAAGGAAGGCATCGACTGCAATCTGACGCTTCTGTTCAGCAAGGCCCAGGCGATCGCCTGCGCCGATGCCAAGGTGTTCCTGATCTCGCCCTTCGTCGGCCGCATCCTCGACTGGTACAAGAAGTCGACCGGCAAGGACTACACTGCCGAGGAAGATCCGGGCGTCATCTCCGTCCGTGAAATCTACAACTACTACAAGGTGAACGACATCAAGACGATCGTCATGGGCGCCTCCTTCCGCAGCGCCGGCGAAATCGAAGCCCTTGCCGGCTGCGACCGCCTGACCATCAGCCCGAACCTGCTCGACGAGCTCGCCAAGGATGACGGCAAGCTGGAGCGTAAGCTCTCGCCGGAGAGCCGCAAGCCGGATCCGAAGGTCTCTGTCGACGAGAAGACCTTCCGCTGGATGATGAACGAAGACGCAATGGCGACGGAAAAACTCGCCGAAGGCATTCGCGCCTTCGCCAAGGATCTGGGAACGTTGCGCACCATGGTGCAGAAGGAACTGCAGCTCGCCGCCGCCTGATAAGGTCCGGCATGCAATCGAAGGCGCGGCTGTTGCTGGCAGGCGCGCCTTTTTTCATGCTGTTATCAAAGGCATATGCAGTTGGAGACCGATATGGCGGGTGAGAACCGGGCAAGTTCGCTGGCGGCATTTGCCTACAAGCATGCGAGCTTCATCATCGCCATCCTGGCCGGACTGGTGGTCTTCTTGGCTGTGACCTCGCGCGAAGTCAGCGCCGGCAACATCTTGTTCGGCTGGAATGTCAGCGCCGGCGTTTTTGTCGCGCTCAGCTGGCGCAAGATGCTGCGGGCAACGGTTGAAAGCATCCGGAAACGCTCCGAGGATCTCGATTTCTCCGACACCGTATTGCTGGCTCTTTCGATCGGTGCGGCGCTTGCCAGCGTCGCCGGTATCGGCCTCGAGCTTCATTCGATCAAGGAAGCAACACCTGACGTCGCGCTGGCCCGGGCAGGGGCCGCGGTGCTGACGATCCTGATCTCCTGGATCTTTCTGCACACCCTCTTCACCATCCATTATGCCCATTATTTCTATGGTGGGGCGGACGAGGAGGGTGGCCTCAAGTTTCCTGACGGGATCGAAGAGCCTGGCTATTGGGATTTCCTCTACTTCTCCTTCACGATCGGCGTTGCCGCGCAGACGGCGGATGTCGCGGTCAGTTCGACCAGCATGCGCAAGCTGACGCTGCTGCATGCCGTGCTGTCGTTCCTGTTCAACACGACGATCCTGGCGCTGGCGATCAATGTCGGGGCGAGTCTGCTTTAACCCTTCGCCGCCGCCCTGAAAAAGGTCTCGAACTCGGCCAGGTCGCCTGCGGCGACATCCGAAACCGCCCAGAACACCAGCCCTCCATCCGACCATTGCGTCATATTGTAGCCGTCATGCACCGTCGTCGTCTGTGCGGCCGATGCCGCCGGCCAGATGAACAGGTTGATGACATGGCCGTGGCGCCGGTAGACGAGGGCCGCGACGGCGCGATCTCCGATATAGTCGACACGCCCGCCGGTCAGCGGAAAGCCATCCTTGGAGAGATCGCTGACCGGTGGCGAAAAATCGATCTTGCCGTTGAACCAGGGCTTTACCGTGTGCTGATCCGAGGTCAGCACGTCGGTCAGATGATCGGCCATCATCGACCTGACATGGCTTGCCATGATCTGGTCCTGCAAAAGCAAGGTCTGCGACGGTGCATTGATGAACAGGAAAGCGCCTGCCGCCAGTACTGCGAGCGAAGGCACGAAGCTCCATTGTCGGATGAAATCCAAGGCGTGGCGCCAGACCGGCACCTGGCGTGGCGGGGGCAGGCTGGACGTCGCCGCTGCCTGTTCAAACGACAGCATTGACAGGACTTGCGAACGCAGTGCCTCCGGCGGCCGCCACTTGACACCATCCTGATCGATGATCTCTCTCACGGCACGGACCCCTTCCATCTCCGCCCTGCAATTCGCGCAGGTGCCAAGATGATCCTCGAATTGCGCTGCATGGACGGAATCGAGCTCGCCGTCGACGAAGCCGTGCAGCATGATGCGCCATTCCGGGCAACCTCTCTGTTGGGCTTCACTCATCCTGCCGTCTCGTTTTTGCTGCATGCATCCCAGGCTTCGCCAAATTCACGCCGCGCCCTGGCAAGCCGCGACATGACCGTGCCGATCGGCGCATCGATGATCTCGGCGATCTGCCGGTAGGAAAGATCTTCAAGCTCGCGCAAGACAAGGATTTCCCGCATCGCCACCGGAAGCCGACTGATAACCGCGCGTACACGTTGCTGTTCGCTTCGCCGGATCGTCGCCGTTTCCGGCGAATCCTCCTCCGAGGCGATCTGGTATTCGCCACCTTCATCGGGGTCAGCGTAGCCGTCATTGCCCAAAGGCTGCTCGAACCGCGCTTTGCGGCGATCCTGCTGGCGCCAAACATGGCAGCAGTTCCTGACAATGGCAAAGAGCCAGGCGCGCGGATCGCCGCCACGATAGGTTTCGAAATTGCGATAGGCACGCAGGAAGGCTTCCTGGACAATATCCTGTGCGGCATCTGCATCGCGGCTGAGGAAGCGGGCAAAATTATAAGCCGCGTCAAGATGCGGAACGATCATGTCCTGAAAGCGCTGCATGAATTCATGCTGCGCCGTCGCATCGGCTGTCGAAGCGACTCGATCGCTGCTCGATTTTTCCGAGACCATGAAGTGGAATAGCCGCACCGCGCCGCCCAGAAGCGCCGTCAGCGGTGATGGTCGAATGCGGGTCTTCGACGCTTGCCGGCCCAGCAGCAACCAGTCGTTCGATCCGACGGGATAGGTGATCTGAGCGTTTGTCATCATTCTCCCTGCCTCAACAGCGGCCGAATTTAGGCGTGAGACCCACAGGCATGCAATGCGGTCCTTGCCGTCTAGACCGATCGGCACATGGTTTTATTCCACGTCGACGCCAGGTTTTTTGCATGCAGCGGGCCGTTAATCGCACGCGATAGAAATCGAAAAACATTTTCAACAGCTTGAAGAAATAACTCCCCAGATTGGGAATAAGCGGGCTGTGCCAGCGATCTAGTTCGGCAGTGAGGACATCTGAACAGTTCCAGTCTTCGCCACCAGAAATGCCATCAACAAGAGGAGGCATATCCATGTTTACCATGTCACGTCGCGCCGTCCTGGGATCGGCTGCCGCGGCGGCCGCATTCGGTCTGTCGTCAAAGCTCGAATTCGTCATGCCGGCGCTCGCCGCGACGCCGCTGGAGCCGATGGTCGGCTTCTATAAATACAAGGTCGGGGATGTCGAGGTCACGGCGATCTATGACGGTATCTGGAAAAAACCGCATGACCCGACCTTCATCAAGAACGCTTCGATCGAGGACACCAAGGAGGCGCTTTCCAAGGCCGGGCTCACGACCGAATTCATGCCGATCCCGTTGACGGTGGTCGTCCTGAAGCTCGGCAACCGTCTGATCATGATGGACGCCGGCTCGGGCGTGGGTCAATGGCAGGCAAATGCCACCCACCTGCCGGCGAACATGGCGGCCGCCGGCATCGACTACAAGACGATCGATACGATCTTGATCTCGCATTTCCATCCGGACCATGTCTGGGGACTGATGGAAAAGGGAACGAACGATCCTGTCTTCCCGAACGCCGAACTCATCGTCAACGCCGTCGAATACAACTGGTGGACGGAACCCGGCCGGGTCGAGAAGCTTGCGGAAGGCCGCAGGCCGGCCGGCAAGCGCATCGCCGAGGTTTTCCCGAAATGGAAGAACTGGAAACTGGTGGACGATGGGGCCGAGGTTGCACCGGGAGTGCGGCTTCTCGCAGCTTTCGGCCACACGCCCGGCCATTCGACCTACCTCGTTACTTCAGGCAGCAAGCAACTGCTCGTCTCGGCCGATATCATGTATGTGCCGGCCCTGCTCGCGCCGCATCCCGAATGGCAAGGCAGCTACGATCAAGACGGGCCGATGGCCGTCGACACGCGCCGCCGTCTCATCGACCGCATCATTGCCGACAATATCGCCATTTGCGGCTCGCACTTCCCTTTCCCCGGCTCGGGCACCTTCGTCAAGGACGGAAGCGCTTTTGGCTTCACACCGACAATCCAGGCCTGAAAGGCCGGAAGGAGATCACCATGATGAAATATGCAATTCTCGGATTCATCTGGCTTTGTGCCATATCCGCCGGCTTTTCGGCGGTGACGGCGCTTCCCGCCTTTGCCGTCGACAACATGCAATCGACGGACGCTCCCGACTTGACGTCGGTGCGCGCCAAGATCGATGTCAAAGACTATGCCGGCGCCCTGGCGGAGCTTCGCGGCCTTGCCGAGGACAACCAGCAGGCAGATGTCTATAATCTGATGGGATATACGCTGCGCAAGACGGGCGACTACAGAACGTCGCTGACCTACTACACCAAGGCGCTGGAGCTTCAGCCCGACCACAAGGCAGCGCGTGAATATCTCGGCGAACTCTATGTTGAAACAGGCGAGACGGCGAAGGCCGAGGAGCAGGTGTCATCACTGAAGCAACTTTGCCCGAGCGGCTGCGAGGAACTCGAAGACCTGCAAAAGGCAATTGCGGCCAAGGGAGGGAATTGACGAGTATATGAATGTAAGAGCAGGCGGCGGAACCGTCTGCTCTTCTCAAACCGGAGGATATGATGGAAAACGCCCCAAGCCGGCTGCAACTGGCCGATCTCGTTCTTCTCCTGGGCAGGCTGCTGCTGTCGCTGATCTTCCTGCATGAAGGGTTGTCTCTCGCGACCAATATCGCCGCGACCATCGACACTTTCGCAACGCTCGGCCTGTCGGCGCCGGTTGCGCTTGCGGTGATCGTCCTTCAGATCGGCGCCGGCCTTTCTATTGCTGCAGGTTTCCTCAGCCGACTTGGCGCACTTGCATTGGCGCTCTTCTGCCTGGCGACCGCCTTTCTCTTCCACACGAATTTTGCGAGCCAGAACGAGCTGCTGCATTTCGAGAAGGACCTGGCGATTGCCGGCGGCATGTTCGTCCTGGCGGCTTCAGGCGCGGGATCGATATCGATCGACAATCTGCTGCGAAAGCGAACAAACAGACTGCATCCCTGGCTCCGGGCGGTGCTGTAATCGAAGCTTCGCGAGCCGTCCCCCGGCGCAATAAAACCGAATAAAACCGAACAACCCGAAGCGCCGATGCGGGCTACACTTATGGCGACAGTCAGGAGTGTGCCAATGATGTCTTCCGCGCAACGCGATCAGCAAAAGCCAATTCTCGTCTTTCTCGGAAAAGGCGCAGCCTGCGATATCGTCTCGAAATTGAATGAGAACGGATATGCCGCGGCGGCTGTATCCTCGGTGCCGGAGCTCTTTGACGCCTTGCGTTCGGACCAATATTTTCTGGCAGTAACAATGCGGTCGGATATCGATATGGTCCGGAACATCAAGCCGATACCAGTCATCAATCTGGAGGTGTTTTTCCATGCTGTCCAGTCGGCAGCACAGTCCGTTCAATCCGCGAAAGAATTCGACAGCGACGCATTCCTGAGAAGGATCGCCGCCCTCACGGAGTCAAGAACAAGCACGATTTCTGCCGTCCAAAAAGCCCCGGCTGCAAACGGGACGTCGATTGCAAGCACGGTCAAGGCATCTCGCTGGCGTGCCGCCACATCTCTTCTTTTAAGTCGCCGCGCCACGTCAAATGCAGAGCGGGCTGATTAGACGTGGGCAAATTCCCACCGCCGACGGACCGGACGCTGCGTCGCGCTCCGGGCGGGTCCGATAGGCATCTTTCTGCCTGGTCTCGTCGGCTTGAAGGCGTAGTTCCGAAACCGGAGCTTTTCACTTGGTGCGGGTGTCTTCTCATGTTTCAGTTGTTAGGAGCAGCTTCGGTAAGCGGATATATCATCACGGCGTTGTTCCTGCTCGTGGCGATCGGCCGTCTCGTCAGAGACGCCCTTCATAAATTCACCGCAAGGCTGCCGAAGCGCTCGGCGTTGAAACACTATACGACGGCCATCATGTCTTTGGTGTTCTTTTGCCTGCTGGTCGTTCGGATGTGTTTCATCGCAACTGTCATCATCGATTGCGCAATTCAAGGTGACAAGGTGGAAATCAGCGGCGGTTCCGGAAGCCAGTTTTGACGCCGGATCCATGTCGGAGATCCCCGCAACATATCTCAACATTATCGAACACATCAGTGCACGACAGTTGATACCCTGAGGTGGATCCCGCGTCGGCACGGCAACCGATATCGTGTGGTATCCGATTGCTCGGAGATCTCCTGTTCTAAATTAATAGTTAGAGGATGATGTCATCCGAAAACCGCTGACACTTTTCGGCACCATGCTCTAGCCACGGTGAAACGTGGTAATTTCGCGCCGTATCTCCGGCAAAAGAACGAATGACGATGGTATTTGAAATGGCAGTTTCCAATCAGGCTCATATCCTCATTGTCGAAGACGATCCCGCCATCGCGGATATGCTGGTGGACCTTGTTCGAAACAGCGGCTTTGGGGCCTCGTCGGTGGAGAGCGCGGCGGCTATGGATCGAATAATAGCGCGACAGCAATTCGATCTCATCGTCCTTGACGCGATGCTGCCGGGCGAGGACGGCTTCAGCATCTGCAGGCGGCTTCGTGCTTCGTGCCCGGTGCCGATCCTGATGCTGACGGCAATCCAGGAGGATATCGACCGCATTCTGGGCCTGGAGCTCGGAGCCGACGACTATGTTACGAAACCCTTCAACTCCCGCGAGCTGCTGGCCAGGATCAAGAGTATTCTCCGCAGAGCGTCATACGCTCATCATCAGGAGGAAGCCCTTGGCCCCATGACGTTCTCGGGATGGCGCATCGATCCCAAAAGCCGTCAGCTCCACGACGCGGACGGCGCGCAGGTTTCTATGACCACCGCGGAGTTCGATATCCTTCTGGCATTCTGCTGCAATCCGAACAAGGTTTTAACCCGCGAACAACTTCTGTCGATGACGCATGCCGGATCGGCGGGGCCGGTTGAGCGCAGCATCGACGCCCACATCAGCCGGGTCAGGCAAAAGATAGAGCCGAACCTGAAAGACCCGACGTTCATAAAGACGGTGCGGCTGGGCGGCTATCTTTTCGCATCCAAGGTAGAGCGCCTCTCTTGAGAAATTTTCGGCGAGCTTCGATCCAGAACCAGATCCTCATCCTGGCGACCCTCCTTGTCGTGCTGGTTTCCGTGGTGGCGACGGCCATGGAGCCATTCATCTATGGCCGTCATGATCGCGGCTTTCAGAACGGCCTTTTTGCTGCGAGAGCGGCAATGATCGCGGAGCAATTTGCTGACGCAAATTCAACGCAGGGCGAAGACGCCGTCCTCGACAGAGCTGCGGCCCTCAGCATTACGGTCGAAAGGACGTCCTCGGTTCAGTCAGGCGCAGTGGATCAACGGATATCTCCAAGCGAGTTGGTGGCGCGTATCGACGCGATGCTCGCCGACAATGTTCTGACGGCATTTCATCGCTTCGCCATGGGTCAATCGCGCCCTGACGTCTTGACTGTCGGAATTGACGGCAAGCGTGCCCTCGTCTTCCAACTGCCGGTTTTTCCCAGCTATTTGTGGTTCGTTCCGGCAGCTGCAAGCGGATTTCTGAAAATCGTCATTCCCTTAGTGCTGCTTGCCTATTTCAGCAGCCGGCTGATCACCGAACCTCTCAGGCGCTTTGCTGCCGCTGCGAAGCAAGCGTGCATGGAAGGCAGTCTGGAAAAACCTTTCGAACCGGACGGCGGAGCCGAGATTCGCAGTCTGGCGGAATCTCTTAACGTCATGAGCGATCGAATCCAGAGCATGGCGGAGGATCGGACAAGAATGCTGAGCGGAGTGGGTCATGATCTGAGGACACCGCTGACGAGACTGCGGATGCGGGCCGAGCGCTCCGCAGAGCCGGAACTTCGCAGCCTGATGCTGGCCGATATCGCCACATTGAGCTTCATGATCGACGAGTGCCTGGCCTATTTTAAAGACCCGTCGGTGAGAGCGGTCGATCGAAAGGTCGATATCTCGAGCCTGCTGCAGACGATCGCGACCGATTTCGCCGACACCGGCGTCGATGTGAGTTTCACCGGCCCGCGGCGGCTGGCGTTTATCTGCAAATCTCAGGCGCTCAGCCGCGCTATTACGAATCTGGTGGAGAATGCGTCCCGTTATGCGACGCAGGTCGAAATCGGCTTGGAATGCCGCGAGGATGGCGGGATCAAAATAAGGGTGAGCGACAACGGCCCCGGCTTGACGGATGAGCTCAAGGCGAAGGTTTTAGAGCCATTCTTCAAAGCGGATAAATCGCGACAGATCGACGCTAAGGGTGGTTCGGGGCTTGGGCTCGGTCTGCCGATCGCCAAAGGGATCGTCACTAAAGGGCACAATGGACAATTGACGTTGTTGGACAGGAAGCCGAGCGGCTTGGTTGTCGTGATCAATCTTCCGGCCGGTCAGTTGGCCCAGCCTGAAGGCCGGCCGTCGATCCCTTCATCACATTAGATTCCGGCCGCCCGGCGGAGTCGTCAAGCTTGGCGTCGTGTCTGCGTCGCAAAAATGCTCGCGAACATTTCCGCATATTATAGCAAACACAGCAATATTCGAATTCCATAAAACCGGTTCCAGATCCATGCCGTTCGGCATTTCCAAAGCTGGAGCCAAAACCTTGATAAAGAAATTAAAAGTCGGTGCCGCACTGATGCTCGCCAGTTCGGCCATCGCCGGATGCTCGACCCCTGACCCGACTGTTTATTCCGGACTTGCTTCGGCCCGGCAGCTTCAGCCGAACATGGCGGACAAAACCGGCCGCGTGCCATATCGTTATCAGACGAATGTTAACTGGAGCCAATATACCAGGATCATCGTCGATCCCGCTACGGTCTATAACGGTCCCGACAATCAGTTCGGCAAGGTCTCCGAAAAAGACAAAGCGTTGCTTGCCAACTATATGCAGGCTCAATTCACAGAAAAATTGAAGACGCGCTTCGCCATCATCAGCACGCCTGCTCCGGCAACGCTCAGATTGCACCTGACGCTGACGGGCGCCAAGGCGACGACTGCGGTGCTCGGAACGGCCTCACACATCGACGTCGCAGGTGGATTGTACAATACCGTCCAGGCCGTTCGTGGCCGAGAAGGCTCGATGACCGGTTCGGTGAACTATGCCGTGGAGATCTATGATGCGGCGAGCAATCGTCTGCTGTCGTCTTACGTCACCAAGCAATATCCAAATGCGATGAATATCGGTGCTAGCTTCACGGCATTGGAAGCGTCAAAGGTAGGCATCCGCAAAGGTGCGGACGCTCTGCTTGCCGAGTTCAACAGGCTGTAGGAGGGGCTGCGTTCCGCTCACAAGATCGCCTGGCCGGCCATCAGTGCCAGGACCAGGAAGATGAGGAAGATCACCAGCGCAATGCCGAAGAGAACGCGGGCGATCGTCGCGGTGGCCGCGGAGACGCCGGAAAAACCGAAGAAGCCGGCGATCAGTGAAATCACGAAAAATATCAAAGCCCATTTCAACATGACATGATCCTTTGCATCTATCTGAGAAAGACGCGTCAACTGGGAAAATGTTCCAAGTCGTTTGAATGGGATGGCGTCTCTGCGGAGAAATGACGCTGCTTGTGCGGCTCATCGTCTACGCGCGCGCCATGATCCGGAACGGTGGCGGGCGAGTGCTGGCGCTTTGCCGCCACACCGCCCGAGTCTCCGGATCCTAGCTTTCTCGCCGCTCAGCCGTGATTGATCATCACGTGGCGCACGGCGGTGTAATCCTCCAGCGCGTAGACCGACATGTCCTTGCCGTATCCCGACTGTTTGAGGCCGCCATGCGGCATCTCGTTGACCAGCATGAAATGCGTGTTGATCCAGGTGCAGCCATATTGCAGGTGGGCGGCAGTCTTCATGCCGCGGCCGATATCCTTGGTCCAGACGGAGGAGGCGAGGCCATAGTCGCTGTCGTTCGCCCAGGTGACGGCATCCTCGGCGTCGGTAAATCGGGTGACGGAAACCACCGGGCCGAAGACTTCACGGCGGACGATCTCGTCGTCTTGCGTGGCGCCTGATATGACAGTCGGGGCGAAGAAGAAACCCCTGTCGCCGGAGACCTTTCCGCCGGTGGTGATCTCCATGTGCTTGTGTTCTGAAGCGCGGGCGACGAAGCTTTCGACGCGGTCGCGTTGGCGCTTGGAGATCAGCGGACCGATCTCATTTTCGGTATCGTCGGCCTGATTGAAGCGGATGCTCGACACTGCCGAGGAGAGATCAGCGACGAAATTGTCGTAGACCCTGGCGTCGGCATAGACGCGGCAAGCGGCAGTGCAGTCCTGGCCGGCATTGTAGTAGCCGAAGGTGCGGATGCCGGCGACGACGGCGTCGATATCTGCATCGTCGAAGACGATGACCGGTGCCTTGCCGCCGAGTTCCAGGTGCGTGCGCTTGACGGTCTTCGCGGCAGCCTGCAGCACCTTCTTACCGGTGGCGATATCGCCGGTAATCGAGACCATGCCGATCTTGGCATGATTGATCAGGGCATTGCCGACACTTTCGCCGCGGCCGAGGATGAGGTTGACGACGCCTTCGGGAAGGATATCCGAGAGCAATTTGGCCATCTTCAGCGCCGTCAGCGGCGTCTGCTCCGAGGGCTTGAAGACGACCGTATTGCCACCGGCGATCGCTGGCGCCAGCTTCCAGGCCATCATCATCAGCGGATAGTTCCAGGGCGCAATCGAGCCGACGATGCCGATCGGATCGCGACGGATCATCGACGTGTGGCCGGGCAGATATTCGCCAGCGGCCGGTCCATGCAGATTGCGCACGGCGCCTGCGAAGAAGCGATAACAATCGACGATCGCCGGGATTTCGTCGTTCAGCACGGCATTGATCGGCTTGCCGCAGTTCAGCGCCTCAAGCGTCGCGAAGCCGGCGGCATCCTTCTCGATGGCGTCGGCAATCCTCAACAGGTAACCGGAACGTTCGCCCGGCGTCGTCCGCGACCAGCTTGCGAAGGCTTTTTCGGCGGCATCGACGGCGGCGTCGACCTGGGAAAGCGAGGCTTCAGGAAGGTCGATTACCGTCTCGCCGGTCTTTGGGTTCAGGATGCGCTCTTCTGTCTCCGTGCCTATTTCGAAGCGGGAACCGATCAGCATTTGGGTGTCCATGATGTTCTCCCTGTTATTTGCCGGCACCGGCGATCTGATCGCCGTCGCGGGTGAGGTAATAGGCTGCCAGGATCGGCAGGAAGGTGACGAGCACCACGACCATGGCAACCACATTGGTGACCGGGCGCTGGCGCGGGCGGATGAGTTCTTCCAGCATCCAGATCGGCAAGGTCGATTGCTGGCCGCCGGTGAAAGTGGTGACGATGACCTCATCGAAGGAAAGAGCGAAAGCGAGCATACCGCCGGCAAGAAGGGCGGTGCCGATATTCGGCAGGATGATATGACGGAAGGTCTGGAAGCCGTCGGCGCCGAGATCCATCGAAGCCTCGATCAGCGAGCCGGAGGTACGGCGGAAGCGGGCAACTGCATTGTTGTAGACGACGACCACGCAGAAGGTCGCGTGGCCGAGCACGATGGTCCACACCGAAAACGGAATGTCGAAAAGACTGAAGGCGGAGCGTAGCGCAATGCCGGTGATGATGCCGGGTAGGGCGATCGGCAGGATGACCAGCAGCGAGATCGCCTCGCGGCCGAAAAACCTCGTCTGGCTGACGGCTGCCGCGCAGAGCGTGCCGAGGAGGAGCGCGATCGCGGTGGCGATGACGGCGACCTGCACGGAGAGGCCAAGCGCCGACCAGACGTCTGGCCGGTTCCAGGCAATGGTGAACCATTGCAGCGTCAGGCCGGGCGGCGGCCACTGATAGCTCTTTTCCTCGGTCGTGAAGGCATAGACGAAGATCAGCAGGATCGGCAGGTGCAGGAAGAGCAATCCGACGGCTGCGGCGATCTTCAGGGTCAGTGGCGATCTCTTGAGGTCAGAGCGCATCGAAGGCTCCCATTTTCCTGGCGAGCGACAGATAGAGCGCCATGATGACGATCGGCACCACGGAGAAGGCGGCGGCGAGCGGCACGTTGCCGGCCGTTCCCTGCTGGGCGTAGACGGCCTGGCCGATGAAGAGCCTGGACGAGCCGATGATCTGCGGGATGATGTAATCGCCCAGTGTCAGCGAGAAGGTGAAGATCGAACCGGCGACGATGCCGGGGAGCGCCAAGGGCAGCAGCACGGTGCGGAAGGTCTGCCGTGGTGTGGCGCCGAGATCGGCCGAGGCCTCGATCAGGTTGCCGGGCACACGCTCGAGGGCCGCCTGGGTCGGCAGGATCATATAGGGAAGCCAGATATAGACGAAGACGATGAAGGTGCCGAGGTAGCTTACCGACAGCGAATTGCCGCCGACGACGGGCAGGTCCAGGATGCCGTCGAGCAGCCAGGAGAGGTGAAGCTTCTCGAAGATCCAGGTGAGGATGCCTTCCTTGGCGAGGATCAGTTTCCAAGCGTAGATCTTGACGAGATAGCTCGACCAGAGCGGCAGCATGACGCCGAGATAGAAGAGCGCCTTCCATCTGCCTTGCGCATAACGCGCCGCGTAATAGGCGATCGGGAAGGCAATCATAGCGGCAGCGACGGTGACCAGCGCTGCCATAACGACGGTGCGAATGATGATGTCGAAATTCGTCGGGCTCAGAAGCTGGGCATAGGTCGCAAGGGTGAATTCGTAATTCACCAGCCCGGAAAAATCGTCGATCGAGAAGAAGCTCTGCAGCAGCAGGGCGATCAGTGAGCCGATATAGATGATGCCGAGCCAGAGCAGCGGCGGCGTCAGCATCAGGAAGAGCAAGAGCTTCGGGTGCCGCCAGAAGGCATCCGACAGCCGGCCGAAAAGGCCGCCGCGCCCCGGGCGGATCGATGTCTTGCCGCCTGATAGGGTGAGCGCCGTCATGCCGCATCGTCCATGTAGTGAATATCGCCAGGCTGCCAGGCGAGATGGATGCTGGCGCCGACCTCGGGCACCGGCGCGCCCGCCGGCAGCATGACATGCAGCCGGCTGCCCCTGAGATCGACGCCGAGACGGGTGGCAGCGCCGAGGAAGCTTGCATTTTCGACTTTTGCCTCGATGCCGTCGCTTGCCAGGCGGATGGCCTCGGGGCGGAGGCTTGCCCAGCGCTTCTCGCCGCCGAGGAGGGCCATCAGATCAGGCGCAATCACGTTCGATGAGCCGACGAAATCGGCGACGAAGCGGGTCTTCGGGCAGCGATAGATATCCTGCGGCGTGCCCTGTTGAACGATGTTGCCATCGTTGAAGACAGCGACGCGATCGGCCATCGATAGCGCCTCGCCCTGATCATGCGTGACGAAGACGAAGGTGATGCCGAGCGCGCGCTGCAGGCTTTTCAACTCCTCCTGCATCTGCTCGCGAAGTTTCAGATCGAGCGCGCCGAGCGGCTCGTCGAGCAGCAGCACCTTCGGCTTGTTGACCAGCGCGCGAGCGAGCGCCACGCGCTGGCGCTGGCCGCCGGACAGTTGACCGGGCCGGCGGGCGCCATAGCCCGGCAGCTTGACAAGATCGAGGGCTTCGCCCGCAGCCTTCATCCGTTCTGTCTTGCCGATGCCCTTGACCATCAGCCCGTAGGCGACATTGTCGAGAATGTTGAGATGCGGGAACAGCGCGTAGTCCTGGAACACGGTGTTGACATTGCGGCGATAGGGCGGAATGCCGTCTGCAGTCTCGCCGAAGATCTGAATATGACCGGCGCTCGGCTGCTCGAAGCCGGCGATCAATCTCAGGCAGGTCGTCTTGCCGGAACCGGACGGTCCGAGCATGGCGAAGAATTCGCCGGGCGCGATCTCGAGATCGACGCCGTCGACGGCGCGAACCTGGCCGAAATGGCGCGATACCTGCTGGAAACGGACGGCTGACGTCATGGGGGGACTCCGGGATCACTATGTTCGCAGTGTCGGCCCCTCATCCGCCCTGCCGGGCGCCTTCTCCCCACCAGCGGGGAGAAGGAGACACGTGGCGCTGCTTTCGTTCGCAGGGCTTGTCGCAGGGCACGTCCCCTCTCCCCGCAAGCGGGGAGAGGGTTAGGGTGAGGGGCTTGACGCAATTACCGCCCGCCGATCACGCCGATATAATCCGACACCCAACGATGATAGGGCACACATTCGCTCTGCGTGGTGCATTTGGCGACCGGGGTTTTCCAGAACTTGATCTTGTCGAAGTGATCGAAGCCGTTGGTGGCGCAGCCGGCGTCTCCCATCAGTTCGTTGCCCTTGCAGGCGGCGGGAACCGAAGGCACGGCGCCGAACCAAGCCGCGGCATCGCCCTGGACTTTGGCCTGCAGCGAATGTTCCATCCACATATAGGCGCAGTTCGGATGTTCGCTGTCGGCGTGCAGCATGGTGGTGTCGGCCCAGCCGGTGACGCCTTCATCGGGGAAAGTCGAGGCGATCTTCTGTTTGTCGGCCTGCAACAGGTTCACCTGGAAGGGCCAGGAGCCAGAGGCGACGACGCCTTCGTTCTTGAAGTCGTCGATCTGGATCATCGCGTCGTGCCAGTAGCGGGAGACGAGCTTGCGCTGGCCGCGTAGCAGATCGAGGGCAGCCTTGTACTGGTCCTCGGTCAACTCGTAGGGATCCTTGATGCCGAGATCCGGCTTGTGCGCCATCAGATACATCGCCGCGTCGGCGATATAGATCGCGCCGTCATAGGCCTGAACGCGACCCTTGTTCGATTTGCCATCCGGCAGCGTCTGCTCCTCGAAGACGACATTCCAACTGGTCGGCGCCTTGTCCTTGAAGGCATCGGTATTGTACATCAGCACATTCGGCCCCCAGAGGTAGGGCACGCCGTAATGGACGTCGCCGACCGTATACCACGGGCCCTTTTGCAGACGCTCGTCGACGGTCTTGAAGCTCGGAATCAGGTTGGTGTTGATCGGCTGGACCCGCTTGCCGGCGATGAGGCGGAGCGAGGCGTCGCCCGATGCCGTGACGAGATCGAAGCCGCCTTCGTTCATCAGCGATACCATTTCATCCGAGGTGGCGGCGGTCTTGACGGAAACCTTGCAGCCGGTCTCCTTTTCGAAACCCGTGACCCAGTCGTAGTTCTTGTCGGTTTCGCCGCGCTCGATATAGCCGGCCCAGGCGACGATGCTGACGGCACCTTCGCCTTTGCCGAGCGCCTTCAGCGGTTCGGCGGCGATGCCCTGCGTCGCGAAGCTCAGGCAGGCAAGCGCTGCCGTGCAGGATTTCAAGAGATGCGTCATCATCCGTCTCCCCGTCTGGTGCCACTTTTGCGGCGGTTTGTTCCCGAATGAAAAGGTGGCGCGAAAAGGCCGCTTTCGCAAATTCATTTATCAGAAAGGTGTTATCGGAAATTCCGATATCAGCGGATGCGGCCGGAGCGCAGACTTTCGGCGATGCCGACGAAATCGCGTGCCGCCTGCGGCAGGCTGGAGCCCTTGCGCCAGACCATGCCGACCTGGACGACCGGCAGCGAACCGGAGACGTCGCGGCTTTCGATGCGGTCGCCTTCGAGCGACCACGGGCGGTACACGAGATCGGGAAGCAGCGCCACGCCGGCGCCCGTGGCAACCAGACTGCGCACCGCCTCCACCGATCGGGTGCGGAAGGCGACATGCGGGCGGGCGCCGAGGGCTGACAGCAGCTTGCCGGTATTCTCCTCGATTTCGTCGACCGTCAGCATGA
Source organism: Rhizobium sp. NZLR1 (assembly GCF_017357385.1). Lineage (NCBI taxonomy): Bacteria > Pseudomonadati > Pseudomonadota > Alphaproteobacteria > Hyphomicrobiales > Rhizobiaceae > Rhizobium > Rhizobium sp. NZLR1. The sequence goes on along the minus strand of NZ_CP071632.1, from coordinate 3,983,392 downwards.
TCAGCGGTTCGCGGGCAATGTCGGCGACCGAGATGATTTCGGCCGAGACCAGCGGATGGCCCATCGGCAGCCAGAGCCGATAGGGCGAGGTTTCGAGGATCTCGGCCTGCAGCGCCATGCGGTCGCGCAGGTTTGATATCACCATGACGGCGACATCGAGTTCGCCGCCGACCAGGAGGTGTTCGAGGTAGCCGCCATTGTCCTCGATGGCGCTGACCTCGATGCCAGGGCAGGCGCGCCGGTATCGCGCCAGGAGGTCGGAGAGCACGTAGCCGGCGACAAGCGAAGTGACGCCGATGTTCAGCGTGCCGGAAAGGGCGCTTTGCTGGCCGGAGAAGCTGGTGCGCGCATCGGAAACGGAGGCGAGGATCTTCGTCGCGTGACGCAGGAACTGATGGCCGTTATGGGTGATCGTCAGGCCGCGCGGGTGGCGCTCGAAGAGCGTAACGCCGAGGTCCGTTTCGAGCTCCTTGAGCGCTTCCGTCACCGAGGATTGCGAGATCGAAAGGTTCTGTGCGGCGCGCGTTACCGAACCCTGTTCGGCGACGGCGACGAAATATTGAACCTGGCGAAGCGTGAAGGCCATGGGCGTTTAGAGCATGGCGGAACAGGCCGTGGCAAGCGGCCGGGAAAAGCGGACCTTTTTTGGTGTTTTCTCAAAATGGCGCAGGCTTTGCACCCCCACTTAAACTTTCGGAAACGTCATTTCCTTAGCATTATCAGCACTTGTCCTGCGTTGGAGTTTCAGATGGCGGAGCAGTTGGCGTGAAGGCCTTACTGCGCATGTTCCGGCCTTCCCGGAAATTGGCAATCATCATCGGTGGAGTCGCTCTTCTGGCGGGCGTTTCCGGCGGCGCGGCTGTTTATGTCGGCAAGGACAGGCTGATGGGTGCCGCCGGTGGTGGCTACGGGCTCGAATGCAGCGACATCAACCTGGTGACGATCCGGAAGCAGGACCACATCTGGGTGCGCAAATACATCAAGACCGAACCGACCGACGGGATGACGCGCGTCAAGACAGCGCTTCGGGTCGCCCAGGCCGTTTACGAAGCGCAGAAGCCGGATCTGGTCCAGGTGGTGGTGCTCGACGAGAACGGCCCGACATTGCGCGCCGACATCCGCGGCCGAGCGATCGGCGCCGACGTCGTCTATATCCCGCATCCCGACAAGACCGTTCCCGGCCTCGACGACAAGACGTATACGGCGCGCTATTATGACGGAAAGGCCAGCAAAAACGGGCTGTTTTTCGGCGAGCGCATAGATATGCCCTCCGACGAAATCGCCATGATCAGTTCCGGTTTCAAGGATCCCGAGGATTGCGTCGATCCGGTCGCCGTTGGCTCCACGAAAAACGGGGAAAAGGGCAAGAAGGTCGCAGGCGGCGCACATGGCGCAGCACCGGCGGCCGAAAGCAAGGCCGTGCCTGCTGCGGAGAGCGGCGGGGCGGATGTGGTGGCGGAGGCACCGGCCGAAGAGCCGCCGGCGGAAGCCGCCAAGACCCACTGAACGGCGGCATAAAAACGGAGCGCCGGCCGGCACTCCGCTTATTTTGTTTCGATACTTTATTTCCGTCAGTCGGCCTTGTTGCGGCGAGCCGGGAAGAGGATGACGTCGCGGATCGACGGGGCGTTGGTCAGCAGCATGATGAGGCGGTCGACGCCGATGCCGAGGCCGCCTGCTGGCGGCATGCCCTGGTCGATCGCATCGAGGAATTCCTCGTCCAGCTGCTTTTCCTTTTCGCCGCGGGCATGCGCCTGTTCGAGTTGCTCGACCATGCGGCGGCGCTGCTCTTCGGGATCGTTCAGCTCCGAGAAAGCGTTGCCGAGTTCCCAGGCATTGCAATAGGTCTCGAAGCGCTCGACGAGCCGCGGCTCGCCCGGCACTTCCTTGGCGAAGGGCGAGATGTCCTTCGGGAAATGCGTGACGTGAGACGGCTGGATCAGCGTCGATTCAACCTTTTCCTCGAAGATGAAGGCGAGGCATTCGCCCCAGGTCCAATCCTTCTCCACCGCGAAGCCGGCTGCCTTGGCGGCGGCGCGGGCTTCCTCGTCGGTCTTGATCGCAATGAAATCGATGCCGGTGGCGTGCTTGACGGCATCGGGCATCGGCACGCGCTCGAACGGCCCCTTGAAGGACAGGCGCTTGTCGCCGAAGTCGAATTCCGTCGTGCCATGGATGGAGAGCGCCAGGGTTTCGAACAGCCGCTCGACGAGGTCCATCATGTCCTCGTAATCGGCATAGGCCCAGTAACATTCCATCATCGTGAATTCAGGATTGTGCCGGGTAGAGACGCCTTCGTTACGGAAGTTTCGGTTGATCTCGAAGACCTTGTCGGTCAGGCCCGAAACCAACGTGCGCTTCAAGAACAGTTCCGGCGCGATGCGCAGGTACATGTCGAGCTTCAGCGTGTTGTGATGCGTCTTGAACGGCTCGGCGGTGGCGCCGCCATAGATCGATTGCAGCATCGGCGTCTCGACTTCCATGAAGCCGTCATTCTCCATGAAGCGGCGGATGCCGGATACGATCCTCGAGCGCTGCTGGAAGCGAAGCTTCGAATCCTCATTGGTCATGATGTCGAGATGGCGCTTGCGATAACGCAGCTCGATGTCGGAGAGGCCGTGCCACTTCTCGGGCATCGGCAACAGCGACTTGGTCAGCATTTCGATCTTCTGAGCGTTGATCGTCAGTTCGCCGCGCTTGGTGCGGCGTACGATGCCGGTGACGCCGATGATGTCGCCGATGTCGATCATCGGCAGCAGCGCCCGGGCCTCTTCCGGCGTCGTATCCTTATGGCTGAAGATCTGGATCTTGCCGCCGGCGTCGTGGATGTCCATGAACATGCCGGAGTTGCGCGAGGAATAAACGCGGCCGGCAACGGTGACGATGTCCTGCGTCTCGACGTCGGGTTCCAGAGATTCGTATTTGGCACCGAGTTCGGCATTGGTCATCGTCCGGTGGAAATGCGCCGGATAGACCTCGCCGATCTGCTCGCGCAGCAGCTTCAGTTTCTGGGCGCGCACCTCAGTCACGTCGGAGGAAAGGGTGTTTTCGGTCTTGTTGTCAGCCACTGTGGAATCCTCTGACTGTTCTTACTTCGAGCCAACGAGGGCGGCGACCGCCTGCGAGGCGAGCTTCAGGCGCTGACGCACGACGGACCGGCCGAGGATCGCCATGGAATCGAAGAGCGGCAGGGAACGCGACGAGCCGGACACAGCGACGAAGAGGGGCGAGACCACGACCTTCAGCTTCTTGCCCATGCGGTCGGCGATCGCGCGCAGCTCCGCCTCGATCGTCTCGACATTCCATTCCAGGATCTTTTCGAGATCCGGCTGAACAGTGTTGAGGATCTCCAGGATCTCTTCCGGCGGCGACTTGATCTTGGCGAAGTCGGAAGGCTGCAGGCCGAGATCGGACTTCAGCAGAAAGCCGGCAAGGTCGGGCAGTTCGCCGAGCTTTGAAATGCGCGTCTGCGACAGGCGCAGGCCCGCCATCAGGCGATCGTTTTCCATCGCCCAGCTCAGCACGCGGCCACGGAACTCTTCTTCCGACAGCTTCTCGCGGATCCAGCGGCCGTTCAGCCAGTCGAGCTTCTGGATGTCGAAGATCGCGCCGGCCTTGGAGAGGTTTTCCGGGTCGAACTTCTCGGAGAGCTCATCCACCGTCAACAGTTCCTCGCCTTCGGCGATCTGGATGAAGAACAGGCCGAGGAAGTTCATCAGCGCTTCCGGGATATAGCCGAGCGCGGAATAATAGGAGATCGAGGTCGGGTTCTTGCGCTTCGACAATTTCGATTTGTCGGCATTGCGCATCAGTGAGAGATGCATGAAGACCGGCTGATCCCAGCCGAAATAGCGATAGAGCAGAATGTGCTTCGGCACTGACGCCAGCCATTCCTCGCCGCGTGCCACATGGGTGATCTTCATCAGATGGTCGTCGATGACGTTGGCCATGTGATAGGTCGGCATGCCATCGGCCTTGATCAGCACCTGCATGTCAACGGAATCCCAGGGGATGGAGACATCGCCGTAGACACCGTCGTTGAAGTCGCAGGAGCCTTCGGCCGGGATCTTCATCCGGACGACGGTCGTCTCGCCGGCTGCCATGCGCGAGGTCACTTCCTCTGCGGTCAGGTTGAGGCAGAGGCCGTCATACTTCGGCGGCTTGCCGGCGGCGCGCTGGGTTTCGCGCATCTGTTCGAGGCGCGCGGGGGTGCAGAAACAGCGGAAGGCATGCCCCTTTTCCAGCAATTCCTCGGCGTAAGGCTGGTACATCGGCTTGCGGTCGGACTGGCGATAGGGGCCGTAGGGACCGCCGATATCCGGGCCTTCCTTCCATTCCAGGCCGCACCATTTCAGGGCGTCCAACACCTTCGTCTCGAATTCCGGGGTCGAGCGCGTCGCGTCGGTATCCTCGATACGCAGAATGAACTCGCCGCCGTGCTTCTTGGCGAAAAGGTAGTTGAAGAGAGCGATGTAAGCGGTGCCGACATGCGGCTCGCCGGTCGGCGAGGGAGCGATGCGGACGCGGACGCCGGAAGTTGTCATTGGTATGGCCCGTCAATGAACGGCGGACGGCTTTCCAGGGAAAGCGACGTTCGGCCGAAGGATGCAGATATCTTCATCGGCAAACCGGCCGAAAAAGGGCATGCGCCCGCACTATCCGCCAATCGTCCGTTCGGCTGGCCTTAGGCCATATTCAACCGGGCGCGTCAAGAAAAACCACGCCTGCAAAGGCCCGATGGCATTGAGGAGCGGCGCGCCGGTTTTCGGCGCGCCTTCCCGCTTCAACCTCAATGCGCGCCTTCCCGCTTGCGCTTGCGGGCATTGCGCGCAAACATGTTCAGCACCTCGACCAGCGCCGAGAAGGCCATGGCGGCGTAGACGTAGCCCTTCGGCACATGGAAGCCCATGCCTTCGGCGATTAGCGTCGTGCCGATCATCAGCAGGAAGGCGAGCGCCAGCATGACGATCGTCGGGTTCCGCTCGATAAAGTTGGCAAGCGGGGTTGCGGCAACCAGCATGACGGTAACGGCGGCGACGACGGCGACCACCATGATCGGCAGATGCGGCGTCATGCCGACGGCGGTGATGATGCTGTCGACCGAAAAGACAAGGTCGAGCAGCAGGATCTGGCCGATCGCCGATGCAAAGCCTGTCGTGGTGGATTTCGCGATGAAATCCTCCTGCTGGTCTATAGGATCGACGCTGTGGTGAATTTCCTTGGTGGCTTTCCAGACTAGGAACAAGCCGCCGGCGATCAGGATCAGATCCTTCCAGGAGAAGCCGTGTCCGAAAGCCTCGAACAGCGGTTCGGTCAGCTGCACGATCCAGGCGACGGTGCCGAGGAGTGCCAGGCGCATGACGAGCGCAAGACCGATGCCGATCTTGCGAGCCTTCTCCCGGTGCTCAGGCGGCAGTTTGTTGGTGAGAATGGAAATGAAGATCAGGTTGTCGATCCCGAGAACGACTTCCATAACCACCAGCGTGATGAGCGCCACCCAGGCGGCCGGATCCTGAATGAGCGTCATGATTCCCTGCATAAGCGTATATCCCTCTTGCGTCACATGCGTGAATGACGCGCGCAATGTAGTGTCGGTAGCCTGCTACGCAAGCGCCGCAAGGGGGTATACGAAATCGTTGTGACTTTTATTCCCTAGAACAGGATGATTTAAGGCCGGGTCGGCCTTAAATTTGAATCCTGTTCTAAATTAAAGAGTTAGAGCATGATGTCATGAGAAAACCGCTCACACTTTCGGCATCATGCTCTGATCGGCAGCCAGATTTCGGTGACGCCCATGCCTGTATGGGGGTCGAAGCGCTCATCGTAGCGTTCGAACATGTCGGGCGTCTCGCCATGTTCCAGGCCCGAGGTCGGCCACCATGTGCCGAAGAT
>NZ_CP071632.1:0-62500 GCF_017357385.1 Rhizobium sp. NZLR1 | reverse complement strand
CGAGGGAGACAAGGTTGATATGGGAAGCCTGATGTTGAATTCCAGGTGCTTGCCTATAACGCGCCTCAGTCGCTAATTTGGCGGCGATAGAATATCCGGCGGAGTGAAGAATGCTTGTCCTCGATGAAGAACAGACGCGCGCGGCCCTGCCCTGGCCGGAACTGATCGAGGCGATTGCCCGCATGTTCCAGAGCGAATGCGTGATGCCGGTGCGCCACCACCATGAGATGGAGGTGCCGGGTGAAGAGAGCGCTACACTGCTTCTGATGCCGGCCTGGCTTCCCGGACATTATGCCGGGGTGAAGACCGTCTCGGTCTTTCCTGGCAACATGCGGCGCGGCCTGCCGGCGATCTTCGGAACCTATCTTCTTTCCTCCGGCGCTACCGGCGAGATGCTGTCTGCGATCGACGGTGGCGAACTGACTGCGCGGCGGACGGCGGCAGCATCGGCGCTGGCGGCCCGTTATCTCGCCCGTGCCGATGCGGAGGAGATGCTCGTCTGCGGGACCGGTCGACTGTCGCTCAACCTGATACTTGCTCACGGCACGACCCGGCCGATCAAGAAGTACCGCGTCTGGGGTCGCAACCGGCATGCCGCGGAAACGATCGCCGCCGAAGGGCGGGCGCTGGGGCTGGATGTCGAGGCGGTTGCAGATGTTGAAGCCGCGGCGCGAACCGCCGATATCATTTCCTGCGCCACGCTTTCCAGCGAGCCGTTGATATCGGGCGAATGGTTGAAGCCCGGCGCCCATCTCGATCTCGTCGGTGCCTTCAAGCCAAATATGCGCGAAAGCGACGACGAGGCCATCCGCCGTGCTTCGGTCTATGTCGATACCCGCGCCGGCGCCGTCAGCGAGGCAGGCGATATCGTCCAGCCGCTGAAAAGCGGCGTGCTTAGGGAAAGCGACATCAGAGCAGAGCTTGCGGAACTGGTCAGCGGTGCCCATGGCGGGCGAAGCCATGGTGAGGAAATCACGTTGTTCAAATCGGTCGGCGCCGCTTTGGAAGATCTCGCCGGAGCGATTCTTGCCTATGAGACAGTGACGGGCCGAAAGTGACGATCAGTGCATCATTGCCGGAACTTCCGGTTTCACATGTTCTGCCGGCCGTCGGCGCGGCGTTGGCCAATGAGGGACGCGCCGTCCTTTCCGCGCCGCCCGGCGCCGGCAAGACGACGCTGGTGCCGCTTTACCTGCTTGACCAGGCCTGGCGCGGCGACGGCAAGATCATCCTGCTGGAGCCCCGGCGGCTGGCGGCGCGGGCGGCGGCAAGCCGGATGGCGTCATTGCTCGGCGAGCAGGTTGGCAGCACGGTCGGCTACCGCATGCGCCTCGACAACAGGATATCGGCAGCGACACGGATCGAGGTCGTGACCGAGGGGGTTTTTGCCCGGATGATCCTCGACGATCCGGAATTGGCCGGTGTCTCTGTCGTCATCTTCGACGAATTCCACGAGCGTTCGCTGGATGCCGATTTCGGACTGGCGCTGGCGCTCGACGTCCAATCGGCCCTGCGCGAGGATTTGCGTATCTTGGTGATGTCGGCGACCCTTGACGTCGAACGTGTGGCGGCCCTGCTCGACCATCCGCCTGTCATCGAAAGCCTGGGGCGCAGCTTTCCGATCGATATCCGCTACCAGGATCGGCCGGGCGGCGAGCGCATCGAGGATGCGGTCACGCGGGCGATACTCGATGCCCATGCCGATCAGACCGGCTCGATCCTCGCTTTCCTGCCCGGCCAGGCGGAAATCACCCGAACGGTGGAACGGCTGCAGGGACGATTCGGAGCCGAGACACTGATTGCGCCGCTCTATGGCAATCTCAGCCAGAAGGAGCAGGATGCGGCAATCCGACCGGCATCCACGGGAACACGCAAGATCGTGCTTGCGACGTCGATCGCCGAAACCTCCATCACCATCGATGGCGTCAGGATCGTGATCGACAGCGGGCTGCAGCGTCTGCCAGTGTTCGAAGCACCGACCGGGATCACCCGGTTGGAGACGGTGCGCGTGTCGCGGGCTTCCGCCGATCAGCGGGCGGGCCGCGCCGGCCGAACGGAACCGGGTATCGCCGTCAGGCTGTGGCACCAGGGACAGACCGCGGCCCTGCCGGCCTTCACGCCGCCGCAGATCCTTTCCAGCGACCTTTCCGGACTGGTGCTCGATCTCGCCCATTGGGGCGTTCAGGATCCGGCGTCGCTTGCCTTTGTCGACCAGCCGCCGGAGACGACGCTCAGGGAAGCGCGGGTGCTGCTTGGCCAGCTCGGCGCGCTCGACAAGGGTGGGGCGCTGACAGTACGCGGCAAGGTGATGCGTGATCTCGCTTTGCCGCCGCGGCTTGCCGCCATGGTCATTTCTGCAGGCGAATCAGGGCACGCCCGCGATGCGGCAATGATCGCCGTGCTTCTCACCGAACAGGGGCTCGGCGGAACGAACATCGATATCGAGGAGCGGCTGCGACGCTTCAAGGCCGAGCGTGGCGAAAGAGTGGAGGCCTCGCGGCGGCTGGCGGCGCGGCTGGCGAGCGGCCTCGACACCGTTACCGCAACGGCGCCGGCACTTGCGGGCCAGCTCTTGCTGCATGCGTTCCCGGATCGGATCGCGCTTCAGCGCGGCGGGCGCGGCCGATTCGTGATGGCGAACGGGCGCGGCGCGGCGCTGCCGGAAGCCGAGAGGCTGGCCGGCAGCCAGATGCTGGTTATCGCCGATCTCGCCGGGCGGGCGGCGCGGGCGCGAGTATTGGCGGCAGCCGAGGTAACGCGCGGCGATATCGACGCCGAGCTGCCCGGCGAAATCAAAACCGGCGATCAGATCTTTTTCGACCGGCAAAGCCGGCAGATACGAGCGCGGCGGGCAACCCGGCTCGGTGCGATCGTCTTCGAAGAGACGCCCTTGCCGCGGCCTTCCGGGGCCGCGGTCACCCAGGCACTGGTGGAGGGCGTGCGCGAGCTGGGGCTCGATCATCTCGCCTTCTCGAAGGAGGCCGTGCAACTTCGCGAGCGGATCGGATTCCTTCACAGGACGATCGGCGAGCCCTGGCCCGACGTCAGCGACGATGCCCTGCTTTCGCGGCTGGATGATTGGTTCGGCCCCTTTCAGACAGAGGCCCGCGGCCTTTCCGAGATTTCCGCCGCCGGGCTGTCGAACGGGCTGCTGTCGTTGGTGCCGCACGAGGTGCAACGCGACCTTAACCGACTTGCGCCGACGCATTTCGAAGCGCCGACCGGCCAAAGACATCCGATCCAATATGAGGGCGAGGAGCCGGTGTTGACGATCCGCGTGCAGGAGCTGTTCGGGCTGAAGCAGCACCCGGCCATTGCCGGCGGCCGTCTGCCGCTGCTGCTCGAACTGACCTCGCCGGCGCATCGGCCGATCCAGACGACCCGCGACCTGCCGGGCTTCTGGGCCGGCACGTGGAGAGACGTGCGTGCCGATATGCGCGGACGTTATCCCCGGCATCCCTGGCCAGAGCGGCCGGAAGACGCGTTGCCGACGACACGGGCAAAACCGCGTGGTACATGAGGGCCATCCAAGGAGCCCCCGGCATGATCGACACGCCTGGCATGATTGACAAGACACAAAGCCTTACACTGGAGGACCGGTACAGCAGCCGCAGGCTGCGCCTGCAGACGCTGGTGCGGCTGCGCTGGCTTGCCGTTTGCGGCCAGGCGCTGACGGTGTTCATCGTGGCCTTCTGGTTGAAATTTTCCTTACCGCTGATTGCCAGCTCTTCGCTGATCGCTGCCCTTGCCTGGGTGAATTTCTACCTGACGATCCGCTATCCGCCGACCCACCGGCTGGGACCGCCGGCCGCCTTTGCGCTGCTCGGCTTCGATCTTCTGCAGCTCTGCGCGCTGCTCTTCATCACCGGCGGCCTTGCCAACCCTTTCGCAGCCCTCGTCTGCGTGCCCGTCATCATTTCGTTTGCCTCGCAGCCGATCCGTTACAGCACGGCGCTGATCGGCTTCGCGATGGTGTGCATCACGATGCTTGCCTTTTCGCCTTTTCCGCTGCCCTGGTTCGACGGTGTCGAGATCAACGTCCATAACGTCATGCAGTTCGGGGTCTGGTGCTCGATCGCCTCGACGATGGCCTTCGCCGCCTTCTATGCCTACCGTGTCTCGCTGGAAGCGAGCCAGCTTGCCGATGCGCTGGCTGCAACCGAACTGGTGCTGCAGCGGGAAAAACACCTTTCACAGCTCGATGGATTGGCGGCCGCCGCTGCCCACGAGCTCGGCACGCCGCTTGCGACGATCAGCGTCGTCGCCAAGGAAATGGAGCGGGCGCTCAAGGACGACGATCGTTTCCGCGAGGACGTGATGCTGCTGCGCAGCCAGAGCGAACGCTGCCGTGACATCCTGCGGCGGCTGACGACGCTTTCCTCCGAAGGCGAAGCGCATATGCGCCGCCTGCCGCTTTCCTCGATGATCGAGGAGGTCGTCGCGCCACACCGGGAATTCGGCATCATCTTGGAGCTGATCGAAAAGAGCCCGCGCAAGGACGAACCGGTGACCGACCGCAATGCCGGCATCATGTACGGGCTCGGCAACCTGATCGAAAACGCCGTCGATTATGCGCGGGAGAAAGTGATCGTCACCGTCGAGCATGATCACGACAAAGTGCTGATCGTCATCGAGGATGACGGCAACGGCTACGCTCCCGATATTCTGACGCGGATCGGCGAGCCTTACATGACCAAGCGGCAGAAAGAGGATACGGCGGGCGGGCTCGGCCTTGGGCTTTTCATCGCCAAGACGCTGCTGGAGCGCTCGGGGGCATCGCTGATTTTCGAGAATCGCGACCCGGAAAGTGCGGGCGCGCGTATCCGAATCGAATGGCCGCGCATGCTGATCGACGCAAATTCGACAAAATGACTTTGTCGGCATAAGTAGGATATAAACGGTTGACGCAGATCGGGCGTTCAAGCGCCAGGACCAAGACGATGACAGAACAAAATCACGAAAATTTCGCCGCGGCTGATGAAGACCATATCGGTCCTGACGCTAGCCTGCTGATCGTCGACGACGACGGGCCGTTCCTGCGCCGGCTGGCCCGGGCGATGGAGACGCGCGGTTTTCAGGTGGAGACGGCCGAATCAGTGGCGGAGGGCGTTGCGAAATCGAGAGGCAGGCCGCCGAAATATGCGGTGGTCGACCTTCGGCTCGGCGACGGCAATGGGCTCGACGTCATCGAAGCTATCCGCCAGCGGCGCGACGACACCAGGATCATCGTGCTGACCGGCTATGGCAATATCGCAACCGCGGTCACCGCCGTAAAACTCGGCGCCGTCGATTACCTGGCAAAGCCAGCGGATGCCGACGACGTCTTTTCAGCGTTGACGCAGCGGCCGGGCGAAAAGGCCGACCTTCCCGAGAACCCGATGTCGGCCGACCGGGTGCGCTGGGAGCACATCCAGCGGGTCTATGAAATGTGCGAGCGCAACGTGTCGGAAACCGCGCGCCGACTCAACATGCACCGGCGTACACTGCAGCGTATCCTTGCCAAACGGGCGCCGAAATAGACGAGACATCCGTCAAACATCATCGACGGTATACGGCTTTCCGTTGGCCCATTCGGCCATCATCAGCCTCTGCGCGGCGGCACGTGAGAAATTGAGCGTGACGGATTTTCGCGTGGCCGGGGCCAAACGATGTTCCGGCGCCTCGCGAATCATATGAGCGCCATAACCGTCCGACAGGAAAAGCCCGCACTCCTCGGGAAAGATGTCGAGCGGCACACCTTCGTGAGTCGCGAAGAACAACCGGTCGCAATGCAGCCTGTATTCCGGCCATTTGCGATCCACCCTGAAATCCTCGATCGACGTCTTGATTTCTATAATCCAGACCTCGCCCTTTTCCGAAACAGTGATCAAATCGGCACGGCGGCCGCTGGCGAGCGGCAGTTCGGGCAGCACGGCATGGCGCATTTCATGCAGCAAAATCTGCGTTCCGCGCCGCACCATCATGGCTCTGTCCGATTGCCGGCCATCGATTAACGGATTGTTATTGTAAACGCTCAAAATCGTCATGGATAACCCTAGCAGGGGCTGGCGTGTTGTTGCAAAAAAACCATGCGCTTCTAATTTGCGCCGCAGATGGATTTGTCGCGCAGCAGTAGCCTTGCAAAGCGCAAGTTAATCGAAAATAAACCATAATCAACGATGGTCGAAAGACTGTTCTCCTTGCCCCAAAACTTCAAGAGTCATCTATGCGCATCCGCAATGCATTCCCGGTATTTGGCCTGCTGACGACGCTGGCACTGGCCGGTTGCTCCTCGACATCAGACAGCGCATCCGTCGACGACAAGGGCGCAGGCCCGACGGTACAGACAGCCCAGATCTTCAATGACGCCTATGGCGTGACGAAGGATTCCGGATACTCTCTGCCGGCGATCCCGATCGACCGGGTCAAGCCGCAGTTCCGCCGCCAGGTCGTCAGCTACCAGACCACCGAGCGCCCCGGTACGATCATCGTCAACACTCGCGAGCGCTTCCTCTATTACATCCTGGCCAACGGCAAGGCGATGCGCTACGGCATCGGCGTCGGCAAGCAGGGCTTCGCATGGGCCGGCACCGCCTACGTCGCCTGGAAGCAGGAATGGCCGACCTGGCACCCGCCGAAGGAAATGGCCGTTCGCCGTCCTGACGTCGCCAAGTATGTCGAAGACGGCATGGGCCCGGGTCTCAGCAATCCGCTCGGCGCACGCGCCATGTATCTCTTCAACGATGACGGCAAGGACACGCTGTTCCGCCTGCACGGCACACCGGAATGGGCTTCGATCGGCACTGCCGCTTCCTCGGGCTGCATTCGCCTGATGAACCAGGACGTCATTGACCTCTATAGCCGCGTCCGTCCCGGCAAGGGCACGTCCAAGGTCGTCGTTATCCAGTAAGCTAGATACTGAATTCGGTATAAAAAAGGCCGCCGGGCTGTCGTTCCGGCGGCCTTTTCATATTCTCACCTATGCTCTCACCCTTCTTGCTTCGCCTTGAGTTCAAGGCGGCGGCGGTGAAGCACCGGCTCGGTATAGCCGTTCGGCTGCTCCCTGCCCTTCAGGACGAGATCGAGGGCGGCCTGAAAGGCGATCGAGCCGTCGAAATTGCCGGCCATCGGCCGATAAGCGGGGTCTTGCTCGTTCTGCCGGTCGACGACAGCGGCCATGCGCTGCATCGTTTCGGCGATCTGAGCCTCGGTGACGACCTTGTGGTGCAGCCAGTTCGCCATGTGCTGGGCCGAGATGCGCAATGTCGCACGATCCTCCATCAGGCCGACATTGTTGATGTCTGGCACCTTCGAGCAACCAACGCCCTGATCGACCCAGCGCACGACGTAGCCGAGGATGCCCTGGGCATTGTTGTCGAGTTCGCGCTGGATTTCCTCCGGCGTCCAGTTCGGCCGCACCGCAACCGGCACGGAGAGAATGTCGGAGAGCTTGGCGCGCGCACGGTCCTTCAGCCCCTGCTGAACCCTGGCGACATTCACCCGGTGATAATGGGTGGCATGCAGGGTGGCGGCCGTCGGCGACGGGACCCAGGCGGTGTTGGCGCCGGCCTTCGGATGGGCGATCTTCTGCTCCAGCATCGCCGCCATCAGATCCGGCATCGCCCACATGCCCTTGCCGATCTGCGCATGGCCGGCAAGACCGCATTCGAGCCCGATGTCGACGTTCCAGTTTTCATAGGCGGCGATCCAGGCCGCCTGGCGCATGTCGCCCTTGCGAATCATCGGGCCGGCTTCCATCGAGGTGTGGATCTCGTCGCCGGTGCGATCGAGGAAGCCGGTATTGATGAAGACGACGCGCTCGCGGGCAGCACGGATGCATTCCTTGAGATTGATCGTCGTGCGGCGCTCCTCATCCATGATGCCCATCTTGATGGTGTAGCGCGGCAGGCCAAGCGCGTCTTCGACCCGCGAGAAGATCTCGTCGGCGAAGGCCACCTCTTCCGGCCCATGCATTTTCGGCTTGACCACATACATCGAGCCGGTGCGGGAATTCTTCCTGCGGCCGGCCGGGCCGATGTCGTAAAGCGAGATCAGCCCGGTGATGACGGCATCCATGATGCCTTCCGGTACTTCGAGGCCGTCGCGGTCGAGGATCGCCGGATTGGTCATCAGGTGGCCGACATTGCGCACCAGCATCAGCGAGCGGCGATGCACCTCGAACGAAGCGCCGTCCGGGCCGGTATATTGCACATCCGGGTTGAGCTTACGGGTGAAGCTTGTTCCGCCCTTTACCACCTCTTCCTGGAGATCGCCCCTCATCAGGCCGAGCCAGTTGCTGTAGACGACGACCTTGTCCTCGGCGTCGACGGCAGCGATCGAATCCTCGCAGTCCATAATTGTCGTAATCGCCGATTCCAGCCAGACATCGGAGATATGAGCCGGATCGGTCTTGCCGATCGCCGTCGTCACATCGATGACGATCTCGATGTGGATGCCGTTGTTCTTCAGGAGAATATGCGTCGGTGCCGCCGCATCGCCGCGATAGCCGGCAAAATGCCCGCCGCTCAGCATTGCCTGCTCGCCATCGGTCGATCTGATCTCTAGCGCTCCGTCCTTGACGGCGAAACTGCCGACATCCTTCCAGCTGCTATCCTGCAGCGGCGCTGAGATATCGAGGAAATCGCGCACCCAGGCGATGACCTTCTCGCCGCGCTTCGGATTGTAACCCTTGCCCTTTTCAGCGCCGTCGCTCTCGGGAATGGCGTCCGTGCCATAAAGCGCATCATAGAGCGAGCCCCAGCGGGCATTGGCGGCGTTGAGCGCATAACGGGCGTTCATGACGGGAACGACCAACTGCGGGCCGGCGATCGAGGCGATCTCAGGATCGACGTTATCGGTCGACACCTGGAAATCCGATCCCTCAGGCAAGAGATAGCCGATTTCGCGGAGGAAGGACTGGTATTCGTCCATATCCGCAGGCGAGCCATGCCGGCGATACCAGTCGTCGATCTTAACCTGCAGGTCGTCGCGTTTTGCCAGCAGCGCACGATTCCTAGGGGCGAGATCATGGACGATCGCCGAAAAATCGGCAAAGAACTTGTCCGCGTCGACCGCTAGCCCTGGCAGCACCTCCTTGACGAGGAAATCATGAAGGACGGCTTCGACGGCAAGACCGTTCTTATCAATGCGGTTCATGCGGCATTCTCCTTGGCACGACTTTGAATGCTGCCACTTTGCCCGGCTTTCATTCACAGTCAATTCGGCAATAATTCGAAAGATTTATGCTTTTGTGGAAATTATGCGCGGCGTTACGCACATCGGAAGCCCATTCTGCGGCTGCGTCGTTAATTTCTGCACCGGCCAGGGATTGGTCTGAGCGGTGGAATCGAAGCGATAGCGATGCATCAGAACAGCAAGGGCAATCACCGCCTCCTGAAGCGCAAAGGTTGCGCCGATACAGACACGCGGACCGGCGCCGAAAGGCAGGAACTGGAAGCGGCCGATGGAGCCGCGATTTTCCGGCAGGAAGCGTTCCGGCATATAGGCGCGCGGCCTGTCCCAATAGAGTTCGTGGCGATGCAACGTCCAGGGCATGATCAGCAACGTGACATCGGCATCGATCTCGACCCGCTCGCCCTTAGGGCTTGTCCAGGAATCAGCCGCTATGGCGGCGCGATTGATGGATGGTGCCGGCGGATAGAGGCGTAAAGCCTCCTCGAAGGCGGCGCGCGTCAGCGGCATTAGATCCAGCCATTCCACCGGTTCGGCGCCAGTGGCGAGCACTGCGTCGATTTCTACTTCCATCGCCTCACGGATGTGCGGGCTGTTCGATACGCAATACAGCGTCCAGGCCAATGCCCGCGCTGTGGTCTCATGCCCCGCGCCGATAAACGTCAGAATATTGTCTTCGATTTCTTCTTTCGTCAGCCCGTCAGGGCCGGCCTGCTCCAAGAGCAGGGTCAGGAAATCTTCGGGCGCGGTGGCGCGATTGGCCTTCATCTTTGCCAGTCGCGTATCCATCGTGTGCGCAC
Organism: Rhizobium sp. NZLR1; assembly: GCF_017357385.1. NCBI lineage: Bacteria > Pseudomonadati > Pseudomonadota > Alphaproteobacteria > Hyphomicrobiales > Rhizobiaceae > Rhizobium > Rhizobium sp. NZLR1. Next base: position 52,529 of record NZ_CP071632.1, on the reverse strand, counting down.
AATTGCGCGGAATTTCTCCAGCACTTTCTGACCGCCGATGCGTGTCACACGTGGAACCCAGGACGGGGCGCGCATCAGATCCATCGGATCGACGCGGCCCATGCGATTCAGGAGATCATTGACATCATCGGCGAAATTGCCGCTTGAGGTGACGATTTCACCGGAGAATAACGTGTCAGCGAGAATCGCGAAGGTCAGCTCGGTCATGTCGGTGCTGATATCGAAAATCGCTCCCGCCTCGCCTGCGCTCTCATATTTGCCGGCATAGTCTTCAGACTGGCGCAACATCTGCCCGGCGAAGCCTTGGGCATGGCGGGGCGTGAAAACCGGCGCCACCGCCTTGCGTGATCTTTTCCAGACGGGACCTTCGGCGGTCAGAAGACCGTCGCGTAGGATCGGACGCAGGACGAGCTGGCGCACATCCGACATGCGGTAATTATTGGCATTGTCGACCAGCACATGCTTGATCAGGCCGGGATCATTGACGATCAGCGTCCTCTGGCCAAAGAAATTGGTGTGGATCCAGGGCAGCGTGTAAGACGGCTCGCCCCAGAGTTCGAGCGGGTTGCGCAGGATGACGCGGATGATTTCCAGCCGGCTCGGCGGTACGGTGCGCGGCAGCGGTGCCGGCGGAACGAAGGGGTCCGGACGCATGTCCATCGGAAAAGCCTTTCGGGGAAAATCTACGCTTCCCGTCAGGCGTGAAGCTAGAGCAGGCCCTTGAGTTCGTCCAGCTTGTCGTTGATCAGCCAGCCGTAATAATTCTCCTCCGGCCAGACGGTCGCGCCGGCGGAGCGGTTTTTCGCGGCAAGGGCTGCGGCGCGCTGGCGCGAGTTGCCGACATTATAAAGCGTCGCGGTCAGGCCGGGATTGCCCGAGATGTCCATGCCGGCGATCTCCTTGTAATCGTCGATCGACCGGCGGATCGAGGCGGCGACAAAGGCGAGCGAGATATCGGGATCCATGATGGACTTGTAGACGGCGCCGGCATTCTTCTCGTTCAGCTTCGGATAACCGGAGACACGGGCCACGAGATCGGAGAGCATCAGCGCCGTCAACGGATTGACCTGGCCGAGGCCGAAGGTCTGACCGGCGTAGAAGGGCTGGAAGAAGACCGCGCTGAAGCGGTTGTCGGGAAAGCTCTTGCCACCCACGGTCTTGCCGCGAAAATCACTTTCCCAGACATCTTCGCGGCAGGACCACAGCGTGTAGGAATCGCTCTTGCCTTTGCACTCGGCAAATTGCGGCCGCACCACGAAGTCGTCGATGTTTTCGCCGTCATAAGCGAAGCGGAAGCTTTCTCCAGCGTAAGAAGCAGCCTTGACATAATAGGACTGCAGCCGGTCGTAGGCGTCGACATTATAAGTGTGTTCGCCAACGATCGCGCCGACGACATGGATGGGATTGATGCCGTAAGCGCTGGAGACCTTGCGGATCTTGCCCATCAGCTCGCGATCGGTGGCCAGGAGCTCGTGGACCTTTTCATACTTCAGATCGAAGCTGCTCTTGGTTCCCTTGGTGCGCCTGACGGACGCGCCCGGAATATCCGGCTGCTCGGCATGGCGGTTGCCGGCCGGCACCGTCTGCATTGCGAAGGCGGGCGCCGAATTCACCAAGGCAACGGCAATCAAAAGGCTTGTCAAAAGGCGTCGCACGATCCGCTATCCCGTCCGGTTCCATCGTCCTGTTTGCGATGCGGCTGACTGGACCAGAATCTTGGCCGAATAAAGCCGCAGCGGAAAACAAACGGGCCTTCACTAAAAAGTAAAAGGCCCGCTGTCGAGAGTGGAGTTCGTCACAATCCGGCATTCACATCGGGAAAGACATGGACCGGTGCGCCGATATCACAGAATGAAGCGCGAGAGATCGGTATTCTGCGCGAGATCGCCGACATGTTCGCGCACATAGGCGGCATCGATCGTCACGGCCGTTCCGCCCCGGTCCGGCGCGTTGTAGGAGATCTCGTCCAGCACCCGCTCCATCACCGTCTGCAGACGGCGGGCGCCGATGTTTTCGACGGAGGAGTTCAGATGCACGGCGACATCGGCAAGCGCATCGATCGCGTCATCAGTGAATTCGAGGCTCAGGCTTTCGGTTTCCATCAGCGCACGATACTGGCGGATGAGGCTTGCTTCCGTCTCGGTCAAGATTCGGCGGAAATCCTCCTTGTTCAAAGGACGCAATTCGACACGGATCGGCAAGCGACCCTGCAGTTCCGGCAAAAGATCCGAGGGTTTGGAGACATGGAAGGCGCCGGAGGCGATGAAGAGGATATGATCCGTCTTCACCGGCCCATATTTGGTCGAGACCGTCGTGCCTTCGACGAGCGGCAAGAGGTCGCGCTGAACGCCTTCGCGCGAAACGCCGGCGCCCATGCCGCCGTCACGGGCGGCGATCTTGTCGATTTCGTCGAGGAAGACGATACCGTCATTCTCGGTGGAGCGAACGGCCTCGCGCTGGATCACCTCATTGTCGATCAGCTTGTCGGATTCGTCGCGGATCAGGTCGCTGTAGGAGGCCTTGACCGTGGTGCGGACCTTCTTGGTGCGTCCGCCCATGGCTTTGCCGAACATTTCCGACAGGTTGAGCACGCCGATATTGGCGCCCGGCATGCCGGGTATTTCGAAGCCACCCATGCCGGAACCGGCATCGGCCACCTCGATATCGATTTCCTTGTCGTCGAGTTCGCCATCCCTCAGCTTCTTGCGGAAGTTTTCGCGGGTGGCGGGCGAGGCGGTGGTGCCGACCAGCGCATCGAGAACACGCTCCTCGGCGCTGACGTGGGCCTTGGCCTGGACCTCGGTCCGCTTCTTCTCGCGCACCAGGCCGATACCGACCTCGACAAGATCGCGGATGATCTGCTCGACATCGCGGCCGACATAACCGACTTCGGTGAATTTGGTGGCTTCCACCTTGATGAAGGGCGCGCCGGCGAGTTTTGCCAGGCGGCGGGAGATCTCGGTCTTGCCGACACCGGTCGGGCCGATCATCAGGATGTTCTTCGGCATGACTTCGTCGCGAAGGCTGGGGTCCAACTGCTGGCGACGCCAGCGGTTGCGAAGCGCAATCGCGACGGCGCGTTTGGCGTCATGCTGGCCGATAATGTAGCGGTCGAGTTCGGAAACGATCTCGCGGGGGGAAAAAGTCGTCATTGCGTGTCATTCTCCTGGCGGTCCGGGGCCATCAGCACCCGGCCGTAATTCGTCTTTGCTCGCCGCCGCAGCGGCCGCAAGGCCCGAGGTTCAGCCTTCGACATCCAGCGATTCGACCACGATATTGTGGTTGGTGTAGACGCAGATGTCGGCGGCGATTTCGAGAGCGCGGCGCGCGATCTCTTCGGCCGATTTGTCGGTATCCATCAGCGCGCGGGCGGCGGCTAAGGCAAAATTGCCGCCCGAGCCGATCGCCGTCGTGCCATGCTCGGGCTCGAGCACGTCGCCATTGCCGGTGATCGCCAGCGTGATCGACTTGTCGGCGACGAGCATCATGGCTTCGAGATTACGCAGGTATTTGTCGGTGCGCCAGTCTTTGGCAAGCTCGACGGCGGCACGCATCAGCTGACCGGGATATTGCTCCAGCTTCTTTTCAAGCCTTTCGAGCAGGGTAAAGGCATCGGCAGTGGCGCCGGCGAAACCGGCGACGACTTCACCCTTGCCGATGCGGCGCACCTTGCGGGCATTGCCCTTCATGACGGTCTGGCCGAGGCTCACCTGGCCGTCGCCGGCCATCACCACCTTGCCGCCTTTTCGAACTGTAATGATCGTTGTCATCAAACACCTGTCTGCCCACGACGCGGGCGTTTACGCGAGACCACACATTGGCCCTGTTGAGCCCTATGTAAGAGGGCCGGCGCCGTTTGCAAATGGGCCGGCTTTTCTCTTGCCCGGCTTCTGGATATTTGCCGATGCGCCTGATAAGGAACGGCCTTATTCCGATGGAGGGCCATATGGCCGAGACCGCAGCAAGCCGTACGGGCAGCGTTTCCCGCAAGACCAACGAAACCTCGATTTCCGTCTCCGTCAATCTCGACGGCACCGGCAAATCGAAGATTTCGACCGGCGTCGGCTTCTTCGACCATATGCTCGACCAGCTGTCGCGGCATTCCCTCATCGATATGGAGATCGAGGCCAAGGGCGACCTGCATATCGACGACCACCACACGGTCGAGGATACCGGCATCGCCATCGGCCAGGCGATCTCCAAGGCGCTCGGCGACAGGCGCGGCATCACGCGCTACGCTTCGATCGATCTCGCCATGGACGAGACGATGACCAAGGCCGCGGTCGATCTTTCCGGCCGGCCGTTCCTCGTCTGGAACGTTGCGTTCAGCGCGCCGAAGATCGGCACGTTCGACACCGAACTCGTTCGCGAATTCTTCCAGGCGCTTGCCCAGAATGCCGGCATCACCTTGCATATTCTCAATCATTATGGCGCCAACAACCACCATATTGCCGAGACATGCTTCAAGGCCGTTGCCCGCGCATTGCGCACGGCGACAGAGATCGATCCGAGACAGGCGGGCCGTGTTCCCTCGACCAAGGGCACGCTCGTCTGAGCCCTTCAAGGGAGCGGCGACAATGACATCAAGCTATATTTTCCTGACACCACCCGGCAGCACGAGCGCCGCGGTCAACGAGACGCGAACCATCCGCGACGGCTTCACGCTGCTCGGCTTTCTCTTTCCCTGGCTGTGGCTGCTGGCCCATCGGCTTTGGCTGCCTGCGGCCGCGGCCTTTCTGCTGCAGGGCCTCGGTGGTGCGCTGATGGAAGAGCCGGGTCTCGGGCTGGCGGGAGCGGCCATCATGCTAGGTGTGAATGTGCTGGTCGGGCTCGAGGGCCAGAATTTGCGTATCCGCAACCTCGCCGCCAAAGGCTGGAACGAAGACGCACTCATAGCAGCCGATACGATCGGCATTGCCGAGCAGGTCTATTTTTCGGACAGGGAGGCCACCGCGAATAGCGATGACGCAGTGACACCGGACTGGGACAACAAGACCCGGCCAAACCGCCCGCCCGGTCATGCCACATCGCTTGGTCTTTTTGGTTTTGATGGAGGACGCTGACGATGCGCGTCGCGATTATCGACTACGGCTCCGGTAACCTTCGCTCGGCGACCAAGGCTTTCGAGCGGGCCGCCCGCGAGGCAGGCATCGATGCGCATATCGATCTCACCGACAGGGCAGAGGATGTTGCCGCGGCCGATCGTATCGTGCTTCCCGGTGTCGGCGCTTATGCCGATTGCCGGCGCGGCCTCGATGCGGTGCCTGGAATGGCCGAGGTGTTGATCGAGGCTGTCGAGAAGAGGGCACGGCCGTTCCTCGGCATCTGCGTCGGCATGCAGCTGATGTCCTCGCGCGGCCTCGAGAAGACCGTGACGGATGGTTTTAACTGGATTGCCGGCGACGTCGTCGGGATGACGCCTGATGATCCTCAACTGAAGATCCCGCAGATCGGCTGGAACACGCTCGACCTGAAGCGCGACCATCCCCTCTTTGATGGTATCGCGACCGGCCCGGAGGGACTGCATGCCTATTTCGTGCACTCCTACCAGCTTGCCGCCGAAAACGACGACGACGTCATCGCGACCGTTGACTATGGTGGTGCAATGACCGCCGTCGTCGGGCGCGACAACATGGTGGGCGCCCAGTTTCACCCTGAAAAGAGCCAGAAGCTCGGGCTGGCGCTGATCACGAATTTCCTGCGCTGGAATCCGTGATACCTCCGCCTTATTTCCCCTTTAAGGAAACGGCGGGACAGGAGTGCGCTCGATGCCGGTGTCGCGGAAATCAGGCAAGGTAATCTACACGTTGCGGCCTTCCAGAGAGGGCCTGCCTGCCTTTTCTGATATCAAGCTTCCGGGCGGCACGATCATTCGCCGTGTCGATGAGGCCCTCCACAGGAAGGCGCTTTCCAATGCGACCAAGGCGCTGAAAGAAAGGCTGGACCAATGACCCACGAATTCCTTGCCGGCAACGAAAATTCGCAGCTGCGCGCCAATGGGATCAACGCCGGCGACATCGCAGAAGCCGTGCTGGAATTCTATATCGAAGGCGAGGACGATCTGATTGGCCTGCTAGCCTACGCCCTCTACGAGCGACAGAAGCGTGATTTCGTTGTCAGCCATCGCAAGCGCAACGCCGGCCGTTCGCCCAATGAAGCCGAGCTTGCCGCCGTCACCAGCAATTATCTCTCGACCGACTTGCGCAATACGCTGCGCGACCGGGCCTCGCAGATCCTTTCGAGCTATGCCGAAACCTATGTGGAGGCGATGGAACCGGAGATCCGGCTGGCCGCCGTCAACAATGATGCGCTGCGAAAGATGCGTGACATCGAAAAATCGATGAAGCGGCGCCTCGGCTTCTGGCGCCAGGTCCGTGCCGGCTTTGTCGTCGCCCTGCTGCTGCTTCTGCTTTTCGGCGCGGCCACCTTTGCCGCTGTCTTTTTCCACTCGGATATCGTAGATGCGTGGAATGCGCTGATGATACCGACCACTCTACGGACGTAAGACGACATGATCCTTTTTCCCGCGATCGACCTGAAGGGCGGCCAATGCGTCCGCCTGAAGCTCGGCGACATGCAGCAGGCGACGGTCTACAACACCGATCCGGCCGCCCAGGCGAGATCCTTCGAAGACCAGGGGTTCGAATGGTTGCACGTGGTCGATCTCGACGGCGCCTTTGCGGGGCATTCGGCCAATGGCGACGCCGTGGAGGCGATCCTGAAGGCGACGAAAAATCCGGTGCAGCTCGGCGGCGGCATCCGCACCCTCGATCATATCGAAGCGTGGCTGTCGCGCGGGCTGCGGCGCGTCATTCTCGGCACCGTCGCGGTCAGAAATCCTGATCTGGTCATCGAGGCCTGCCGGAAATTCCCGGGCCATGTCGCCGTCGGCATCGATGCCAAGGGCGGCAAGGTCGCCGTCGAGGGCTGGGCGGAGGCTTCCGAACTCGGGATCATCGAGCTCGCGAGGAAATTCGAGGGCGCCGGCGTCGCCGCGATCATCTACACAGATATCGACCGAGACGGCATCCTTGCCGGCATCAACTGGACCTCGACGCTGGAACTTGCCGACGCCGTCTCCATTCCCGTCATCGCCTCCGGCGGCCTTGCCTCTCTCGATGATGTCAGACGCATGTTGCAGCCCGATGCGCACAAGCTCGAGGGGGCGATTTCCGGCCGGGCGCTTTATGACGGCCGTATCGATCCCAAGGAAGCCCTGGCGCTGATCCGGGTGAACAGGGCAAAGGAGACCGCGTAAATGACCCTTAAAGCCCGTGTCATTCCCTGCCTCGACGTCAAGGACGGCCGCGTCGTCAAGGGCGTCAACTTTCTCAATCTCGTTGATGCCGGCGATCCGGTCGAAGCGGCGAAGGCCTATGATGCGGCCGGCGCCGATGAACTTTGCTTTCTCGACATCACTGCGTCCTCGGACAATCGCGAGACGATCTTCGATGTCGTGTCGCGCACAGCCGACCAATGCTTCATGCCGCTGACAGTCGGCGGCGGGGTGCGCACCATCGCTGATATCCGCAAGCTCTTGCTGTGCGGCGCCGACAAGGTCTCGATCAATTCGGCAGCGGTCAGCAATCCCGACTTCGTCGCTGAAGCGGCCGACAAGTTCGGCGACCAATGCATCGTCGTTTCGATCGACGCCAAGCGCAGGCGCACACGCGCGGTCGGCGGCGACAATCTCAGCGCCTGGGAGATCTATACGCATGGCGGCCGCAACGCGACCGGCCTCGACGCCGTCGAATTCGCCCAGAAGATGGTAGAGCGCGGCGCCGGCGAGTTGTTGGTCACCTCGATGGACCGCGACGGCACCAAGGTCGGCTACGATCTGGAACTGACGCGGGCGATCGCCGATGCGGTGCGTGTGCCGGTCATCGCGTCGGGCGGCGTCGGCGACCTCGACGATCTCGTCGCCGGGGTGAAGGAAGGCCATGCCAACGCGGTGCTCGCCGCCTCGATCTTCCACTTCGGTACCTATACCGTCGGCGAGGCGAAACACTATATGTCGAAGTGCGGCATCGACATGCGTCTGGACTGAACCTTGAAAGCGGACCTATGAGCGGATTTTCTCTTTCCGATCTCGAAAGCATCGTCGCAGAACGGTCGAAAGCCTCGCCAGAGCAATCCTGGACAGCGAAGCTCGTGGCCGCCGGTCAGCCGAAAGCGGCAAAGAAGCTCGGCGAGGAGGCGATCGAAGCCGTGATGGCGGCGGTGACCGGCGACCGCGATAATCTGACCTATGAAGCCGCCGATGTGCTCTATCACCTATTGGTCGTATTGAAGATTGCTGAAATACCGTTAGAGAATGTCATGGCCGAACTCGAGCGCCGAACCGCGCAGTCCGGCCTCAAGGAAAAGGCCGGCCGGCAGAGTTCATGAGTATCGCGACTGAGATCATCGGGGTGCCGGAAACGTTGGATCATTTCCAGTCGGACTCCTATTCGCCCTACCACTTCTTCTCTTCCGAACAATGGGCGAAATTCCGCGCCGATACGCCGCTGACGCTGACCAGCGACGAGGTCAAACGGCTGCGTTCGATGGGCGATCCGATCGATCTCGACGAGGTCCGGCGGATCTATCTGTCGCTGTCGCGACTGCTGTCGGCGCATGTCGAATCTTCGCAGATGCTGTTCGAACAGCGCAACCGCTTCCTCAGCCTGTCCGATGTGACAAAGACGCCCTTTGTCATCGGCATCGCCGGCTCGGTCGCCGTGGGAAAATCGACCACGGCCCGTATCCTCAAGGAGCTCCTGGGGCGCTGGCCTTCCAGCCCCAAAGTCGATCTCGTTACTACCGACGGCTTCCTCCATCCGAACGCCGTGCTGCAGCGGAAAAAGCTGATGCAGCGCAAGGGTTTTCCGGAGAGTTACGACACGGCGGCGATCCTGCGCTTTCTCTCGGCGATCAAGGCCGGACAGCCGGATGTGAAGGCGCCTAGCTATTCGCACCTTGTCTACGACGTGCTGCCGGACGAATACAAAATTGTCGACCGGCCCGACATCCTGATCTTCGAGGGCATCAACGTGTTGCAATCGCGCGACCTGCCGGCCGGTGGCAAGATCGTGCCGATGGTCTCCGACTTCTTCGACTTCTCGATCTATATCGATGCCGCGGAAGACCAGATCCACAACTGGTACGTCGCACGTTTCATGCGGCTGCGCGAGACCGCCTTCCGCGATCCGAACTCCTATTTCCATCGCTACGCCTCGATCAGCGACGCGGAAGCGCTCGAAATCGCCGGGGATCTGTGGGCGAATATCAACCTGAAAAACCTGCGGCAGAACATCCTGCCGACGCGGCCGCGTGCCGATCTCATCCTGAAAAAGGGCAAGGATCATCTGATCGAGCAGGTCGCGCTGCGGAAACTATAGCAGGCGATCCTATGCTGATTGTCAGTTCGGGGGATTGACGCGGCGTAACGTCAGATTGATGCGCCCGCCATTCTTCAAGAGCGTCGAGGTCGCCAGATGAATGCGGTCGACGCCGTGGAAACAAAGTCTCCCCTCGCCGCCCAGAACGACCAGATCGCCGCTCGAAAGCTTGAAGGATAGCGTAGGATCATTGCGGTTGAGGCCGCCGACGCGGAAGAGGCAGCTGTTGCCGAGCGAGATCGAGACAACCGGCGCCTGCAGATCCCTCTCGTCCTTATCCTGATGCAGGCCCATGCGCGCGTCGTCGGCGTAAAAATTCACCAGACAGGCTTCGGGCGGTTTGTCGTAGCCGGCAACATCATTCCAGATATCAAGCAATTCCCGCGGCATGTCAGGCCAGCGCCTGCCGGTTGCCGGATGCGTCGGCTGATAGCGATAGCCGCGCTCCTTGTCGGTCACCCAGCCGAGCGGCCCGCAATTGGTCATGCGCACCGACATCGGCTTGCCGGTGCCGGGCATGACGGGCACATAAAGCGGCGCCTCAGTGACAATAGTGCGGATTACCTCGACCAATGCCTCCTGACGCGCCCGGTCGAGGTAGCCGGGGAGATGGCGAATGCCGCTCAAGAGCTCCGGCATGTCATTCGCCTCCGCTGCCGCCAGGGCGGCCACGCATTTTCTTGACTTCAGAACGGCCGGATTTTTCCTTCAGGCGGCGCTCGACCGAACCCTTGGTCGGCCTGGTCTTCTTGCGTGGTGGCGGCGGCGGCTTGGCGGCCTCCAGTAACAATTCCTTCAGCCGGTCGCGCGCATCCTCGCGGTTGCGGTCCTGGCTGCGAAACCGGCTCGCCTCGATCATCAGCACGCCTTCCTTCGAAAGGCGGCGGCCGGCAAGCTTGACCGCATTGGTTTTGACACGATCATTGAGGGACGGCGAATTCGGGATATTGAAAAACAGCTGGACCGCGGTCGAGACCTTGTTGACATTTTGCCCGCCGGGACCGCCCGCCAGAACGAACTGTTCCGTCAGCTCCCATCCGGCGATGGTGATTCTGTCGTCGATATAAAGTGCGTCGCTGGCCATGCGGCGTTCTATCTCACATCGGCGGCGAATTGAAAATATCGGCTGCAATCAAAGAAAACCCGGCGATCCTGCGATACCGGGTTTCACGTGAGTCAGAGAATTTTGTTGTTCTTATTCGGCGGCGACCTTTACGCCGGGGGCCGCATCGCGGACGCCGCCGTCGACGTGACCCTCGAACTTGGCGAAGTTGGCGATGAACATCGAGACCAGCTTTTCGGCCTGCACGTCATAGGCCGATTTGTCGGTCCAGGTCGAGCGCGGATCGAGAATGCTGCCGTCGACGCCGTTGACGGAGACCGGCACAGCGAAGCCGAAGTTGGTATCCGCACGGAACTCCACCCGGCCGAGTTCGCCGGTGAGAGCCGCAGCGAGAAGGGCACGCGTCGCCTTGATCGGCATGCGCTTGCCAGTGCCGTAAGCGCCGCCGGTCCAGCCGGTATTGACCAGCCAGCACTGGACGCCATGGCGGCCGATCAGATCCTTGAGCAGATTGCCATATTCGGCCGGATGCCGCGGCATGAACGGGGCGCCAAAGCAGGTGGAGAAGGTCGCTTCCGGCTCAACCACACCCTTTTCGGTGCCAGCCACCTTGGCGGTATAGCCGGAGAGGAAGTGATACATCGCCTGATCAGGCGTCAAGCGAGCGATCGGCGGCATGACGCCGAAGGCATCGGCGGTCAGCATGATGATCGTCTTCGGATGCCCGGCCCGGCCGGTTTCCGAAGCGTTCGGGATGAAATCCATCGGATAGGCGCAACGGGTGTTCTCGGTCAGCGAGCCGTCATTGAAATCCGGCTCGCGGCCTTCGTTCAGAACGACGTTTTCGAGCACGGTGCCGAAGCGCTGCGTCGTCGCATAGATTTCCGGCTCGGCCTCGGCCGACAGACGGATGGTTTTGGCGTAGCAGCCGCCTTCGAAGTTGAAGATGCCGTTTTCACTCCAGCCGTGTTCGTCATCGCCGATCAATGTGCGGGCCGGATCGGCCGAAAGCGTCGTCTTGCCAGTGCCGGAAAGGCCGAAGAACACCGCGGCGTCACCGTTCGGACCGACATTGGCCGAGCAGTGCATCGGCATCACGCCCTTGGCCGGCAGCAGGTAGTTGAGCACGGTGAAGACCGATTTCTTCATTTCGCCGGCATAGGAGGTACCGCCGATCAGAACGAGACCGTTGGTCAGGTCGCAGGCAATCACCGTTTCCGAACGGCAGCCGTGGCGGGCCGGATCGGCCTTGAAGCTCGGCAGATCGATGATCGTCAGTTTCGGCGCGAAGCTGGGCAGCGCTGCGGCATCGGGGCGGATCAGCAGATTGCGGATGAACAGCGAATGCCAGGCAAACTCGGTGACGACCCTTGTCGGCAGAGCATGGCCTTCCTCGGCGCCGCCGACGAGATCCTGGACGAACAGGTCCCTACCCGCGGCGTGCGCCAGCATATCCTCGCGCAGCAGGGCGAAATGTTCCGGCGAGATCGGCTTATTGTTGTCCCACCAGATTTCGCTGTCGGTATTGCTGTCGCGAACGACGAACTTGTCGCGCGGCGAACGGCCGGTGTGCTGGCCGGTGATAGCCCGCAGCGCACCCTGAGCAGTCAGTTCGGCTTCGCCCCGGCGGATCGCTTCTTCATAGAGCGCGGCGGCAGAAAAGTTGTAGCGAACGCTGGCTGCGCCGCCCAATCCAACCGTTGCCAGCTCTGTTGCCGGGTTATGAACTCCGAACATTTCCATGGCTAATTCCCTTCGCTCAGGCTCGGTGCCGTTTAACTAAGCGCGAAAATACGGGCAGGATTTTTAAAACACAAGACGCTAAATTTGATAAAATGTAGTAATATCAGATATTTAATCGATTTAAATTTATTGCTTCTATTTTAAATCGTTTTAAAGACCGCGTTGAAACATTTTGCCGCACTACTCCAGATTGCTGGAGAATTTCACGACAATCTTTCCCTTTATCTTTGCCACAATTTGTTCCACCTTTATCCTCCATAAGCGCATCCGGTCACTGAGACCGCCTGGGGAGAGCAAATCCGGGAGATTGCGCACTGATGACGGAGACCAACACCATGCCGACAATCGCGCTCGTTGATGACGACCGCAACATCCTCACCTCGGTGTCGATCGCGCTGGAGGCCGAAGGATACAAGGTCGAGACTTATACGGATGGAGCTTCGGCGCTCGACGGCCTTCTGGCGCGGCCACCGCAGCTGGCGATCTTCGACATCAAGATGCCGCGCATGGACGGCATGGAATTGCTGCGCCGTCTGCGGCAGAAGTCGGATATTCCCGTCATCTTCCTCACCTCCAAGGATGAGGAGATCGATGAACTCTTCGGCCTGAAGATGGGCGCCGACGATTTCATCACCAAGCCTTTTTCGCAGCGCCTGCTGGTCGAGCGCGTCCGCGCCGTGTTGCGCCGCGCCTCAAGCCGTGAAGCCGCAGCCGCCGGCACCAGCCCCGCCGGCGCGCCGAAGAACGGCGCTGTGCAGCAGGCCCGATCGCTGGAGCGCGGGCAACTGGTCATGGACCAGGAACGCCATACCTGCACCTGGAAGGGTGAGGCCGTGACCCTGACGGTGACCGAATTTCTGATCCTGCATTCGCTGGCGCAGCGCCCCGGCGTCGTCAAAAGCCGCGACGCGCTGATGGACGCCGCCTATGACGAACAGGTCTATGTCGACGACCGGACCATCGACAGCCACATCAAGCGGCTGCGCAAGAAATTCAAGATGGTCGACAACGACTTTGATATGATTGAAACGCTCTACGGAGTGGGATACCGCTTCCGCGAAGCGGCCTGAGCCCACGCGGCGCAGGGCGACTGCATAATTCCCTAGACAGAGTTATGCAGCAGTTCAAAGTGTTACAGCCTCCTTTGCGCGTCTGAAAAGACGCGCGGCGCTGTCGGAATTGTTGAGGGCTGCGGGCCGATTTATCCGGCCCCGCCCTTCGAAAGGGCCTGTCGTTGGCACAGTTGGTGCAGGAAAGGGATCTCGACGATGCGGAGGGCGTGAGCGCCCCTCGCGTCAAGGGCCGCCGTTGGTCGCATCCCTTCACGCTGATACGCCGTATCTTCGGCAATGCCGTGTTTTCGAGCCTGACGCGGCGCATCCTGTTCTTCAATCTCGTCGCGCTGGTAGTGCTTGTCTGCGGTATCCTCTACCTCAACCAATTTCGCGAGGGACTGATCGATGCCCGCGCCGAGAGCCTGTTGACGCAGGGCGAAATCATCGCCGGCGCTATTTCGGCTTCCGCATCGGTCGATACCAACTCGATCACCATCGATCCGCAAAAGCTGCTGGAGCTGCAGGCCGGACAGAGCATCACCCCGGTGCCGAACGACGAGGACCTCGAATTCCCGATCGATCCCGAGAAGGTCGCGCCGGTTCTGCGCCGGCTGATCTCTCCGACGCGCACACGCGCCCGCATCTTCGATGCCGATGCCAATCTGCTGCTCGATTCGCGCCATCTTTATTCGCGCGGCCAGGTGCTGCGTTTTGACCTGCCGCCGGTCGAAGAGGAGAAGCAGACCTGGAGCGAGTGGTTCGCGACCCTGTTCAACAAGGCGCTGCAGCCCGGCAACCTGCCGCTCTACAAGGAAGCGCCGGGCGGTGACGGCTCGATCTATCCAGAGGTGATGAATGCACTCACCGGCGTGCGCGGCGCCGTCGTGCGCACGACCGAAAAAGGCGAGCTCATCGTTTCCGTCGCCGTGCCGATCCAGCGTTTCCGCGCCGTGCTCGGGGTGCTGTTGCTGTCGACACAGGCTGGCGATATCGACAATATCGTGCATGCCGAGCGGCTTGCCATCATGCGCGTCTTCGGTGTCGCGACGCTCGTCAACGTTCTGCTTTCGCTGGTGCTCTCGTCGACGATCGCCAATCCGCTGCGCCGCCTTTCGGCCGCCGCCATCCGGGTGCGGCGCGGCGCCAAGGCGCGCGAGGAAATTCCTGACTTTTCTGCCCGTCAGGATGAAATCGGCAATCTTTCCATTGCATTGCGCCAGATGACGACAGCGCTCTACGACCGCATCGATGCGATCGAGAGTTTCGCGGCCGATGTCAGCCACGAGCTCAAGAATCCGCTGACTTCGCTACGCAGCGCCGTCGAAACGCTGCCGCTTGCCAAATCCGACGATTCCAAGAAGCGGTTGATGGACGTCATCCAGCACGATGTCCGCCGCCTCGACCGGCTGATCAGCGATATCTCCGACGCCTCCCGCCTCGATGCCGAACTCGCTCGTGTCGATGCCGGTTCCGTCGACATGGAAATGCTGTTGCGCGACCTCATCGAGGTTTCGCGCCAGGTCAGGAGCACCAAGAAGCAGGTGGAGATCGAATATGCGATCGAACGCAAGCCGAACGTCAAGACGCGCTTCGTCGTCAACGGCCACGATCTGCGCATCGGCCAGATCATCGCCAACCTGATCGAGAACGCCCGCTCCTTCGTACCGGAAAAGGGTGGAAAGATTACCGTGCGGCTGGTGCGGACACGGTCGCGCTGCGTCACCACGATCGAAGACAACGGACCCGGCATCCAGGCCGAAAATATCGACCGCATCTTCGAGCGCTTCTATACGGATCGACCGGAATCGGAAGGTTTCGGCCAGAATTCGGGGCTCGGCCTGTCGATCAGCCGCCAGATCGCCGAAGCCCATGGCGGCTCGCTGAGAGCAGAGAACATCACCGATGCCGAAGGCGGACAGGTGCTCGGGGCCCGCTTTATCCTCGCTCTGCCTGTCGGCGCCGCCGCATGACGACGGCTCCGAACATCCATGCGACGGCGATCATCGTCGGCAGAACGGGGCTGCTGTTCAGCGGACCTTCCGGCTGGGGAAAATCAATGCTGGCCTTCACCTGCATGACCGAGGCACGCCGGCTCGGGCTGTTCACGGCGCTGGTCGCCGACGACCAGGTTCTTTTGTCTGAAGAGGCCGGCACGGTGATCGCGGCATGTCCGCCGTCGATCGCCGGGCTGATCGAACTTCGCGGCACCGGCATCGTCCGGCAAGATCATATTCCACGGGCGCCGATGCACTACGCCGTGCTTCCGGGCAGCGCCACTGGTGAGGAGCGCGTGCCCCCCGAAGGCGAAATCGTCAGCCTCGCAGCCGGTCTTTCGCTTCCCGCATTGCGGTTGCTCACTGGCGTTTCGTCACCCCTTGCAATCCTGATGGCGAAAGCACCCGATATCGGGCATTGAAGCCTTCCGGATTGATCAATCTGCCTTATATATTCGCATTTTTATCTTGCACTTCGGCTTTTCATGGCCAAGATGTGCCCCCACCGGTGGACGTAATTGCTGCATTGCGATATTGGGGCCACCGTTGGCGTTTATGGGAGCAGTAATATCATGATCGGACTTGTGCTTGTCACTCATGGCAAGCTGGCTGAAGAGTTTCGTCATGCTGTCGAGCACGTCGTCGGTCCTCAGAAATTCATCGAGACGGTCTGTATTGGCCCCGAAGACGACATGGATCAAAGACGGCAGGACATTCTCGAAGCTGTTTCCGGTGCCGATGATGGCCATGGCGTCGTCATTCTGACCGACATGTTCGGCGGCACGCCGTCCAATCTTGCCATATCCGTCATGAGCAGCGGCCATACCGAGGTCATTGCCGGCGTCAACCTGCCGATGCTGATAAAGCTCGCCGGCGTGCGTGGCGAGAACAACATGGAGAAGGCGCTGGTGGAGGCTTCCGAAGCCGGGCGGAAATATATCAATGTCGCGAGCCGCGTGCTTAGCGGAAAATAACGGCCCTCCATGACATCGCTATCCCGAGAACTCCTGATTATCAACAAGCGCGGTCTCCACGCCCGCGCCTCGGCCAAATTCGTGCAAATGGTCGAGACCTTCGATGCCGCCATCACCGTTTCCAAGGACGGAATGACGGTCGGCGGCACCTCTATCATGGGCCTGATGATGCTTGCGGCCAGCCCCGGCTCGAGCGTCGTCGTCTCGGCAAGCGGCAGCCAGGCCGAGCAAGCGCTGGAGGCCCTGGACCAACTGATCCAGAACCGGTTCGGCGAAGAGATGTGATCGCCAACAGCGATCATATAAACATATAAAGACTTCTTTATATCCTTATTGCCTTCCCATTCGAAGCCTGCTAAACGGCGGATATGCCGTGCGCTAAAGTGCGATGCATCGAACTTGCTTCATGCGGACGCGCTTAGCTCTCTGTCCTTGTGCATGTCGTTATCCCGGAGCCACTGCACACGTCCGGGCGATATACATGAACACGCGGCCCATCCGTCGCGCGGCCATCTTCGCGCCTGCGCCAATTTTTGAGACGTTTTTCAGCCTGGAGACCCCTATGAGCACTGAAAAAGATTATGTCGTCGCCGATCTCGGGCTTGCGGATTTCGGCCGCAAGGAAATTACGATCGCCGAAACCGAAATGCCGGGGCTGATGTCCTGCCGCACCGAATTCGGCCAGGCAAAGCCGCTGAAGGGCGCGCGCATCACCGGCTCGCTGCACATGACCATCCAGACGGCCGTGCTCATCGAGACGCTGGTGGCGCTCGGTGCCGAAGTCCGCTGGGCCTCGTGCAACATCTTCTCGACGCAGGATCATGCCGCTGCCGCGATCGCCGCCGCCGGCGTGCCTGTCTTCGCCATCAAGGGCGAGTCACTTGAGGATTACTGGGTCTATACCGACAAGATCTTCCAGTGGGCCGATGGCGGCCTTTCCAACATGATCCTCGATGACGGCGGCGATGCAACCATGTACATCCTGCTCGGCGCCCGCGCCGAAGCCGGTGAAGATGTGCTGTCGCATCCGCATTCCGAGGAAGAGGAAATCCTCTTCGCACAGATCAAGAAGCGCCTTGCCGCCTCTCCGGGTTGGTTCACCAAGCAGCGCGACGCGATCAAGGGCGTCACCGAGGAAACGACGACAGGCGTCAACCGCCTCTATCAGCTCAGCCAGAAGGGCCTGCTGCCCTTCCCGGCGATCAACGTCAACGACTCGGTCACCAAGTCGAAGTTCGACAACAAGTACGGCTGCAAGGAATCGCTGGTCGACGGCATCCGCCGCGGCACCGACGTGATGATGGCCGGCAAGGTTGCCGTCGTCTGCGGCTACGGCGACGTCGGCAAGGGTTCTGCCGCTTCGCTTTCCGGCGCCGGCGCCCGCGTCAAGGTGACCGAAGCCGATCCAATCTGCGCATTGCAGGCTGCGATGGACGGTTATGAAGTCGTGCTGCTCGAGGACGTCGTTTCCTCTGCCGATCTCTTCATCACCACCACGGGCAACAAGGACGTCATCCGCATCGACCACATGCGTCAGATGAAGGACATGGCGATCGTCGGCAATATCGGCCACTTCGACAACGAAATCGAAGTCGCCGCGCTGCGCAATCTCAAGTGGACCAACGTCAAGCCGCAGGTCGACCTGATCGAATTCCCCAAGGGCAACCGCATCATCCTTCTTTCCGAAGGCCGTCTGCTCAACCTTGGCAACGCCACCGGCCACCCGTCCTTCGTGATGTCGGCTTCCTTCACCAACCAGACACTGGCGCAGATCGAGCTCTTCACCAAGCCCGACCAGTATTCCAACCAGGTCTATATCCTGCCGAAGCATCTCGATGAGAAGGTCGCACGCCTGCATCTCGACAAGCTCGGCGTGAAGCTGACTGAGCTTTCCGAGGAGCAAGCTGCCTATATCGGCGTCTCGCCCAAGGGTCCGTTCAAGGCCGACCACTACAGATATTGATCTTATCGTTAATATCCACAAGATGTAGAAGCCGCGGCATTGACAACTGCCGCGGCTTATTTTTTGGGCGCTCCCTTCCCGCCGATTCCCATCCGAAGTATTGTTTTAAGACTTGATTCGTGGCGCCGGACCCTGTCCGACCGCTCCGAAAATGGGATGTCTTGTCGTAATGCGGCACATTGAAGGACGGAGACATACCGCGGATGTCGGAAATGAAAAGCAGCCTGCCCGGTCAGGCGGATGACGGCGTTCGCGCCGGCCGCCGCCCGCTGATGGCGGGCCAAGAGCACAAATCTGCAACGGCACACGAGGCCGCCAAGCAAGAGCATGGATCATTGGCGCGCTTTCTGAAAGCTTGCGCGGCCGGCACGGCGCTTGCGGCGCTGGCGCGGCCGGTTCTGGCACAGACAGAGCAACAGGCGGCAGCCTCGGCTCACCTCTTCACATCCTCGCAGGTCGTCGGCGTTTCCGTGGTCATCGGCGTCATATCGGCAGCACTGCTTTCGACGCTGTGGCTGGTGCGCCAGCGCGGCAATCTGGAAAGTGAGAGCCGGGAAATCCGCTCGGCGCTTTCCGATGCCCAGCAGCGCATTTCGCAATACCAGGCTTTGATCGCCGACAAGAACCGGCGGATCGTCATCTGGGACGGCAATGCGCGCCCCGAACTGCTCGGCCAGCTTCCGCCCGAAACCGGCGCACCGCAGGACGGCGAGTTCCTGGCCTTCGGCCTCTGGCTGAAGTCCCGCTCGGCCTCCGAGCTGGAAAAGGCGATCGACCGGCTGCGCGACGGAGCACAGAGTTTCGACATGGTGGTCGAAACCATCCGCGACGAAATCCTCGAGGCGCAGGGCCGGGTTTCCGGCGGGCGCGCCTTCGTCCGTTTCGTGGCGCTTAACAATCTGCGCGCCGAGCTGGCAGAGCTCAGGATCGAGCGCGACCGGCTGATGACGTCGATCTCGGCCTTCCAGACCATGCTTGACGCGATCGACATGCCGGCCTGGCAACGCGACCCGGCGGGTCTGCTGACCTGGGTCAACCAGGCTTATGGCGAGGCGGTCGAAGCGCGATCGCCGCAGCAGGCGATCAATGAAGGCCGCGAAATGCTGACGACCGTGGCGCGCGAACGTATTCGCGCGGCGACGACGCCGGAATCACCCTTCCACGACACGATCTCGACGGTCGTGCGCGGCAACCGCACATTCTTCGACGTCGTCGACGTCAGGCTGCCCAGCGGCTCGGCCGGTATTGCGATCGACGTGTCCGACATAGAGGCGGTGCGTGCCGAGCTGGAACGGACGCTCAAGAGCCACGCCGAAACCCTCGACCATCTCGCCACGCCCGTTGCCATCTTCGACGGCGACCGCCGCCTGCAATTCTATAACCAGGCTTTCGTCGCGCTCTGGGAGCTGGATATCGCCTTCCTCGAAGGCCGGCCGGACAATAGCGAGCTGCTCGAGCGGCTGCGGGCTGCCAAGAAGCTGCCGGACCAGCTCAACTGGAAAAGCTGGAAGGAAGCAGCCCTTTCCGTCTATCGCGCGCTCGACACGCAATCCGATCTCTGGCACCTGCCGAACGGGCAGACATTGCGCGTCTTCGCGACCGCCCATCCGCAGGGTGGGGCCACCTGGGTGTTCGAAAACCTGACCGAGCAGGTCGATCTCGAAACGCGCTACAACACACTGGTCAAGGTGCAGGGCGAAACGATCGACCATCTTTCCGAAGGTGTGGCGGTGTTCGGCCCGGATGGACGCATCCGCCTGTCGAACCCGGCCTTCCGCGCACTCTGGGGAATCACCGAAACCGAAGCCAAGCCCGGCACGCATATCCGCGGACTGGGCGAGGCCTGCGCGCCGTCCTATGACCGGCCGGACGGCTGGAAGGCGTTCGCGGAACTGATCACCAGCTTCGACGACGAACGCCGCTCGGGCCAGGGGACGCTGGAACTCTTCTCCGGCCTCGTGCTCGACTTTGCCGTCATCCCGCTGCCGAACGCGCAGACCATGCTGACCTTCGTCAATATGACGGACAGCGTGCGTGCCGAGCGGGCGCTAACCGAGAAGAACGAAGCGCTGCGCAAGGCCGACGAGCTGAAGAACGACTTCGTCCAGCATGTGTCTTACGAGCTGCGCTCGCCGCTGACCAATATCATCGGCTTCACCGATCTACTGCGGACGCAGGGCGTCGGGCCGCTGAACGAACGGCAGGCCGAATATATCGACCACATCTCGACCTCGTCCTCCGTTCTGCTGACGCTCGTCAACGATATCCTCGACCTTACGACCGTCGATGCCGGCATCATGCGCCTCAACTATGCGGATATCGATCTCAACGATCTGCTCGACGACGTCTCGATGCAGATCGCCGATCGCCTGCACGAAAGCGGCGTCGCGCTCGAAATCACCGCGCCGGCCTATCTCGGCTCGATCGTCGCCGATCCGCAGCGGCTGAAGCAGATCCTTCTGAAGCTGCTTTCCAACGCAGCGAATTTTTCGCCGGAAGGCACCTCGATCGCGCTGGAGTGCCATCGCGAAGGCACGGATTTCGTCTTCTCCGTCAGCGATCGCGGCCCCGGCATCTCGCCTGACATGATCGCTACCGTCTTCGACCGGTTTGCGACCGGTGCGAAAAGCGGCAAACGCGGCGGCGCCGGCCTCGGCCTTTCGATCGTCGACAGCTTCGTCACTCTGCATCATGGCGACGTGACGATCGACAGCGAGCCGGGCAAGGGCACCACCGTCGTCTGCCGTATCCCCTCGATCAATGTCCCGCATACCGCGGCTGCCGAATGACGACCAGCGATACGATCTCGCTTTTTCTGAAAGACGAGGCGGCTACATCTCGACTGGGTGAAGACCTGGCGCTGGCCTTGAAAGCCGGCGATTGCCTCGCCCTTTCCGGCGATCTCGGCGCGGGGAAATCCTCGCTGGCACGGGCGATCCTGCGCGCCATGGCCGATGACGAGGGGCTCGAGGTCCCGAGCCCGACCTTCACCCTGGTGCAATCCTACGATCTGCGCCTCCCGGTTTCGCACTTCGATCTCTACCGGCTCGGCAATCCCGCCGAATTGACCGAACTCGGCTTCGATGAAGCCCTGGAGAACGGGATCTGCCTCGTCGAATGGCCCGAGATGGCTGAGGGCGAACTACCGGCCGAGCACATCACGCTGAGGCTCGCACATGAAGGCAGCGGCCGCCGAGCAACAATCAAAGCCGCCGGCGCACACGCCTTCCGCATCCATCGTGTCCTGGCGATCCGCGATTTCCTCGACAAAGCCGGCTATCCCGAAGTCAAACGCCGCTTCCTGACCGGCGATGCGTCGTTGCGCGCCTATGAAGCGATCTATCCGAACGCTGCTCAACGAAAAATACTGATGGATTGGCGCCCGCATCCCGAGGGACCGCCCGTCTATGACGGCAAGCCGTATCCCAAGGTCGCGCATCTCGCACAGAATGCCTATCCTTTCGTCGCGATCGCCAATGTGTTGCGCGAGCGGGGATTTGCGACGCCGGAGATCTATCAGGTCGACTATGAACAGGGCATCCTGCTGATCGAGGATCTCGGCACCGAGGGCGTGCTCGATGACGACGGACGGCCGGTCACCGAACGTTACCGGCAAAGCATCGCCTGCCTTGCCCATCTTCATTCCATGCAGATTCCGCAGGATATCCCGGTTTCCGCGATACATACGCATCACATTCCGGACTTCGATCGCACGGCAATGAAGATGGAAGTGCAGCTTGTGCTCGATTGGCATATTGCCTGGAAGCGCGGTACAGCACCCACGGATGCCGAACGTGCGGACTATCTGGCGATCTGGGACTCGCTGATCGACGAGCTCGCGGCGGCCGAGAAGAACCTGTTGCTGCGCGACTTCCATTCGCCGAACATCATCTGGCGCGAACTAGAAAGCGGCATTCGCAAGATCGGCATCATCGATTTCCAGGACGCCATGATCGGCCCCACCGCCTATGATCTCGCCTCGATCGTTCAGGATGCGCGAGTGACAATCGAACCGGATCTCTTCCGGCAGCTGATGGACGATTATCTCGCCCTTCGCCGAGGCCAGGGCGGCTTCGACGAAGCCGGATTCATGAAGGCCTGGTCCATCATGTCGGCGCAACGTAATTGCAAGCTTGCCGGTCTCTGGGTGCGGCTGCTGCAGCGTGACGGCAAGCCCGGCTATCTCAAACATATGCCGCGAACGCTCACCTATCTGCAGGTCGCACTCGAGCATGAAGCGCTTGCCCCCTTGCGCGATTGGTGCGCAAGGGCTGGAATAGGCCAACGCGAATCATAAGTTCCGGATCAGCATGAGCATCAGACAAGCTATGGTACTGGCCGCGGGTCTCGGGACCCGCATGCGCCCGATCACCGAGACGATCCCGAAGCCGCTGGTGAAAATCGACGGCAAGCCGATGATCGACTACGCGCTGGATTCGCTGGTGGCGGCCGGCATCGAACGAGCCGCCGTCAACGTTCATCACCACGCCGACCAGATGCTCGATCATCTGAAGAATTATCCTGGCCTCGACATCGTGATTTCCGACGAGCGGGACGCGCTGATGAACTCCGGCGGCGGACTGGTGAAGGGGCTGAGGCTGCTGACCCGCGACGATATCTTCGTCATGAATGCCGACCTGTTCTGGATCGGCGAACAGCCGGGGCGGCCAACGAACCTGCAACGCTTAGCCGGATTCTTCGATGCCAAGCGCATGGACATGGCGCTGCTTTGTGTGATGATAGAGGATACGACGGGCCACAACGGCAAGAACGATTTCAGCCTCGCAGCGGATGGCCGGCTGACGCGTTATCGCGACGATCCGTCCAATCCCGTCGTTTACGCCGGAGCGATCGCCATGAACCCATCGCTGTTCGACAACGCGCCGCAGGATGCCTTCAACCTCAATATCTATTTCGACAAGGCAATCGCACGCGGCCGCCTTTTCGGCATGGTGCTCGACGGCCATTGGCTGACAGTGGGAACGCCGGAGGCGATCGGCGAGGCGGAGGAAACGATCCGTCGGTTGCGGGCGTTTGCGTGAGCCATGGCGGAGCGGCATCAGCCACGCATTCTGACGATCCCGGCGGGCCTCTCCTTTCTGAAAACGCTGGCGACGACGCTTTGCGACGGCCGCCTGACGCCGCTCTTCCGGCATCAGGCCGATGATCCGCTGTCGCTCGCCAGGGTAACGATCTATCTGCCGACCCGGCGTGCCGTGCGTGTGCTGCGCTCGGAATTCGTCGACCTGCTCGGCGGCCGCTCGGCGATCCTGCCGGTCATCCGTCCTCTCGGCGAAACCGATGACGACAGCGGCTATTTCGACGAGGCGCTGCCGGCGACGATAGACCTCGCCCAACCGCTGTCGAATACCGCCCGTCTGTTGGAGCTTGCGCGGCTCATCCTCGCCTGGCGAAACAAACTGCCCGAAATCGTTCGCCACATTCATTCGGACTCACCGCTCGTTGCGCCGGCAAGCCCGGCAGATGCGATCTGGCTCGCCCGCAACCTTGCGGAACTGATCGATTCCATCGAAACCGAGGATCTCGACTGGTCTGAACTGTCGAAACTCGACACCGGCGACTATGCCGCCTGGTGGCAGCTGACGGCGGAGTTTCTGCAGATCGCCAGCGCCTTCTGGCCGGAGAGGCTTTCCGAACTCGGCAAATCCTCGCCGGCGCGGCACCGAAACGCCATCCTGCGGGCCGAAGCATCAAGGCTTACCACGACGAAACCGACTGGGCCGATCATCATTGCCGGTTCGACGGGCTCGGTTCCCGCCACCGCCGATCTCATCGCCGCCGTCGCCAATCTGCCTGAGGGTGTGATCGTGCTTCCGGGGCTCGATCTCTCTATGCCCGAAAGGCACTGGCAGATGGTGGCGCCAGAACCGGCACCCGGCCAACATGCCAATCCTGCAAGCCGGAGCCATCCGCAATACGGCCTGTCGTTGCTGCTCAAGCGGCTGAAGCTCACGCGTGCCGACGTGACCCTTCTTGAACGGCCCGAGGCCGATCTTGAGCGGCGCGCCGAAATCCTGTCTCGGACGCTCGTCCCGGCGGAGGCGACCAGCGATTGGGGCGCTTGGAAGAGCGACCTGCCCGATGGCAGCCTGTCTTCCGCCTTTGCCGATGTTTCGCTGATCGAAGCCGCCAACGAACGCGAGGAAGCGACCGCGATTGCGATTGGGCTGCGGCTGGCGTTGGAAAAGCCGGGGCAGGACGGCGAAAGCCGGGCTGCCCTCATTACCCCGGACCGCAATCTCGCCCGACGGGTTATGGCGGAGCTTTCCCGCTTCGACATCCTCGCCGACGATTCGGCCGGCACACCGCTTGCAGCCATGCCGCAGGGCACGCTGCTGCAATTGCTGCTGGAAGCAGCGCTGCGCCCGGGCGATCCGGTGGCGATTATTTCGCTGCTCAAACATCCGCTGGCCCGTTTCGGCCTGGAACGCGACGCATTGATTTCCGCTACCGAGGCGCTCGAGCTGCTGGCCCTGCGTGGCGGCGTGGCGGAGGTGGATATCAGCAGGCTCGAGCCGCTGCTGACCCATCAGCTTGCCGAACAGGCCCAGGACAGGCACGCACCGCAATGGCGAAAGGCGCTTTCGGCTGACGCTGCCGATGCCGCGTACGATCTTGCCCGGCGGGTCACACAAGCGACCGAGCCGCTGGCTTCGACGCTGATCCGGCACCGGCCGGAAGATCGCGCAAGGACGGTAAGCTTGTCTTTGTCGGAATGGGCGGAGCGTAGCGGTCGTTCGCTCGAAGCAGTCGCGGCCGATCCGCACGGCAATCTCGCCGATCTCTGGTCTGGTGAAGCGGGAGATGCGCTCGCCGCCCTGCTCGGCGAGGTCATCGGCACGGACGGCCAGATGGAAGCCGACGGGCCGCAATGGATCGACATTATGGCAGCACTTGCTGCCGGCCATGTGGTGAAGCCACGGGCACTCAGTCATCCCCGCCTCTTCATTTTCGGCACGCTGGAAGCCCGCCTGCAGAGCGTCGATACGCTGATCCTCGGCGGCCTGAACGAGGGCACCTGGCCAGGGCAGACCGCCAACAATCCCTTCATTCCGCGCATGATGAAGACGGAGATCGGCCTCGAGCCGCCGGAACGGCGTATCGGCCAGCTGGCGCATGACTTCGAGATGGCGAATGGCACGCGCCATCTGATCTATTCGCGCGCGCTGCGCCAGGGCTCGACACCGACGGTCGCCTCCCGTTGGCTGCAGCGGCTGCTAGCGCTCGCCGGAGAGGCGTTCGAAGCGGAGTTGAAGGGACGCGGCAACCGGTTCCTCCAATGGGCCGGCCTGATCGACCGTGGAGAAGCCCAGGCACCGACGCAACGCCCCTCGCCGAAACCACCGTTGGCACTGCAGCCGAAATCCTACTCCTTCAGCGAAGTCGGTCGGCTGCGCCGGGACCCCTATGCCATCTATGCGCGCCGCATCCTGCGCCTCGATCCCGTCGATACATTCAACCGCGATCCAGGAGCGGCCGAACGCGGAACGCTCTATCATAAGATCATCGACCGGTTCATTCGCGAAGCCCATGTCGCCGGCACGCCGGATGCGGCAGCGGCGATGGAGCGCATCCTTTCCGAGCTTTTCGACATGGAGCAGCTGCCGGCGCATATCGATGCCGTGTGGCGGCCGCGCTTCCGCGCGGTTGCCCGCGCCTTCCTCGAATGGGAAACCGGACGGCGACCCGGCATCCGCAAAACACTGACGGAGGTGCGTGGCGGCTTCGAATTGGAGCCGATCAATATCCGGCTTAACGGAGTTGCGGACCGGATCGACATCACCGGACCGAACGCCGCCGATATCATCGATTACAAGACCGGCTACAATCCGTCGCCAGCGCAGGCCCGCGTGCTTCTCGATCCGCAGCTTGCGCTCGAAGCGGCGGCCTTGAGCGCCGGCGCCTTCCGTGATGCCGGTCGTCTTGTGCCGCAGGACCTGCTCTATGTGCGCCTGCGGCCGGGACGTCGTTTTCAGGTCGACACCGTCAACAACGAAAGCTCGGCACGCAGCGACAAGGCGAAATCGGCGATGGATCTCGCCGAGGAATCGATCGACCAGTTGGTCAAGTTCGTCGGATTGCTGCAGTCCGGGGAGAAAGGCTTCACCTCGCGGCTCATTCCGGCGCAGCAATTCGATTTCGGCGGCGACTATGATCACCTCGCCCGCGTCTCCGAATGGTCGACAGCCGAAACCGACGAAGGCGGCAGCGATGAGTGATGTAACGCCTCTTCCCAACGACGATGATCCTGGCGCCTGGATCGGCTGGACGACGATCCAGCAGGCGATTGCCTCCGATCCCTTGCGTTCGGCATGGGTCTCGGCCAATGCCGGCTCCGGCAAGACGCATGTGCTGACACAGCGCGTCATCCGTCTTCTGCTGGTCGGGGCGCGGCCTTCTGCCATTTTGTGCCTCACCTATACCAAGGCTGCGGCTTCCGAAATGTCGAACCGCGTCTTCGAGCGGCTGGCGGACTGGGTGGTGCTTGACGATGAAGACCTTAGCCGGCGGATCACCCAGATCGAGGGGACGGCTCCCGATGGACTGAAGCTTGCCGAGGCCCGCCGGCTGTTCGCGAAGGCGCTGGAGACACCCGGCGGGCTGAAGATCCAGACGATCCATGCTTTTTGCGAGGCGCTGCTGCACCAGTTTCCACTGGAGGCCAACGTCGCCGGGCATTTCTCGGTTCTCGACGACCGGGCGGCGGTGGTGCTGCTTTCCGATGCGCGCCGGGCGCTGCTGACGGCAACCGCGCCGGAGGGAGACAGCGCGCTTGCCGAGGCGTTCGCCTATGTGCTCGATCTCGGCGACGAATCCGGACTGGAGAACCTGCTCGGCGACATCGTCGCCAATCGCAACGCAATCCGTCGTTTCACGGCAATCGCCGAACGGCAGGGCGGCGTGGAAAAGGTCCTGCGAGAAAGGCTTGGCCTTGCCGCCGGCGACACGGAAAGCCGGATCGCCGCGCAATATTGGCCTTTGCCGGAGCTTTCGGGCGGCATGCTGGAGCTTTATCTGTCGCTTGCCGACCAGAAGGGCGGCACGAAAGCGCAGGAGGTTGCCTACGGCCTCAAGCTTGCCGGGCGGGAACGCGATGACGCAAGGCGCGCTGAGTTTCTCGAGAAAATCTTTTTGACAGCCAAGGGCGAGCCGAAGGCGGACTCGCAATTCTCAGTCAAGGCGATGCTTGCCGACGCACCGCAGCTGGCGGGCGCCATTGCCGCTGCCCGCGCCCATGTCGCCGCAAGCCGCGACCGGCTGAAACTGATGCGGATGTACGGCGCCACACATGCAGCGCTCGTGCTCGCCGACCGGCTGAACCACGACTACGAAGAACTGAAGAAACAGCGCAGCCAGCTCGATTTCGAGGATCTCATCACCCGCACCGCCGACCTGCTGACGAAAAGCGGCGTCGGCCCCTGGATCCACTACAAGCTCGATCGCGGCATCGACCATATCCTCGTCGATGAAGCGCAGGATACCAGCCCGATCCAGTGGAGCGTCATCCAGTCGCTCGCCGAGGATTTCTTCTCCGGCGAAAGCGCCCGGCCGATCGTGCGCACGCTGTTTGCCGTCGGCGACGAGAAACAGTCGATCTATTCCTTTCAAGGAGCGCGGCCTGAGCGTTTTTCCGAGGAAAGCGACCGAACGCGGCGGCGGGTGTCCGACAGCGGGCAGAGCTTTTCCTCGGTCCGGCTGCCGCTTTCCTTCCGCTCGACCGCGGATGTGCTCGAGGCCGTCGACCATATTTTCAGGGAACCAAACAATGCGCGCGGCCTCAGCGCGCTCGGCGAACCGGTGGTGCATCGCTCCAGCCGCATCGGACATCCCGGCGCCGTCGATCTCTGGGAGATGGTCGCGCCGGAAGCGGTGATGAAGGAGGAGGATTGGACGGCGCCCTTCGACGCAACGCCGGAAAGCGCGCCAGCCGCAATCCTGGCGCGGCGGATCGCCCATTCGATCGGCACGCTGGTCGGGCGCGAGACGATCGTCGACAAGGGCAAGGAGCGTCTGATCGAAGCCGGCGACATCCTTGTGCTGGTGCGCAAACGCGACGCCTTCGTCAATGCGTTGACGCGCGCGTTGAAGCGCCGCGGCGACATTCCGGTCGCCGGCGCCGACAGACTGGTGCTGACCAGCCATATCGCCGTGCAGGATCTGCTGGCGCTCGGCCGTTTCCTGCTTCTGCCGGAAGACGACCTTTCGCTCGCCGCCGTGCTCAAGAGTCCGCTGTTTGATCTTTCCGAGGACGACATCTTTGCGATCGCCGCGCTACGCGGCGATAATGAGAGCGTCTGGCACCATCTCAAAAGTTTCGCCGCCGATGGCACCGAGCGTTTCCGCGCAGCCGTCGAGAGGCTTGAATTGTTCCTTCGCCAATCCAGGAGCCTGTCGGTCCACGATTTCTATGCGCGTGTGCTCGGCAGCCATGGCGGGCGGCGGCAATTCCTTGCCCGGCTCGGCACCGAGGTCAGCGATATCCTCGACGAATTCCTGACCTTCACGCTCGACCACGAGAGCTCCGGCCTCCCCGGGCTGCAGTCCTTCATCTCGACGCTGGAGCTCGAAGCGCCCGTGGTCAAGCGCGAGCAGGACAAGGGGCGCAATGAAGTGCGGATCATGACGGTGCATGCCTCCAAGGGTCTTGAGGCACCGATCGTTTTCCTCGTCGACGGCGGTTCGAAGGCTTTTACCCATACCCATCTGCCGAAGCTTCGCCTGATCGAGACCGACGCCGACGAGCCGCCGATGCCCGTCTGGGTTCCTGTCTCCGATCTCGCCAATTCGCTGACCCAGGACGATGCTGCGCGTATCCAGATGCTGGCGGAGGAAGAATATCGCCGATTGCTCTATGTCGCCATGACGCGAGCCGCCGACCGGCTGGTCGTCTGCGGCTATCGCGGCGTGCGTGTGAACAACGACACCTGGCATCTGATGATTTCGACGGCACTGCGCGACAATCATCCGCTGGTGGAGACGACCACATTCTCGAGTCCCGATGGGGAATGGCCGGGTATCAAATGGCGCGTGCCGCGGGTGGAACGACGCTTCGAACGCACCGACCGCAGCCAGGAGCGCGACAGCATGGACACCCTGCCGGACGGTCTGTTGCGGCCGTTGCCGCCGCAGGCCGGGCTGCCCCGGCCGCTCAGCCCCTCCGGCGCCGGGACGATCATCGATGAAGACGCGGGTGGCTTGCTCGTCGTTTCGCCGCTGTTTGGCGAGAAGCAGCGCAGCGATCGTTCGCTGGAGAAGGGCAGGCTGATCCACCGCATGCTGCAGGCGCTTCCCGAAATTCCGCTTGCCGAACGGCCTGATGCCGCAGGCCGCTATGCCGAACGAGCGGCTCGGTTCTGGCCGGAAGCCGAACGGCGCAAACTTGTTGATTCGGTTCTGAAACTATTGGACGAAGAGGGTCTGCAGTCCGTCCTCGGTGCGCAGGCCCAGCCCGAGGTCTCGATCATGGGAACGTTGACGCTCGAAGACAGGCGCTATGCCGTCTCCGGCCGCATCGACCGGCTTGCCGTCCTTGCCGATCGCGTCGTCATTCTCGACTACAAGACCAATCGGGTGCCGCCGGCGACAGAGGAGGCTATCCCCTTCGCGCACCGGGCGCAGCTGGCGATCTATCGCGAGATCCTGGCGCCGCTCTATCCTGATAAGCGTATCGATTGCATGCTTGTCTATACCGAGAACGCCTCGCTCTACACGCTGAGCGAAAAGGCGCTCGGTTTGGCGCTTGCAGCAGTCAAGACAAAGTGAAATACCGGACATTGAAAATTCGGCACCGCAGCATCACATGTGGTTCAACACCGAGACAAAGGAGCAGCCCATGGCTACCGTGAAAGTCGATATCAACAACTTCCAGTCGGAAGTTCTGGAATCCGCAGAACCCGTCGTCGTCGATTTCTGGGCTGAATGGTGCGGCCCGTGCAAGATGATTGCGCCGAGCCTCGAAGAAATCGCCGTTGAGATGGAAGGCAAGGTCAAGGTGGCCAAGCTGAATATCGATGAGAACCCGGAACTCGCCGCACAGTTTGGTGTGCGCTCTATTCCGACCCTGGCGATTTTCAAGGGCGGCGAAGTCGCCGATATCTCCGTGGGCGCCAAGCCGAAGACCGCGCTTTCGAACTGGATTTCGAGCGCCGCCTGACTGATATCGCTTAAATTAAATCGCATTGGCGAAAAAGCCCGGCATCGACCGGGCTTTTTCAATTTGCCTTCATTTCGGCGGCGTGCCGTTGTCGGAAAGCACATCGCCGACGAGATAGAGAGAGCCGCCGATGAGGATGCGCGGGGGTAAACCCTCCGGATCGACGACGGCTTTTATGGCTTCCAGCGCATCGCCGACCGTCGACATCGGTTCGGCAACCAAGCCGGCATCATAAGCGGCATTCGACAATATCACCGGGTCGATTATCGCGTCGCTGCCACGGATCGGCACACAGAAAACCTTCTCGACCAAGCCGGCGAAGGCCTTGAAATAGCCGATTGGATCCTTGGTATTAATCATGCCGGTAATGAGGAAAAGCGCCCGAGACTGGCGTTCCTCGAAATTGGCCATGGCTTCGGCGATCACTTCGCCTGCCCCGGGATTATGCCCGCCGTCGATCCAGATCTCGGCGCCGGCGGGTGCATGCGGCAGCAACCGGCCTTCGTTCAGACGCTGCAGCCGGCCCGGCCATTCCACAGAACTCATCGCCTTTTCCATCATCGCCTCGGTGACGGTGAAACCCGCCGCCTTGACGGCGCGAATGGCGGCGGCGGCATTGGCATATTGGTGGCGGCCGGGAAGCCGCGGCAGCGGCAGGTCGGCAAGACCGAATTCATCCTGATAGACGAGCCGGCCATATTCCTCATGCGCCATGAAATCCTGGCCGAAGACGGCGCTGGGACAATGCAGCCGTTCGGCCGTCGCCATCAGCACGTGGAGCGCCGCGTCATATTCCTGATGACCGATGACAACCGGAAATCCCGGCTTCATGATGCCGGCCTTTTCGGCGGCGATCAGCTCGACCCTGTCCCCGAGATAGGGCTGGTGATCGAGTGAGATCGGCATGATCACCGAGACGGCCGGATCGGAAATGACATTGGTGGCGTCGAAGCGGCCGCCGAGACCGACTTCGATGATCGCGGCATCGGCCGGCTGTTCGGAAAACAGGATGAAGGTGACCGCCGTCAGGATTTCGAAGACGGTGATGTGCTGTCCGGCATTGGCATCGGCCACACGACGCAGGGCCTTGGCAAAGACGGCGTCATCGACAAGCTGCCCGCGCCCGCCCTTGACGCCGATGCGGTAACGCTCGTGCCAATTGACGAGATGCGGCGAGGTGTGAACATGAGCGCTGTAGCCGCCGGCTTCGAGCAGAGCGCGGCAGAAGGCGGTGACCGACCCCTTGCCGTTGGTGCCGGCGACATGGATCACCGGCGGCAGATTCCGGTGCGGATTGCCGAGCACATCGAGAAGACGGGTGATGCGATCGAGAGACAGATCAAAACCCTTGGGATGTAACCCCATGAGCTTGTCGATCTCCTGTGCTGCCTCGCTCACCGCGGTTTGGCCTCTGGGTATCAATTCGGCACCCCGCTTGCTTGTCGGTTTTCAGGCGCTCGCCGCCAGAGCGATCGCACCGCTATTCATGTCGTTCGCCGCCGAAACCGGCTTCTTCGTCAGGATCTTCAGGACGCGCGCCAGCGTTTCCGGGATATCGTGACGTTTGACGACCATATCGACCATACCATGCTCCAGCAGGTATTCGGAGGTCTGGAAGCCTTCGGGCAGTTTTTCGCGCAGCGTCTGCTCGATGACGCGCTTGCCGGCAAAGCCGATTTCGGCGCCGGGCTCGGCCAGATGAATATCGCCCAGCATGGCATAGGAGGCCGTGACGCCGCCGGTGGTCGGGTTGGTCAGCACGACGATATAGGGTTGGCCGGATTCCTTGAGCAGGTCGAGGGCAACGGTCGTGCGCGGCAGCTGCATCAGCGACAGGATGCCTTCCTGCATGCGCGCGCCGCCGGAAGCGGGGAACATCACCAGCGGGCACTTTTCAGACGTCGCACGTTCGAAAGCCTTAACGATCGCCTCGCCGGCAGCCATGCCGAGCGAACCGCCGATGAAGTTGAATTCGTGCACCACCGCCACGAGTTTCAATCCCTGCACCTTTCCGACGCCGGCGAGGATGGTATCCTCCTGCTCAGTCTTCAGGCGGCTGTCGCGCAGGCGATCGCTATATTTCTTAGAATCGCGGAACTTCAGAGGGTCCTGGGCGACCTTCGGCTGCGGCAGCGATTCGAACTCGCCGTTGTCGAACAGATCGATCAGGCGGGCCTTGGCCGGCATCTTCATGTGATAGCCGGAGGCTGGAATGACCCATTTGTTGCCTTCCAGATCCTTGTGGAAGACCATCTCGCCGGTTTCCGGGCACTTGATCCAGAGGTTCTCCGGCACTTCGCGACGGCCCAGCATGGAATTGATCCGCGGGCGAACGTAGTTGGTGATCCAGTTCAACTCGAATACTCCTGATTGACGAAAGCGCGTCGCGATCTTTCAGATCGTTTGCCACACTTTGAGGTCTTCGGTTTCCCGCATGTCGTTGCCGCAAGACCGCTGCACATTTTGCGCGACATTGCTTTGCTCCAATGTGGGCAAACTATTCGGCAGCAACAAGGCGCGCCGAACGTGTTCCCGTGGAAAGTCCGCGGACCAGTGTGGCAACGGCCTGAACGGTATCGGCCGTTGCCTTGCCGTCGCCCGTCAGACTGGTCGCGACCTGATTGACGATGGCGGTGCCGACCACGACGCCGTCGGCCGAACCGCCGATGACCTTTGCATGTTCCGCCGTCTTGACGCCGAAGCCGACGCAGACGGGTAGCTTGGTGTGCTGCTTGATGCGTTCGACCGCGCCCGACACCAGCGACGGATCCGGCAGCGCCGAACCGGTGATGCCGTTCATCGAGACGTAATAGACGAAGCCGGAGGTGTTCTTCAAAACCTTCGGCAGGCGCTTCTCATCCGTCGTCGGCGTCGCCAGGCGGATGAAATTGATGCCTTTGCGGATCGCCGGAATGCAGAGTTCGTCATCCATCTCAGGCGGCAGATCGACAACGATCAGACCGTCGAT
Organism: Rhizobium sp. NZLR1; assembly: GCF_017357385.1. Classification (NCBI taxonomy): domain Bacteria; kingdom Pseudomonadati; phylum Pseudomonadota; class Alphaproteobacteria; order Hyphomicrobiales; family Rhizobiaceae; genus Rhizobium; species Rhizobium sp. NZLR1. The sequence goes on along the minus strand of NZ_CP071632.1, from coordinate 19,214 downwards.
GCCGGCAGCAATCGCGTCGTCGAGGAATTTTTCGACGCCATAAATATAGATCGGGTTGTAGTAGCCCATCATCACGATCGGCGTCGCATCATCGGTTTTGCGGAAATCGGCCGCCAGCTGCAACGTCTTCTTCAGCGTCTGGCCGCCTTTCAGCGCACGCTGACCGGCGAGCTGGATTGCCGGGCCATCGGCCATCGGATCGGAAAAGGGCATGCCGAGCTCGATGATGTCGGAGCCCGCCTCCGGCAGCGCCTTCATGATGCCGAGCGAGGTATCGTAATCAGGATCGCCGCCCATGAAATAGGTCACAAGCGCCGGACGGCCCTCGGCCTTCAGCTCGGCAAAGCGTTTGTCCATGCGTGCGGTCATGTCTTACAGTCCCATTCCCAGAATCTTGCCGACGGTGAAGATATCTTTGTCGCCTCGACCGGAGAGGTTCATCAGGATGATCTCGTCCTTGCCCATCTTCGGTGCGCGCTTGATCACCTCGGCAATCGCATGCGACGGCTCGAGCGCCGGGATGATGCCTTCGAGGCGGGTCAGGGTCTGGAAGGCCTCGAGCGCTTCGTGATCCATGATCGGCACATAGTCGACGCGGCCGGTATCGTTCAGCCAGGAATGTTCGGGGCCGATGCCGGGATAATCGAGACCGGCTGAAATCGAATGGCCTTCCTTGATCTGGCCGTCGCCATCCTGCAGCAGATAGGTGCGGTTGCCATGCAGCACGCCCGGCGAACCGGCGGTGATCGACGCGCAATGGTCATCGCCCTGCAGGCCCTTGCCGCCCGCTTCGACGCCGACCATCTTGACGGTGGGATCATCGAGGAAAGGATGGAAAATGCCGATCGCGTTCGAACCGCCGCCGACGGCAGCGACGACGAGATCCGGCAGGCGGCCTTCGGCTGCCAGCATCTGCTCTTTCGCTTCGGTGCCAATCACCGACTGGAAATCGCGGACCATCTCCGGATAGGGATGCGGACCGGCCGCCGTTCCGATCAGGTAATAGGTATCCTCGACATTGGTGACCCAGTCGCGAAGCGCCTCGTTCATGGCGTCCTTCAGTGTGCCGCTGCCTGCCGTGACCGGTTTGACCTCGGCGCCGAGCAGTTTCATGCGGAAAACGTTCGGTGCCTGACGCTCGACGTCGGTGGCGCCCATATAGACGACGCAAGGAAGGCCAAAGCGGGCGGCAACGGTGGCGGAGGCAACGCCGTGCTGGCCGGCGCCGGTTTCGGCGATAATGCGGGTCTTGCCCATGCGCTTGGCGAGCAGGATCTGGCCGATGCAGTTGTTGATCTTGTGCGAACCGGTGTGGTTCAGCTCCTCACGTTTGAAATAGATCTTCGCGCCGCCGAGTTCGGCCGTTAGCCGCTCGGCGAAATAGAGCGGGCTCGGGCGACCGATATAATGGGCGCCGAGATGCTTCAATTCGGCCTGGAATGCCGGATCGTTCTTCGCCCTGTCCCACTCATCCTGCAGATCGAGGATCAGCGGCATCAACGTTTCGGCAACGAAACGACCGCCATAAATGCCGAAGCGGCCATCTTCATCGGGGCCAGAGCGGAAGGAATTCGGTTTAGGCGTCTCGTTCACTCTCAACTCCCTGAGGCCATGACAGGCGCATCCGCCTCTTCGACCGCATCGAAAAATTCATCGATCATTGCGACGCTCTTCACGCCAGGTGCGGTTTCGACACCCGAGGAGACGTCGATACCACGTGCCTTGGTGTTCGCCAGCGCATCCGCGACATTGTTCTTGTTCAGCCCGCCGGACAGCATGTAGTCGATGCTGCCGTCGAGCCAGCTAAGAAGGCTCCAGTCGAAGGAAACGCCATTACCACCCGGCAATTCGGAACCCTTCGGCGCTTTTGCATCGAAGAGGAAACGATCGGCGATGCCGATATAGGCCTCGACGCGCTTCAGATCATCGGCCGTGCGCACCGAAAATACCTTCATGACAGGCAGACCATAGAGCGCCTTTATGGTCAGCACATGTTCGGGGCTCTCGTTGCCATGCAGCTGCAGAATATCCGGCTTCAACAGCGAGACAATCTCGTCCAGATCGTCATTGGTGGGATCGACGACGACGGCGACGATCTTCGCCTTGCCGCGCGCGGGTTCGGCAAGCTTTGCCGCCAGGTCCGGCTCGATATAACGTGGGCTCTTTTCGAAGAAAATAAAACCGATATGGGTCGCGCCGCGCTTCAGTGCGCGATCAACAGCATCAGGCGTCGTCAAGCCGCAAATTTTGATATCCGGTTTCATGGCAGCGAAGTGACACGAAATGCGTCAGGAGTCGAGCCAATTTGCATGGAAAGCTGCATTTAGAGCGGCTTTCGGCTAAAGCGCGTCGCGTTCTTTCAGATTCGCTCCTCGCGCTTTAGCCCTTTATTTTACGCATGTCGTTAGCGCCAAACCGCTGCACACTTTTGCGCGACATGCTCTAGTCGAAATCGATGGCATGCAACTGGCTGCCGTGCCGTTTCAGCCAGGATTTTGCCTCCTCCATGCCCGGGCAAAGCTTACGGCAGAGCGCCCAGAAGTGCGGGCCATGATTCATTTCCTTGAGGTGGGCGACCTCATGGGCGGCGAGATAATCGATCACCGAAGGCGGCGCCATGACGACGCGCCAGGAAAAGCTCAGATTTCCCTCCGACGAGCACGAGCCCCAGCGGCTGCGGGTATCCTTCATCGAGATTGAGCGGATCGGCGCCCGGATCGTTCCGGCATGCATCGTCGCCAGTCTTACGAGGTCGGCGCGCGCCTCTTTCTTGAGAAAGGCCGCGATGCGCCGTCCAACATGTTCCGCCATTCCGCTGACGCGCAACACCGGTCTGCCATCTATCAAAACCGCTTCCGTCAGGCCGCGCAAGCTGCCGGTATGCTGGATGCGATGGGACACGCCGCGAAAGAGAATTTCGCCGCCGTCGCGCAGGCCGGCATCGGTCGAAAACTTGGCAAGTTTGGTGAGCAGCCACCCCTGGTGCCGATCGAGAAATGCATTGACCTCGCGCGCCGCAAGGCCTTTCGGCACCGTCATCTTCAAGGCCCGGCCGCCCGGCTCTATGCGCAAGGTGATGCGCGTCGCACGGTCGTGCTGCTTGATGGTCAGCGGCATGAGGCGGCCGGCCACATCAAGCGTCCGCGTTTCGGGCGGAGCCGGTTTCCGGACTTTCGGCCTTGTCTTCAGAAGCGAGAACATGGTTGTTTTCTATCCGATTCGCCGGGGGAGCGGACATAGAAAAACCGGCATCGCAAGATGCCGGTCATCAATTCAGCGTTCAGGCCTTCATGGCGTCTGGTATTCGGCAACCGGGCCGTTGTCGTCACGCTTGGCGTTCCTGCGGTCACGCATGAAGCGATCGAACTCTTCCTGGTCCTTGGCGCGGCGAAGTTCGCGCATGTAGGCGTCGAATTCCTCGCGCATTTCGTCGAGCTTGCGGCGCTCTTCTTCGATCCGGTCGATCTCGGCCTTGCGCCAGTCGTCGAAGGCGACATTGCCGGTCGAGAAGTGCGGGCGGTGACGGCCGTTCGGACGGCGGCAGGAGGCAAAAAAGCCATCGGTCGCTTGGTTGACGTCACGCTTGAAGCCGCGCAGACGGTCGCCGAAGATGATGTAGGCAAGCATGGCAAGACCCAGAGGCCAGAAAACCATGAAGCCGAGAATCATCAGGGCAATGGTAGCCGGAGTCCAATCCGGTCGAAGCAATGCTGACTGGTTCATCGTGCGGGTATCCCTCGCTTTCCGCGCCCGGCAGGATGCCGAGTGCTGAAATCGATGTGGTTACCGCAACAATGGCCTTCAAGACGATTGCCCGCGAAATCGGACAAAGCCTTGAATCCATTTTACTAATTCAGCTGTCGCTGATTCAGGCGATGCGGCCGCCCTTGATCACCCGCGGGACCCGAGGCTTGACGACGGAACGGGAATGCTCTCGGACAAAATTGATGATGCGCGGCGCGATCTCGCGGCGGAACCGCGAGCCGTTGAAAACACCATAGTGGCCGACATCCGGCTGCAGATAATGCATGCGCATCTCTTCAGGAATGTTCACGCAGATCGTCTGCGCCGCCTTTGTCTGGCCGACCCCTGAGATATCGTCGTTCTCACCTTCGACGGTCAAAAGCGCAACGTTGCGAATTGCCGCCGGATCGACGCGTTTGCCGCGATGCATCAGTTCGCCCTTCGGCAGGGAATGCTTGATGAAGACCTGCTCGACCGTCTGCAGGTAGAATTCGGCGGTCAGATCCATGACGGCGAGATATTCGTCGTAGAATTCCCTATGTCTTTCCGGTTCGCCGTCGTTCTTCACGAGATGCATGAAGAATTCCTTGTGGGCGACGAGATGACGGTCGAGGTTCATCGACATAAAGCCCGAAAGCTGCAGAAATCCTGGATAGACCGGGCGCATGAAGCCTGGCTGCGGCCAGGGCACGTTCATGATGACATTGTCGGAGAACCACTGCAGCGACCGCTCCTGGGCGAGCTTGTTGACCGCCGTCGGGTTGATGCGCGTGTCGATCGGGCCGCCCATCAGCGTCATCGACGCTGGTGAAAGCGGATCGTTGGCTTCCTCCATCACCGCAGCGGCGGCCAGCACCGGAACTGAAGGCTGACAGACGGCGATGACATGCGTGTCGTCACCGAGGAAATGCAGCATCTCGATGACATAGTCGACATAATCGTCGAAATCGAACGTGCCTTCGGTCATCGGCACCATGCGAGCGTCGATCCAGTCGGTGATGTAGACATCGGCGCTCGGCAGCAGTGCCTCCACCGTGCCGCGCAGCAGCGTGGCATAGTGGCCGGACATCGGCGCGACGATCAGGATGCGCGGATCATTGCCGCGAGCACGCGGATCGTTGCGGGCGAAATGCAGGAGATTGCAGAAGGGCCGCGACCAGACGATCTCTTCGCGGACGGAAACCGTTCGTTCACCAATCGTCGTCTGCTTCAGTCCGAATTCCGGTTTGCCATAGCGGCGCGTCGTGCGTTCGAACATTTCGAGACTTGCCGCCATCGTGCGGCCAAACGGCGTGTGGGAAAACGGATTCAACGGATTGGCATAGGCAAACCGCATGATATCGGCCGCGGCGCGAAACGGCGCCATGGCGGCATGGTTCAATTCATAAAGCTGATAAAACATTGGAAGGCGCCACCTTTCTCTATCGAAAAGATGACGCCGATTGAGGGGCATCGGATCTTTCCGTTACGCGGGCACGTAACGCAGACTAACAGTTTTTTGTTGCACAGCAACATGGACGAACCAGACCCGCACAAGAAATGCCGGAGAATTGATCCCCGGCATGATAATCGACCTGAAAACTTAAGTTTCTCAACACGAAGCGTCGTTAACGATCCGCTATAAAGGTCTGCTTCTGCGTGCCGAGACCTTCGATGCCGAGTTCGACCACGTCGCCCGCCTTGAGATAACGCGGCGGCTTGAGGCCCATGCCGACGCCGGGAGGCGTGCCGGTCGAGATCACGTCACCGGGATGCAACGACATGAACTGGCTGAGGTAGGAGACGAGGAAAGCAACGCCGTACACCATCGTCTTCGATGAGCCGTTCTGCATCTTCTGGCCGTTGACCGTCAGCCACATGCCGAGGTTCTGCGGCTGCGGAATTTCGTCCTTGGTGACGAGCCATGGGCCGATTGGGCCAAACGTGTCGCAGGATTTGCCCTTCGTCCATTGTCCGGATCGCTCGGTCTGGAAAGCGCGCTCGGACACGTCATTGGAGACGCAATAACCGGCGACGTAATCCAGCGCTTCGGCTTCCGTTACATATTTGGCAGTCTTGCCGATGACGACGCCCAGCTCGACTTCCCAATCGGTCTTTTCCGAACCGCGGGGAATGATGACATCCTCGTTCGGTCCGACGATTGCCGAGGTTGCTTTCATGAAGATGATCGGCTCGGGCGGAACGGTGGCGCCGGTTTCGGCAGCATGATCCGAATAATTCAAGCCGATGCAGATGAATTTGCCGGTGCCGGCGACGCAGGCGCCGATGCGGCCGGGGGCAAGTTCCGGAAGGCTCTTCGGATCGATCGCCGCTATCCTTGCCAGGCCTGCCGGCGTGATCACCTCGCCGCCGATATCGGCGACGTGACCGGACAGATCGCGGATCTTGCCATCGGCATCGAGAAGCGCGGGTTTTTCATTGCCAGCTTCGCCAACACGCATCAGCTTCATGGGAATTCCTCCTCATCGAAAAACGAATTGCAGCCACCTATGAACGAATTATTCACCGGTGTCATTACGGCTTTGCCGCGAAGCGGTACGGCTTTCCTTGAATTCGGATCGATTTCGGCCCAAACCGCATGAATCGCGGCCTTATGCTTTGAAAATTTCTGCAAGGTCGGGACCGACGGGAACGATCTTTGTCGGGTTAAGATTTTCGATCGAGTAGTAGCCGCGCTTGATGTGGTCGAGGTTGACTGTTTCCGCGATGCCCGGCCAATCCAGCATGCGGCGGCAAAAAACGCGCAGGTTGGCATAGTCGGAAAGCCGGCGCAGATTGCATTTGAAGATACCGTGATAAGCGACGTCGAAGCGCACAAGGGTGACGAAGAGCCGGATATCGCTTTCGGTCGGATGCCCGGCGAAAAGAAAAGACCGATCCTGGAACTGCGGCTCGACCCAGTCGAGGCAGGCAAAGACCTCGGCGAAGGCTTCTTCATAGGCAGGCTGCGTGGTGGCGAAACCAGCGCGATAGACGCCGTTGTTCAGGGCCGGATAGATGCGGTCGTTGAAAGCATCGATCGCGCTGCGTCTTTCGGCTGGATACAGATCGATCGGATTTTTCGCTAGGTCGCCGAAGCCGCTGTTCAGCATCCGCAGGATATCGGCGGATTCATTGTTGACGATGGTCTTTCTCTGCTTGTCCCAGAGAACCGGCACGGTGGCCCGCCCGGTGAAATCCGGCGCCGTCCGCGTATAGATTTCGTGCATATAGGTCGCGCCGTTGACATGATCCTCCGTCGCACCGGGATAATCGCCGAAGCGCCAGCCCTGTTTTGTCAGCATCGGCTCGACGACGGAAACGGAAATGGCGTCTTCCAGCCCCTTGAGCGTACGGCCGATCAGGGTGCGCGAGGCCCAGGGACAGATATAGGCGACATAGAGATGGTAACGGCCGGCACCTGCTTTGAAGCCGCTCTTGCCCGTCGGCCCGGCGGCGCCATCCGGCGTCACCCAGTTGCGGAAACTCGAGGTCTGCCTGACGAAACCGCCCTTCTCGTCCTTTGCCTGAACGGGCTGCCAGTCCTCCGTCCATTTTCCCTTTACCAGCATGCGCAACTCTCCGATCGATTGACTGAAGGGTTCCTTATCCTGCTTCGCCGACGGCGTGAGGCCGCTTTTATGAAGACAGTCTGTACACCCCGACTGCGACGACGATGCGCTTGCCAAGCCTGTGATGCAGGAAATATGACTGGCTGCAGTCCAAGATGAGATGGAGTTCGACATGCACCTCTCCCAGGCCGTCGTGCGCACCGAACATGCAAGCCGCTATCTGCAGCAGCTCTGCAAACACTGGAGCCATAAATTCAGCGTCGATTTCGACCCGCACAGGGGCCGGGTGCCGTTCAGCGAGACGGCCGAGGTAACGTTCACCGCCGACGATGCGGCGCTGACCATAATACTTTCCGTCGCCGATCCCGCACAGCAGGCAAGGATGCAGGGCGTCATCGACGATCATCTGAAGCGCTTCGCCTTCCGAGAGGAACTCGACATCGTCTGGACGGACTGATCCAAGCCCCGATCCGAATTCTGCCTGCAACTCCGGAACCAGCATGACAAAAAGCAACAGCCGCGAATCCCAATATCCAATCGATCCGATGTTTCTCGACCGCTGGTCGCCCCGCGCCTTCACCGGCGAAATCATCGAGGAGGCGCAGCTGCTGAACCTGCTCGACGCCGCCCATTGGGCGCCCTCCTCGTCCAATCACCAACCCTGGCGCTTCATCTATGCGCTTAAGGGTTCTGAGCATTGGGAGAAATTCGTGGCATTGCTCGTCGATGCCAATCAGGAATGGGCGAAGAATGCGTCGGTGCTGATCTTCGTCGTGTCGCGCAGCTTCACCGGCGCGGCCGGCTCTGCTGAGGAAAAGCCGAGCTATACCCATTCCTTCGACGCCGGTACTGCCTGGGGATATTTGGCGCTTCAGGCCCGTCTCTCCGGATTCTATGCCCATGGCATGGGCGGCATCAAACACGAGGAAATCAGCAAGACGTTTGGCATTCCCGAGGGCTACCGGGTCGAGGCCGGCGTTGCCGTCGGCCGCCTGGCCGACAAGACCGTTCTTTCTGAGCGCAATCAAGCGCGCGAATTCCCCAGCCAGCGTAAACCGCTGTCCGAAGTTGCCTTCAACGGCCATTTCATCGCAAGCTGAGCTAAGCACCAACACGCAAAAACCCCGCCATCTCGGGACGGCGGGGTTTTTGCGTGTAAAAATAACAATCAGATATCGAGGTTTGCGACGCTTAGCGCGTTTTCCTGGATGAATTCGCGCCGCGGCTCGACTTCGTCACCCATCAAACGGGCGAAGAGGCCGTCGGCATCAGTTGCGTCGGGGACCTTGACCTGCAGAAGGGAACGGACGTTCGGGTCGAGCGTCGTTTCCCAGAGCTGTTCGGCATTCATCTCGCCCAGACCCTTGTATCGCTGCATGGTGAGGCCCTTGCGGCCGGTGGCAAAGATTGCGTCTAGCAGGGCCCGCGGGCCCGAGATCTCTATGTCGCCTTCGCGGCGGTGCAGCGACGGCGGCGTCTGATAGATTTCCTTGAGACGTGACGTCAACTGATCGATGTGTCGGGCATCCGAGGAACCGATCAGCGCCATATCGAGCACGACGATTTCCCTGACGCCGCGGACCATGCGTTCGAGCCGCAGACCGCCATCGCTGGCCAGATCGCCATGCCAGCCGCGTTCGGTTTCCTCGGCGATAATGTCGAGACGGCTTGCGACCTCGCTCGTCAATGCCTGTGCTCTTGCGCGGTCGCTGACGAGTTCCGCATTGAGGGCACCGGCGATTGCCGCCTGTTCGACGACGGCGCGATTGTAACGCGAGTGGAGATTGTCGAGCAAAGCGCGCATGCGTAACGCGTCGAGGATGACCTCGCGCAGATCCTGGCCGGTGCGGACCTCACCGCTGCCAAGTTTCAGCGCGGCGTCTTCCAGGCCCTGGCTGATGAGATATTCCTCCAGCGCCTTTTCGTCCTTCAGATACTGCACCGACTTGCCGCGCGAGACCTTATAGAGCGGCGGCTGGGCAATATAGAGATGGCCGCGCTCGATCAGTTCCGGCATCTGGCGGAAAAAGAAGGTCAGCAGCAGGGTGCGGATGTGGGCGCCGTCGACGTCAGCATCCGTCATGATGATGATCTTGTGATAGCGCAGCTTTTCGACGTTGAATTCGTCCTTGCCGATGCCGGTGCCGAGCGCGGTGATCAGCGTGCCGATTTCCTGGCTCGACAGCATCTTGTCGAAACGCGCACGCTCGACATTCAGGATCTTGCCGCGAAGCGGCAGGATCGCCTGGTTTTCACGCGAGCGGCCCTGCTTGGCTGAGCCGCCAGCGGAATCGCCCTCGACGAGGAAGACTTCGGATTTTGTCGGATCACGCTCTGAGCAGTCGGCGAGCTTGCCGGGCAGCGAAGCGATGTCGAGGGCGCCCTTTCGGCGGGTCAATTCGCGGGCCTTGCGGGCCGCTTCGCGTGCGGCGGCCGCCTCGACGACCTTGCCGACGAGAATCTTGGCTTCGCTCGGATGCTCCTCGAACCAGGTGTTCAGCGCTTCGTTGACGAGACTTTCGACAACAGGGCGGACTTCCGAGGAAACCAGCTTATCCTTGGTCTGCGACGAGAATTTCGGATCAGGCACCTTGACCGACAGGACCGCCGTCAGCCCTTCGCGGCAATCCTCGCCCTGCAGCGTCACCTTTTCCCTTTTGGTGATGCCGGAACTGTCGGCATAGGATACGACTTGGCGCGTCAACGCCGCGCGGAAACCGGCCATATGCGTGCCGCCGTCGCGCTGCGGAATGTTGTTGGTGAAGCAGAGCACGTTCTCGTGATAGCTGTCGTTCCACCACATCGCCACTTCGACGGTGATGCCGTCCTTTTCGCCATGGATGGCAACCGGTTTATCGACCAGCGACTTCTTGGCGCGGTCGAGATAGGCAACAAAAGCCTCGAGGCCGCCGTCATAACGCAGTTCTTCCTGCTTGATATCGGAATGGCGCTTGTCGGTCAGCAGGATACGCACGCCTGAGTTCAGGAAGGCGAGCTCGCGAAGACGATGTTCCAGCGTGCCGTAGTCGAACTCCGTCATCGTGAAGGTGCCGGTGCTCGGCATGAAGCTCACTTCCGTGCCGGTCTCATTGGGGGCTTCGCCCGTGACCTTCAGCGGAGCATCGGCCACGCCGTGGGTGAAGCTCATTTCATGGATCTTGTCGTGGCGGCGGATCTTCAGCTTCAGCCAGACGGACAGCGCGTTGACGACCGAGACGCCGACGCCGTGCAGGCCGCCGGAGACCTTGTAGGAATTCTGGTCGAACTTGCCGCCGGCATGGAGCTGCGTCATGATGACTTCGGCCGCCGACACGCCTTCGCCGGTATGAATGTCCGTCGGGATGCCGCGTCCGTTATCGGTGACCGTCACTGAACCATCCGGATTGAGGGTGACGGTGACAATGTCGGCATGACCGGCAAGCGCTTCGTCGATCGCGTTGTCGACGACTTCATAGACCATGTGATGAAGGCCCGAGCCATCGTCGGTGTCGCCGATATACATGCCGGGACGTTTGCGCACGGCATCGAGGCCCTTCAGAACCTTGATGGAATCTGCGCCATATTCGGTGCTTACGCCGTTTTCCGTCGCGGATGTATCGCTCATTCTGTCGAGATTTTCCCTGTTGTCGTAAAGCTGCGGCGCGCCTTGCGAATCACCGGCTTTCTTCACTCTCGTATATAGGTTTTTTGAACCAACTTCCCAATGGCAGGCCCCCGAAACATGGCATAAAGCAGGGGATTATGACGCTTTTCCGTCGCCTTTGCCGTCATTTTCGAGAAGAGCCGATAACCGGCCTATCTTTGCACTGTCAAGGTTGCGAATCCGCCGCGCCAGCCGGTTGGCAAATTCGGTATATTCCGGAGGCAGGCCGGAGGTGTCGATCACGACGCGCGGGTCGGACGAGCGGGCGAGCAGAAACAGTTCCTCGGCTTCATCCCAGATGATGTTGAAATAGCCGGCGATGCGCTGCAGCAGATCGAATGTCGGCAAACCGCGCTTTCCATGTTCGAGCGCCGAGAGATAGGCGGGAGAGACATTCAACGCTTCCGCCATTTCCTTCTGCGAGACACCCTTGCGCGCTCTCAGCCGGCGAACCGCCTCTCCAAAGGGAGTCATGGTCTTTCCCCGTGCCGCCGCGACAGGCGAATGTAGAGCGCGCCCTCCCCGCCATGATGCTGTGCGGCCGACTCATAGGACGAGATCAGGTAGCGGAATTCCGGCTTCGAGAACCAGAGGGGAACGGCCCGCTTGAGCGCGCCGGCGCTGCCCATGGAGCTGCCTTTACCGGTGATGACCAAGACATGACGCATGCCGCGCTCGTGGGCGCGGATCAGGAAATCGAGAAGGATGACATGAGCTTCGCTCTGCACCAGCCCATGCAGGTCAATCCGCGCTTCGAGCGCCAGCCGGCCCTTGGCGATCTTGCGCTTGACCGGCTTTTCCAGCGGATGATGTACCCCGGCCGGCGGTTTCGATGTCGATGGTACGGTCGGCTGCGGCGGCATGGCCGGGGTGAGTGTCTGTTTTTGCTGTTCCCGTTCGGACGCCGCTTCGGCTTCGGCAAGAAACGCATCGAGCTCGGTCAAATCACCCGCCTTGCCGGGCATCGGTCGCGTGCTGCGGGCAACCTTGCCCCAGAGGATCCTCTCATCCGCACTGAGTTTGCGATCCTTGGCCATCAGGCGAATCTTCCGGCGGCGGCTTTGGGAATAAGGATGGTGAAATCGGCGTCGTTGCGGACGGTGCCGGCCCTTTCTCCCGCCATATCCCCCGAGCCGGTGAAGATATCGCCGCGTACCGGCCCGACGATTGCCGAGCCGGTATCGAGCGCCAGCATCAGCCGGCGGAAGGGCCGACCCTGGTCGAGATGGGTGTCGAGATGGGTCAGGCTTTCGGCGCGGATGAAAAAGGGAAAACCGAACGTATGGATCATCCGATCGACGGCAAGCGACCGCCCGGCGAGAAGCGGCACCTTGGCGGCTGCGATCGGACCTGCCTCAGGATCGGCGGTTCGCAGGCTGATGGCCCGCGAGGGCGTCTCGCGAAAGAAGATATAAGAGCGATTATGCCACAGCACTTCGTCGACCTGCTCGGGATTGCGCGCCAGCCAGGCACGGATCGTCTGCATCGAGATGTCGGCGCGAGCAATCTCGCCTCGGTCGATCAGCAGCTTGCCGACCGCCGAAAACGGATGGCCAGCCTTCGCCGCATAGGTGATGCGGCCAATACGGCCATCGCTGTAACGCAAACGGGCCGCACCCTGCACATGCACGAAGAAGAGATCGACCTTCGACTTCGCCCAGGCGATTTCGAGACCGTGGCCTTCGAGGAAACCCTGATCGATGGCGCAGCGGTCCGGATAGGCGGTGATGCGGCCGTCATGCAGACGGCCGAAAGCATAGGACCTGTCGAGCCCGGCGGGGCGATTGGTGTCGTCGAGATCGACCAGATCGTCCGGGCGCCTGTAGAAAGGGAAACGGAAAACCTCGTCCGGCCGCTCAGACACCTCGATATCAGGTTCGTAGAACGCGGTGACGAAGCCGGAATTGCCATCGCTGCGGCGGATCAGGAAGGGCCGACAGTGGGTCTCGAAAAAGGCGCGCGCCGACGATGGCGACGACGGCGTGAAATCTTCGGCGGCCACCAGCAGCGGAAGCAGGTCTTCCGAGCTCAGGCCAAGAGAACCGGTGCGGTAGGGTTTGACATCGGTGATCTGCCGACGGCAGCTTCGCATGCCTTCAAAAAGGCCGGAGGGATCATCATCCTTCCAGCCTTCCAAAGTGTCGAAGCTTATGGCCTGCAGGACGAAGTCCGATGCGTGGTCACTCATGTTCCGATTCGGTCGCCACGAGTTTCCAGTTCGGATCGCGCGAGCGGGTGTCGCGGGCGAAGGTCCAGAGGTCGTTGACCTCGGCGACGTTTTCGGCGTCGCCTTCGATCAGCACATCCGCCTTGTCGTAGGTGGCCGATATCAGCTGGCTGATGATACGAACGGTGATCTGTGCTTCGCTGCCCTTCGTCTCCGCATGGGTGATTTCGGCCTTGTCTATGCCGACGAAGGTGGACTTGACCTTCTCGCCCCGCGCTTCACGCTCGCCGATCGCAGCATCGAACCCGTCATAGACTTCGCGGGACAATAAATTCTTCAGCGTTTTCCGGTCGCCATCCGCATAGGCCATGACGATCATCTCGTAAGCCATGCGGGCGCCGTTGAGAAACTCCTTCGGGCTGAAGGCGGAATCGGCCTTGTTCAGCGCGCGCAGCGATTCGTTGAGTGGCGTTCCGGGTGCGGCGAAGGCATCGATGGCGGCGAAGCGATCCTCATCCTCCGTCGTCGTGTCGCGGCGCGGCAGCGTCACGACCTTGCCGGCATCGGCGGCTTCTGCCGGAGCCGCATCCCGCGGCGTATAGAGATCGCGCGGCGGCTTCTCATTTCCTGTGCGGCGCCCGAGCACGGCGCGGAGCTGAAAGAAAATCAGCACCGCCGCCACCAGGAAGAATAATGTGATGAAGTCGTTCGAACTCATATCGTATCGCAGCCACCGTTAACATCTCTGATTTGTACTCCCATATAGTCTGCCTATACAGATGATTCAAATGATGGCTGGCATCTTCGCCAGCGCCAAGAGGAGACCGGCAAGCCCGGGACATGACGACCATGCGTTTTTCGATCCTGCCAGCTTTCATTCTGCTGCTGCCACTCGCCGAAATTGCCGGTTTCGTCGTCGTCGGCCGGGCAATCGGATTGTGGCTGACGCTCGCGCTCGTGATGCTGGGCGTCATTCTCGGGATGGTTCTGCTGCGCCGGCAGGGCATCGGTATTTTGCGCCGCATGTCGAGCGAAGGACGAAACGGGGTGATGCCGGGGCGCGACCTGTTGCGGCCGGCGATGAACGTCGTTGCCTCGCTGCTCTTGATCATTCCCGGCTTCCTCACCGATATCATCGCGATCCTCATTCTCATCCCGCCGGTGCGCGAGTTCCTCTGGCAGGCAATCGCCAAACGCTTCGTCGTCGTCAATGCCAAGGGCGGCTTTTCTGCCGGCCCGCAACCCGATTTCCGCGACCGCAAGCCGAACTCGAAGGTGGTCGATCTCGATGACGAGGACTATCATAGGGAGCCGGACCGCAACTCGCCGTGGTCCGGCAAACATCTCGGCGATTGAGGCGCTTCGACCGATCAACCGCGGCAAGCGCCCAGGGTTGTAAGCCCCTCCCTGAAATGTTAGATGGCGGCACCATTCCCATGCCCCTCGAGGAAAAGCCAATGGCAGACGATAACAACAGCAACGGTGCGGCCAGCCCCACCCTTTCGATCCTTGCGCAATATACCAAGGATCTCTCCTTCGAAAATCCGGGTGCGCCGCGTTCGCTGCAGGCCCGCGACAAGGCCCCGACGATCAACATCAATGTGAACGTCAACGCCAACCCGCTTTCGGATACGGATTTCGATGTCGTGCTGTCGCTGAATGCCGAAGCCAAGGACGGCGACAAGACGGTTTTCCATACCGAACTCGCCTATGGCGGCGTCTTCCGCGTTGCCGGCTTCCCGCAGGAACACATGCTGCCGGTTCTCTTCATCGAGTGCCCGCGCATGCTCTTCCCGTTTGCCCGCCAGATCATCGCCGACGTCACCCGCAACGGTGGTTTCCCGCCGCTGATGATCGACCCGATCGACTTCACGCAGATGTTTGCCCAGCGCGTTGCCGAAGAACAGGCCCGCGCCAAGGTAGAAGCCGTTCCGAACTGAGCGGATCTTTCATCTTGGAAATGTCGATGCCCGGGCTGGTCCCGGGCATTTTCAATTGAGGCCGGTTTAATTGAGGCTGGCGTATTTCGCCCAGATGCCTTTTTCTCCAAGCTTGGCGACAAGCGCCTCATGCGCCTGCGCCTCGGTTTGGCTCAGGCGGGGGCCAAGCGGGCGGGGCCGCTCGAGCACTCCGGCAATCACCACACCGTCTTCCTCCGCCCCATCGCCGCGGCCGTTCTGACCAGATGTAGCGCTCATGCTCAGGCCGAAAGCTGCCTGCCTGCCGCCGA
This sequence comes from Rhizobium sp. NZLR1, assembly GCF_017357385.1. Classification (NCBI taxonomy): domain Bacteria; kingdom Pseudomonadati; phylum Pseudomonadota; class Alphaproteobacteria; order Hyphomicrobiales; family Rhizobiaceae; genus Rhizobium; species Rhizobium sp. NZLR1. Next base: position 3,879 of record NZ_CP071632.1, on the reverse strand, counting down.
TCATCTCGATATAGACTTCGGCGAGCAGTTCGGAGTCGAGCAGCGCGCCGTGTTTGGTGCGGTGCGAATTATCGATGCCGTAGCGCCGGCAGAGCGCGTCCAGCGAATTCGGCCCCATCGGATTCTTGCGCCGGGCCATCGACAGCGTATCGACGACCCGCTCCGGCAGGATCGGCGGCAAACCGATCCGCGCCAATTCGGCATTGATGAAACCCATATCGAAGGTGGCGTTGTGGGCAATCCACTTCGCATCGCCGAAGAAGGTAAGGATTTCTTCGGCGACCTCAGCGAAAGGCTTCTTGTCCTTCAGGAATTCATCGGTGATGCCGTGCACGGCGAGCGCATCCGGGTGAACCTTCTGATCGCCGGGATTGATGAAGATATGGATCACGTTGCCGGTCGGAAAATGGTTGAAGAGCTCGATGCCACCGATTTCGATGATACGGTCGGCGCGGTTGTCGAGACCGGTGGTTTCCGTATCGAAGATGATCTCACGCATTCCGGAAATCTCCCTTGGCAATCCGCGTTTTCAGGTCGGCGACGATATCGAGCACCCGTTTTTTCGTGACCGCGATCCTCTGGCTGCTGTCGATCAGATAATCCGCCCGGTGGCGTTTTTCCGTGTCCGGCGTCTGGCGTGAGAGAATCATCTCGAATTTTTCCTCGGTCATGCCTTCCCGCGCAAGCACCCTCTCGCGTTGAATCTGTGGATCGGCGCTGACGACGACGATGACATCCACTCTTTGCTCAGCGCCGGTTTCGAAGAGCAAAGGAATATCGAGCAATACCATCTCCGCGCCGGCAGCGCGCTGCCGCGCCAGAAATTCCGCCTCACGCTTGCGAACCAGCGGATGGACGATCGCTTCCAAGCGCTTGAAGCCATCCGGATCGAGAGCAAGCTGGCGGCCGAGTTCATGTCGGTCGACCGCTCCATCCTTCATCGTTCCAGGAAAAGCAGCATCCACCAGCGGTGCGGCCTCGCCGGTATAGAGATCGTGGACCACCGCATCAGAATCGTTCAACGGGATTCCCGCCTCGGCGAAGAGCTTTGCCGCCGTCGATTTTCCCATGGCGATGGAGCCGGTAAGACCAATCGTCAGCATCAGTGAGCTTCCATATCGGCGATGATGAGTGCACGCAGTGCCGCGTCGACGACGGGACGCCGGCCGAACCATTTCTCGAAGCCGGGCACGGCCTGATGCAGCAGCATGCCGAGACCATCGACGATGGAAAATCCATGCTCTTCCGCCTGTGCCAGGATCGGTGTTTTCAAAGGGACATAGACGATGTCGGTCACGACGGCATCGGCTGAAAGCGGCGTGAAGTCGAGTTGTGGCGCCGGCTCGCCGTCCATGCCGAGCGAGGTGGTGTTGATGAAGAGGCCGGCACCCTTCATGACTTCGGCAAGTGCTGCGGCCGGGTGGGCATAAACCTTCGGGCCAAAACGATCTGCCAGTTCACGCGCCCGTTCGACGGTGCGGTTGACGACGTGGATCTCTCTGAAACCGCGGTCACGGACCGCCTGGATGATCGCCCGGCTGGCGCCGCCGGCGCCAAAGACGACCGCCGTCTCATGCCGGTCCCAGCCCGGATGGCGTTCGTCGAGATTGGCGATAAAGCCGCGACCATCGGTGTTCGTCGCGTGCAGGGCGCCATCCTCCAGCCAGAGCGTGTTTGCGGCGCCGAGCTCACGCGACAGCGCGTCGGGTTTATCGGCAAGCCGGAATGCCAGTTCCTTGTGGGGAATGGTGACATTGCCTCCGGCAAAGCCGGAACTGCCATCCTTCAGCGAACGGATGAAATCGGCAAAGGCCTCGGGGGCTACTTCGTGCGCGCAGTAGCTGCCTGGCAGGCCGAGCGTCTTTAGCCAATATCCGTGGATCAACGGCGAGCGCGAATGCTTGATGGGAAAGCCCGTGACAAACGCTTTCGGCCCGAATGTTTCACGTGAATCACCCATCGATCGCTCCGAGGTCTCGCAATTTTTCCAGAAGCGGCAGCATCGGCAGGCCGAGAATGGTGAAATAATCCCCCTCGATCTTCTCGAACAGCTGAATGCCCTCCCCCTCCAACTGATAGGCGCCGACGCTGGAAAGCGCCCGTTCGCCGACCCGCGCCAGATGTCTGGCGATGAAATCCGCCGCCAAGGGCCGCATCGTCAGCTCCGCATGGGCGAGATGTTGCCATAGGACCGCGCCGTTGCTGACGATCGCGACAGCACTGTTCAACCGGTGGGTTAGGCCGGACAGGGCCTGAAGGTGGTTGGCGGCGTCGACCATATCAAGCGGCTTGTGGAAGACGCGGTCGCCGAGCGACATTGTCTGATCCGAGCCGATGATCAGTCTATCCGGAAAACGGCTGCTGACATCCTCGGCCTTGGCCTTGGCCAGGACGAGGGCCACCGCATCCGGCTTGGCGCCGGCTTCTTCCAACGGCGCTTCGACTGCCCGTTCATCGATGCTTGCGGCATGCGCCTCGAAGGATAGACCGGCATTTTCCATCAGCATCCGCCGAAAGGGGCTTGACGATGCAAGGATGAGTTTCTGCGTCATGGGTTCCTCGGAGTGCCGGCTGCCGGTCAGCGCTTAGCGCAGCTTTGGGCGCAGGGCAACGATGGCCGCGGCGGTTTCCTCGATTGAGCGGCGAGTGACGTCGATCAACGGCCAGTTATGGCGAGCGCAGAGCGAGCGGGCATATTTCAGCTCCTCGGAAATCGAAGCGCGATCGGTATAGTGTTCGCGATCGAAGCCATGCGTGGCGCCGAGTATGCGATTTTCCCGCACCTGGGAAATACGGTCGGTGGTGGCGATCAGGCAGACGATCAGCGGTTTGGTGGCGATGAACAGGCTCTCTGGCAACGGCACACCATAGACGATCGGAATGTTCGCCGTCTTGATGCCGCGGTTGGCGAGGTAAATACTGGTCGGTGTTTTCGAGGTGCGGCTGATGCCGATGATGACGACATCGGCATCGTTATAATCATCCGGCATCTGACCGTCATCATGATCCATGGTGAAATTCAACGCTTCGATACGCGCGAAGTAGCCGGCATTCATCACATGCTGGGCTCCGACCCGACGGCTTGATGGGGCACCGAGATAGATCTGGAACGCATTCATGACCGGCTCCAGCACATTCACCGAGGCAACGCCCATCTCGACGCAGCGCTCATCGATCAGGCTCGCAAGCTCCCGGTCGACGATCGTATAGAGCACGATGCCCGGTGCATCGTCGATCGCCTGCAGAACCGGCAGCAGCTGCTTGCGATTACGGATCAGCGGATAGACATGTTCGATCGGCTGGGCGGATCGGAACTGTGCCGATGCGGCGCGGCCGGCGGAGATCAGAGTCTCTCCCGTTGAGTCAGAAATCAGATGCAGATGAAAGAAGTTCGTTCTGTTCTCCACGTTATTTTCCGCTGCCTGTTGAAAAGACTGGATGAAACAGAGCTAAGGCGGCGAGGCAGTGTCGGGCAAGGGAAAACATGGCTGCTTATCCACATTTCGAATTTTGCGGATCGGTTTCTGCCGGCTTTGTGGAAAACGGGGAACAGCTGGATTTGTCGAGAACAGGTCCACAGTTTATCCACAAGCATCGGGAAAATCGTCCGTCCACAAGGATCTGAAATCATTTTCAGATTCAGCTTCTCCCCGGACTTTTGGCCAAATGACAAAATCCTTCCGATGTTTTTTGCCCGCGCGCGACAAATGGCATCGGCGGTGGATGGATTTTAATCCTTGATAGACACCGACTCTAAGAAATAGAAACCTTTTAAAATATCTTTGATTTTTTATAGGGAAGAAGCGCTTGAACGACACGCGCCGAAAGATCATGAGGGTTCTCGAGGGCGAAAGCCTCTCCCCTCCTCCCCTCTGGCTG